>JAPLPD010000166.1 GCA_026400395.1 Alphaproteobacteria bacterium | reverse complement strand
GCTCCACGACAATCAAATCACGCGTCACGAAAATATCGCTTGCGTTATCGTCGCGCCGCGACAATCATCTCCTCGCCGCGACCGCCAAAATGGCCATCCTGATTGTCGCGGAGTTCTCATCCAGATTGTCGCGCTACACCTAACGTTTCTTGCCGCGGGCCGCCGGCGCTGACTTTTTTCGCGCGCTGGGCTTTTGCGCCACCTTGGGCGCCGCCTTGGATAATTTTTTCGGTGGGCCGGCCGGATATTCGCCGGCCTTCTTCAGCCGCGTAGACCAGTATTCCCAGGCGCGCGCCTGCGGACGTGGCTGCAAGTTACGGTCCCAGGCCATCTTCGCTTCGCCCGGCGTGAGGGGGCTCAGGGCGTGGCCTTGCGTCTTGCACATGAGCTGAAGCTCGGCATTGCGGACGCTGTAGATCGACCGGAAGACCAGTTCGGTCAGGCTCTTTGCGGCCACCGTCGCGCCGTGGCGGCGCATCAGCACCAGCCAGTTCGGCCCAAGCGTCCTGGCGAGCGAGCGGCCCTCCTCGGGCTTGAGCACCAGCAGGCAGGTGTCGCCGAACTCGTCGCGGGAATCCCAGAACGGCACCGTCTCGCCGATCTGCGCGCCCATGTGATAGAGCGGCACCAACGGCTCACCGGAATTGCAGAACGGCAGGAATGCCATGGAGTGATGATGGGCGACCGCGTTGACGTCGGGACGCGCCTTGTAGATTTCGCCGTGAATGACAAGTTCGCCGTAACCGCGGATGCCGTCCGGCAGCGGCGACACCGGTTCGCTGTCGAGGGTGTATTCGTAGATGTCGGACGCCTCCACCACCTCGGGTGAGCGGGAGCGCGAGATCAGGTAGCGGTCCGGCTTGGTGGGATGACGCATGCTGACGTGGCCGAACGCGTCGATGATGCCTTCAAGCGAAACGACGCGGTTGGCGACGGCGAGGTCGTGCCGTGCCTGAGCGAGTGGGTCGGCCATTGGAGTTCTCCCTAGAATGCAAATCCCAGCAGATGATCGAGCGAAATCAATCCGCCGCCGTTGATCAGAAAATACAGCGCGCCGATCGCCCACATCGCCGGATATTCGAAGCCCATCCGGTTCCAGAACCAGCCATCGAACTTGCCGTGATCGTGGGCCGACAGCGCGAGCAGCAGGAACAGCGGGAGCGCCATCGGCCGCGTGAACAAGCCGAGAGCAACGCATGGTGCGGCGAAGAACTGCGTGAGCACGGTGCCATAAGCCCACAGCCAGCCGGGTTTGAAGCCCTTGCGGTCGTAGAGGCCCGCGACGCCCTGCACGGTGTTGATCGGTCCGCCGGTGCCAGGGAAGTAACCCAGGCACATGCGCATCCCGTGCGGTATCATCGCAAAGCCGACAAAGAAGCGCAGCAGCGCTTCGGCCCACGGCGCCAGCGCCGCATAGACGGTGCCGAGCGCGGGCACGAGGAGTGGGGTTTGGTTCATCGGCGAGTGTTTTCGTCGGGTGGGAAGACAGATGGGAACTTTAGCGTTAGTCGCGGACAGCCTACAAGGCGCTGACCGCATTGCGACAATGCACCATGCCGCCTTGCGGGTGGATTTGCGCTTCAGTACCGCTATCGGCAGACAAGGGTCGAGAGCTCCTATGATGCGGGGACTGCGTTCCGCCATGATCGGCGCCGCGTTCGCTGCGGCGGCGCACACGCCGGTCGGTGCGCAGGCGGATTTGTTTGCCGGACGACCGATCACGCTGGTGGTTTCGTATCCGGCGGGCGGGTTGTCCGACTTGCCGGCGCGCGCGCTCGCCCCAGAGTTGCAAATGCGGCTCGGTGTGCCGGTGGTGATCGAAAACCGTGTCGGCGGATCGGGCATGGTGGCGGGAGCCTACGTCGCCCGAGCGGAACCGAGCGGAAACACCCTGCTGGTCACCTCATCGGCGAACGTGACCAATCCGCAGGGCATGGCGATGCCTTACGACGTGGTCGCCGATTTCGCACCGGTCGGTATGATCCTCGAAGGCCCGGCGCTGATCCTCATCAGCAATCCAACGAAGCCTTACAAATCGGTCGCCGAGTTGATTGCCTATGGCAAAGCCAATCCCGGCAAGCTTAGTTTCGGCAGTTCCGGGGCGGGAACGGTAAACGCGCTGGCCATCGCGCAGCTTGGCGCGGAGGCAGGCATCGACATTGTCGATGTGCCGTACCGCGGCATCACCCAGGCCGGCATCGCCGTGGTAGCCGGCGAGATCGACGGGGCCTTTGTATTTCAGGGAGCTGCCATGCCGCTGGTGGCGGATAACAAGGTGCGAGGACTTGCCTCAACCGCGCAGAAGCGGGATCCGGGCTGGCCTGAGCTTCCGACCATGGTCGAAAGCGGATTTCCGAAGTTCGTTCATCAGGGCTTCGTCGGCCTCGTGGCGCCCGCGAAGACCCCGCCAGCGGTCGTTGCCCTTCTCAACAAGCATGTGAACGAGATCGTTCGCACAGAATCGTTCCGCGCGCGCTTCGCTCCGAGCGGTATGCATCCAGTCGAGAGCAATAGCCCGGCTGATTTCGGCGCTTATATTCGCCGGGAACTCGATCGCAACCGGGATCGGACTGAATCGCCCAAGAAGTAAGGCGCCGGATTATTCCGCCGCCTCGTTGGAGCGTTGGGCGTAGCGGCTCGCTGGGCGCGGCAGCCCAAGGTGCTCGCGCAGGGTGTGGCCGGTGTATTCGGTGCGGAACAGGCCGCGGCGCTGCAGTTCCGGGATTACCAGATCGACGAAATCGTTGAGCGCACCCGGCAGGTACGGCGGCATGATGTTGAAGCCGTCGGCGGCCTCCTCGACGTACCACTGCTCCATCTGGTCGGCGAGTTGCTTCGGCGTGCCGACCATGACGAGTTTGGCGCGGGCGCCGGCCACCACCTGTGCGATCTGGCGCATGGTAAGGTTGTCATTCTTCGCCAGGTCGGTGACGTATTTGAAGGTGCTCTGGCTGCCGTTCGACATCGGCAGGTTGTCCGGCAGCGGGCCGTCAAAGTTGTAGGGCGTCAGATCGACGCCGCCGAGCACGGTCGACAGGATTTCCCGCGCGACGATCGGGTGCATCAGCGAGTTTTGGTAGCCGTATTTTTCCTTGGCCTCTTCCTCGGTGCGGCCCACGTAGGGGCTGAGGCCAGGCATCACCTTGAGATGGTCCGGGTTGCGCCCGAACTTGTCCTGCGCCCGTGCCTTCACCTCCTTGAAGTATTTCTGGCAGGTATCGATCGTAAGGTTGGCGCTGAAAATCACCTCGGCGAACCGCGCGGCGACATCCATGCCGTCGTCCGATGTGCCAGCCTGGACGATCACCGGCCGCCCCTGTGGCGGGCGAGGAATGTTGAGCGGGCCTTTGACCTTGAAGTGCTGCCCAACGTGATTGAGGAAGTGCATTTTCTCCGGGTCGAAGAACCGGCCTGACTCCTTGTCGCGCGGGAAGGCGTCGTCGTCCCAGCTATCCCACAACGCGACGACGATCTCGGCGAACTCGTTGGCGCGCTGGTAGCGTTCGGCGTGGCCGAAGTGAAAATCGCGGCCGAAATTGCGGGCCTCGACCGCCTGGCCCGAGGTGACCAGGTTCCAGCCGGCGCGGCCGCCGCTGATGTGGTCGAGCGACGCGAACTTGCGTGCGACGTGGAACGGCTCGTTGTAGCTCGTGCTCGCGGTGCAGGTCAGCCCGATGCGCTCGGTCACAGCGGCGAGCGCCGAGATCAGCGTGATCGGCTCGAAGTTGGCGATGTACTGCGCCGAGCGTGACAGCGCCTCCATGTGCGCCTCGCGCACGCCGATGTTGTCGGCGAGGAAGATCATGTCGAATTTGCCGCGCTCGGCGGTTTGCGCGATCTCGACGTAATGCTTGAAGTTGATACCGGCGTCGGCCTGCGACTGCGGGTGCCGCCACGATGCGACATGGTGGCCAGTCGGGTGGTCGGTCGTGTCATGTTGCACTCCGTTGGCCGAAACTTAGCCCCGGCCCACGATGAGGCGCAAGGCGCGGAGGAAAGCCGATTGTCTCAGGCGCGGGTTGCCGCGATGGTTTCGGCCGCGAGCAATCCGATGGTCGCCTTGATCAAGCCGCCGAAGTATCCCGAATGGGGCCCGCCATCGATTCCGCCGACGGTGGAGCCGGCGGCGTAGAGCCCGGGAATAGGCAGACCTGTCATGTCGAGTACGCGGGCCTCGGCGTCCACCACGATACCGCCCATCGTGTTGGTGATCGCCGTGCTAATCGGCATGGCGTAGAACGGAGCCACCCGGATCGGCCATGCCTTGACCGGATCGTTCCGTCGCGGCGGCGAAAGCTGTTGCAGCGTGCCCGCGTCGATTGCGTTGTTGTACTCGGCGACGATGTTTTGAAGTTGCTGCGGCGGGACCCCGATCAGCCCCGCCAGCTCAGCGATCGAATCGGCGCGGTGCAGCGTGCCGCCGGCTTCGACGACCAGCGGATTGGGCGGCTGGACATGGCCACGGCCGGGTGGCCCGTCCCAGATCGCCTGATCGAATATGATCGTGGTGCCGAGCGGATCCGGCAGCCGCGCAATCGCATTCGACAGATAGATACCGCCGTAGCCTTCGTCGGCAACGCGGCGGCCTTGAGCGTCGATGACAATGCCGGCGGCGGCGACATCGTCCGCTTGCGGACGCGGCCAGAGTTGGGCGTTGTCGATTGCCTCGCGCACATGCAAATGGCCGTAGAAATTTCCTAGTTCGCTGGTCACGGCGGCGCCCAGCGATTGCGCCATGCGCAGACCGTCGCCGGTGGCAGTTCCGCCATGCCGCTGCACGAGTTTCTCCGGTGCGGGGGAAATATGCGCGCGCACCATGTCGCGGTTGGCCTGGAAGCCGCCGTCGGCGACGACGACGGATTTCGCGTGGAGGGTCGCCATGCCGGTGGATTGCGCGATTTCAACGCCGATCCCATCAGCGTTGAGCTTAAGCGACACCGCCTTGCTGCCGCGGAGGATCTGCCCGCCGCGCTTTTTCAGATTGGCCTCCAGACGCTTCAACGCCAAGTCACCGGCGAATCCGTCCCATTTCAGTCCGGCGCCGCTGCGTTGCACCGGCGACAGCACATGGGTGTGATACTGCCCCAGATCGGTGAGCTCGATTCCTTCGTCTCGCAGCCATTGCATCAACCGGCGGCCGGCCTTGGCTACGGCGCGGGACAGGTCCGCGCGCGCATATCCTTCGGTGACCGCTTCGACCTTGCGGACGAGTTCATCCTCGTTCGCCTCGGGGCTGGTAAAGTTGATATGGAACGTGCCGTAAGTGATGCGCGAATTGAAGATGTATTGCTCTTCGGTGCTTTTCTCCAGCACGACGACGCGTTGTCCAAGCTCCGCCGCGCGGTTGGCGGCAACCATGCCGGCGATTCCGCCGCCGATAACGATGACTTCGTGGTCCGTCGAATTCATTCCGTTCACAACTTTCCGCGCGACGTATTATGCCGGTGAGGCGCGCGCCCGTCAGTCCACCCTCGCGCCGATCTGCTTGATCAGAGATTCCCAATGTTTGGAATCACGCTCGACTAGCTTGGCGAAATCAGCCAGCGACTGATCGACCCGTTCGAAGCTGTTCTTCTCGAAAAACTCCTTGGTCTGCGGCAGGTCGAGCACCTTGCTGACGTCGGCGTGGATCTTTGCCACCAGGTCGGCCGGCATGTTGGCTGGCCCAAACAGCGCGAACCATACGCTGGTCGCGAATCCCGGCACGGCGGCTTCCGAGATGGTAGGCAGGTCGGGCCTCGCCTGTGCGCGCCGCTCGCCCGCAGCCGCGAGTATTTTGACCTTTCCGGTCTTCTCGTGAGCCTCGATGCTGCTGAGATTGAGCAGCAGCATCGACACGTCGCCTGCGAGCAGCGCCTGTGCCGCCGGCGTCGCGCCGCGATAGGGAATGTGTACGATATCGGTGCCGGTGCGCTGCTTGAACTCCTCCATGCTGAGATGTGCGTAGGTGCCGACGCCGTAGGAGCCATAGTTCAGTGTGCCGGGCTTGCTCTTCGCGAGCGTGATCAGTTCCGTCACGTTGCTGGCCGGTACTGAGGCGTTAATCACCAACACCGGTGTGGCGCGGCAGAGCACGATGATCGGGGTAAAGTCCTTGGCGCTGTAGCCGAGCTTGCGAGACAGCGACGGGTTTGCGGTAATGGTGGCATCCGAGGTGACCAGAAGCATCAGCCCGTCGGTCGGAGCCCGCGCCACCGCGATCGCACCCACCGAACCATTTCCGCCGGGGCGGTTCTCGACGATCACGCTCTGATTGAGCGATTCCGTCAGCCGCTGCGAGACGATGCGCGCCATGGTGTCGGTTACGCCGCCCGCCGAAGTCGCCACGATCAGCCGGACCGGGGCGTTGGGATAGGTTTGTGCGTTCGCGGCGGACACGGCCACCAGGCTCGCCAAGGTTGCCAAAATGCGGATCATGGTCACCTCTCTTCGTCAGCGGGCGCTGGCGGCGCCCAGAACCGGCGTTCCGATGCCGAGCGGCTTGGCGTCCACCAGCACGAAGGCAACCCGCGCGTTCTTGCCGCTGCGGTTGGCCCAGGCGTGGTTGGTCCCACGCTGGACCATGATGTCACCTTGCTTGAGCTTCACCGTCGAATTGTCCATGTCCATCTCGATCTCGCCTTCGATGACGATGACATAGTCGATCGTCTCGGTGCGATGCATGTGCGCATGGTTGCCGGGTGGAAAGTCGATCACGCAGAAGCGGGTGCCATTCGGCGGCGGCGGCGTACCGACGACGCGGGCGCCCATGTCCTCGATCTTCTCGCCGATTCCGACGTCGGCCGGATTCTCATCGGTGATCCACATCAGGGTGGACCGCCCCTCGGCGCCCTTGTGGTTCGTTGCCGGTCCGTCGATCAGAACCTTGGCGACGTTGTTGGCGTCGTGTCCGGTGACGACGCGGCGGACCGGAGGGAAGTTTTTCCAGTGTTCGTTTGCCATGATGCCTGGTCCTTTTGGTTTCTATGCGGCTGCCCGCGCGACGTTCATCATGCCCTTGAGATTTCCGTCAAGGAAGCAGCGGACATTGTGATCAAGGATCGGCATGGCGAGATCGGGATAGGTGTCGCAGAAGCCGCCCTGATGGGTGGTGATGATGACGTTCTTGAACGTCCACAGCGGATTGTCGGGTGGCAGCGGCTCCTGGTTGAACACATCGAGCGCAGCGCCGGCGAGCCGCTTCGAGCGGAGCGCATCCATCAGCGCATCCTCATCCACCACGCCGCCGCGCGCGAGATTGATCAGGTAGGCGCCGGGCTTCATCGCCGCGAAAACTTGGGCATTGACCATCTGGTGCGTGGCCGGAGAATAGGGCGTCAGCAGCACAAGGTGGTCGCATTCCGGCAGCACCGTCAGAAGCTCGGTTACGGGATGAACGCGGTCGAAGCCCGCGGCCTGCCGCGGCGATGACGTGATGCCGACCACGGTCATGCCCAGAGCCTTGCACTTCGGCGCGAGTGCCTCAGCGATGATCCCCATGCCGAGGATGCCGACGGTCTTGCCTTGCAACAGCTTCGCCGGCCAGCGCTTCCAGGCATGCTCGTCCTGGGCGCGGACAAAACCCGGCAGATCGCGGCTCAGCGCAAGCATCGAGGCGAGCGCCGCCTCCGATACCGGCGCGCCGTGGACGCCGTGCAGGCTGGTCACCGTGACGTCCGGCTTCAGGGCAGGCTGGTCGGTTATGCCGTCGAGCCCGGTGCCGAGGGCCTGAACCCATTTCAGTCTGGACGCTTGGGCGAAGTCGAGCTTCAGGTTCTTCATCATCTGCCCGAAGGTGACCAGCATGTCGGCCTGTGCCAGGGCGGTGGCGGCGGTGTCGGCCGTCGCCGCGACATCGACGGAAATCTCGGGGAATGTTTTGGCAAGACGGGAACGATACTGCTCGGTGACATCTGGCGGCAGCGTGAGAACGATCAGTAGTCGGGGCATGACGAAGTCCTGGACGCGGTATGACGGAAATGTGCCCAGCGACGGTGCCGCCGGGCGATGTTTCTACTCCATCCGCCGAGCGGCGTCACGGCGGCCGGCGCGTTCGATCAGCCGCGCCGACAGCGCATCATCGGCGCATGGCAGCAACATAGGTTGCTCGCGCGCGAAGAGTTCTTTGCAGGTTGGCGCCTTGCTATTGGGCATTCGGGGAACCGTAGCAAGCCTGCCGCACAGACGCTACGCGACGAGATCGCGCATTATGCTATAGAGCGCGGCTTGGCCTTCGAATCCTATGCCGGGCCGGTCGGGCAGCTTGAGGAAGCCGTTTTCGAGCTTGGCGTCGTCGGCAAATCCGGCGAACGCGCCGAATACGCCGGGGTAGGACTCGGCGCCGCCCAATCCGAAGCCGCCTGCGATATGCAGCGACATCTGGTTGCCGCCGTGCGGGAACAGGCCCGAGCGCGGCCAGTTGTGCTTCGCCAGCATGTCCAACGTGCGCGCATATTGCACGATGCCGTAGGCTTGCGGCGGGTCGACCTGGATGATGTCGCCGCGCGCGGCTTTAAGGCCGCCGAATCGCACCAGGTTCTCGACGTCCTGGGTGGAGAACAGGTTTTCGCCGGTCGAGAGCGCGCCGTCATAGGCGTCGGACACCGCTGCGATAGCGGCGAAGTCGAGCGGATCGCACGGCTCCTCGTACCAGCGCAGCTTGTACGGCGACATTGCCTTGGCGTAGGCGATCGCTTCGTCGCGCTCGAACTTGCAATTGGCATCCACCGCGAGGATACCGCGGTTGTCGACTACGGTCTTCACCGCCTCAATGCGGCTCATGTCCTCGGCCAGCGTCATGCCGCCGACCTTCATCTTCACCATGGTGTAGCCGGAATCCAGATGCCGACGCATCTCGTCTTGCAGATTCTGGGTGGTCTTGCCGGGCGCATACCAGCCGCCGCCGACGTAACAGAACACCTTGTCTTGGACTTTCCCTTCGTTGTAGCGCTCGGCCAGCACGCGATGCAGCGGTTTGCCTTCGATCTTCGCGATGGCGTCCCACACCGCCACCTCGATGGTGCCGATGCCGACCGACCGTTCGCTGTGGCCGCCTGCCTTTTCGTTGCGCATCATCACCGCGAGAATCTTTTCCGGGTCGAAGTTGTCGCCGGCCTCGTTAATGAGCGATTTCGGATCGGCCTTCAGAATGCGTGGGACGAACCGCGCGCGCATCTGCGCGCCGCAGGCGTAGCGGCCGGTGGAGTTGAAAGCGAAGCCCGCGACCGGCTTGCCCTCACGGACCACGTCGGTGATTACGGCGACGACCGACGTGGTCATTTCCGAAAAATTGAAACCCGAATTGCTGAGATCGGACTTCAGCGGGATCGCAGTCTCGCGAATATCGACGATGCGCATTGTTGTCCCCCGGGGCGTCCTGATGGCGTTTCCACGTTCGCTGCCGTCATCGCCGGGCTTGACCCGGCGATCCACCTTAATGCGAAAGGCAGTTTGATAGGAGATGGATCGCCGGGTTACGCGCCTTCGGCGCGGCCCGGTGATGACGACTGTCGTTGTCTTGCCGTTTGTCGCAATTGCGTTGTTACTGCACCTTGATGCCAGCGTCCTTGATCACCTTGCCCCACTTGGCGATCTCAACCTTGATCTGCTGGGTGAACTGCTCCGGCGTGTTGCAGATGATTTCCAGCCCAAGCTGCTCCATCTTCGCCGTCACGTCCGGCGATTTGGTCGCCTTGACGACCTCCTGATAGATGAAGGTGGCGAGGTCTTGCGGCACCCCCGCCGGGACCAGCACCGCCTGGAATGTATCGGCCTCCTGATCGGGAATGCCGGTCTCGGCGAGCGTCGGCACATCGGGAAGCACGGCGACACGCGTCTTGTTGGCGACGGCCAGCGCCCGCAGCTTTCCGTCCTTGATGAACGGGACCGCTGGCGGCAGCGAAGTGAAGGCCAGCGGCGTGTGACCCGCGATGATCGACTGGATCGCCGGACCGGCGCCGCCGAAAGGCACATGTACAGTGTCCAGCTTGAAGGTGAGCTTGAACAATTCGCCGGACAGGTGCGGCGTGGTGCCTGTACCGGCCGATGCGAAGGTGTATTTGCCCGGATTCTTGAGTACGTGTTCGGCCAACTCCTTTGGCGTCTTGACGGGCAGCACCTCGGGATTGACCAGCAGTACGTTGGCCGCGGTTGCGGCCACCGTCAGCGGTTTGAAGTCGTTGTAGGGATCGTACGGCACCTTCGGGTACAGGCTTGGATTGACCACATAGCTCGAAGACACAAACAGGACGGTGTAGCCGTCCGCCGGCGACTTAGCGGCATTGCCCATGCCGAGGTTGCCGCCCGCGCCAGCCTGGTTTTCGATGTAGAATTGCTGCTTCAGGTTGTCGGACATTTTCTGCGCGATCAGGCGCGCGGCGATGTCGGTCGGGCCGGCGGGCGCGAACGGCACGATGATCTTCACCGGCTTGTTCGGCCATCCGCCCGGGCCGGGGCCTTGAGCGATAGCAGGACCTGACAGCAGCAGGGCGGCGCTGATGGCCAGCGCCGGGGCAAGACACTTCATTCCAGAACTCCTTGGGCTTCGAGTTTTCTCGTTGGAAGTTTCATAAAGTCATTGAGCAGTGCGAAGCGGGCTTCACCGCGTTCATATCCTCGGAATCTTGGCGGCTTCGATCACGCGTTTCCATTTGGCGATGTCGGCCTTCACGTAGGCGGCGAAGCTGGCTGGCGAATCGCCTTCGGGCACGATTCCGAGCTCCAGCAGCCGCGCTTTGATGTCGGGCGATTTAACCACGGCGGCGATTTCGGTTTGCAGCTTGTCGACGATCTCCTGGGGCGTGCCGGCCGGTAGGAACACGCCGGCGATGGTCTCGGCCTCCTGGTCCTTTATGCCCAGTTCGTCGAGCGTCGGGATGTTCGGCAAGGTCTCCAGCCGTTTCTTGTCGGTGATGCCGAGCGCGCGGATTTTTCCGTCTTTGATCAGTTCGACCGAATTGCCGATAGCGCCGCAGGAGATCGGCACATGGCCTCCGAGCAACGATTGCGTCATCGGCCCGCCACCTGCGAATGGCACGGTGACGAAATCCACCTGGAGGTCGAACTTGAGCTGCTCGATCGAAAGCGAAGGGGTGGTCCCGGCGCCGGGGGAGCCCACGCTGTATTTGCCGGGGTCTTTTCGGAACAGCTCGATCAAGTCGCGCATGTTGTTGGCGGGGAAGCTCGGGTGGACCAGCCACGAGTTCGGCGACCCGCCTGCCTTGGTGACCGGAATCAGATCCTTCTCCACGTCGAAAGGCATTTTCAGATAGAGGCTCGGGTTCACGGTGACGCTGGATGACGAAATGAGCACCGTGTAGCCGTCGCCCGGCGCGCGCGCGGCCTGGGCCATGCCAAGGTTGCCGCCGGCGCCCGGCACATTCTCGATATAAAACTGCTGCCCGAGCTTTTCCGACAGCCGCTGCGCGATAATGCGGCCCCCAAGGTCGGTGACGCCCCCCGCCGAGAACGGGATGATGATCTTCACCGGCTTGTTCGGATACTGTTGGCCCAACGCCGAACCGGAAACGAGACACGCCGCGGCAAGCACGAGCGTACGCACGATCGTCGTCATCGGATTTTCTCCCTCTGTCGCTTCCTCGATTTGTTCTTTATTTGGCGTCGCCAACGACGCTGCCGTCCGGTATTGGGTCCGGACCAGCTTGTAGCAAGCCTGAGGGATTATCGTGCCGAATGCAAACTCATCGTTGTCGCGGCGAAGCCTGCTCGCGGGCGGCAATGCGCTGAAGATCGGCCTGTTCGGCGCCAACTGCTCGTCGGGCCGGGCGGTGACCAAGGTGCCCGAGCGCTGGTCCGGCACCTGGGCCGATAACCTGCGATTGGCGAGGATGGCGGATGAGGCCGGCATCGATTTTATGCTGCCGATCGGCCGCTGGAAGGGTTACGGCGGCGACACCGATTACCAGGAGGCGACGCTTGAGACGATCACATGGGCGACCGGCCTGCTGCAGGCAACCCGGCGCATCACCGTGTTTGGGACGGTCCATGCTCCGCTGTTTCATCCGATAATCGCGGCGAAGCAGATGGTCACCGCCGATCACATCGGCGAAGGCCGCTTCGGGCTTAACATCGTAGTCGGCTGGAACGAGGGCGAGTTCGAAATGTTCGGCGTCGAGCAGCGCGACCACGCCAACCGCTACGACTATGCGCAAGAATGGATCGACGCCATCAAACGGATATGGTCGGACCCCGAGCAGTTCGATTTCGATGGCACGTTTATCAAGCTGAAGAGCGTGCGCGCCAAGCCTAAGCCTTATGGCGGGACGCAGCCGGTGATCATGAACGCCGGCGCTTCTCCGGTCGGCCGCGCCTTCGCCGTGCGCAACTGCGACGCCTTCTTCATGCAGTCCTCGCGCGTTTCGGTCGAGGAGACCGCGCAGCGCGTGGCCACCGTGAAGGCGGAGGCCGCTGCGCTGGGCCGCCAGATCGGCGTGTTCACCGTCGGAGTCATCACTTGCCGGCCGACCATGAAGGAAGCCGAGGACTATCATCACCACGTCGTGGTCGATCAGGCCGACTGGGCGGCGGTCGATCAATTGCTGGCGCTCCGCAACATCACCCGCGACACCGTGCCGTTGGAGGAGTTCCTGCGTCAGCGCAGCCAGTTTGCCCACGGCAACAGCGGTGTGCCGATCATCGGTGACCCGGATCACATCGCGGGGCAGTTGATCGAGCTCAGCCGCGCCGGGCTGACCGGGATAGCTGTATCGCTGGTCAACTATGCCGACGAACTGCCGTATTTCCGCGCCGAGGTGTTGCCGCGCCTGGAGCGGGCGGGTCTGCGGGTCCCGGTCTGACCGCGATACCCGCTACTGCACGGAAATATTCGCGTCCTCGATCAGCTTCTTCCATTTTGGCAGTTCAGCCTTGATCTCCGCGGCGAACTCGTCCGGCGTGTTGGCGATCGGCTCAAAGCCGATCGCAGCGAGTTTGGTCTTGACGTCCGGCATCGCGGCGATGGCCTTTGTCTCGTTGTAAAGCAGATCGACAATCGCCTTCGGCGTGCCGGCCGGCACCAGGAATGCTTGCGGCGTCGAGCCAAGTTGGTCGGGATAGCCAGCTTGCACCATAGTCGGAACGTCCGGCACGGCGGACACTCGATGGAGGCTGGTGACGGCAAGGCCGCGCAGTTTGCCGCTCTGGATCTGTGGCGCGGCCGGCGGCATGGACGAGAATGCAATCGGCGTGTGGCCTGCCACCACCGACTGGATCATCGGGCCGCCGCCTCCAAACGGCACCGCGACCATGTCGAGATTGAGCCCAAGGCGGAACATTTCGCCGGACAGATGGGCCGGCGTGCCCGCGCCCGGCATCGCGTAGCTGTACATGCCAGGACTCGCACGAACCAAGTCGACCAGTTCCTTGGCCGACTTGACCGGCAGGCTCGGATTGACCACCAGCACGTTCGGCGAATTTGCGATCAGCGTCACCGGGGTGAAGTCCTTGATCGGGTCGTAGGGCACCTTGCCGTAGAGGCTTGGGTTGATCGTGAAGTGCGAACTTGCGATCAGGATGGTGTAGCCATCCGGCTCCGCACGCGCGGCAATCCCGGTGCCGATGTTGCCGCCGGCGCCGGCGTGGTTCTCGATGTAGAATTGCTTGCCGAGCCGCTCGGTCAGCTTCTGCCCAATCAGCCGGCCGATCAGATCGCTCGGTCCGCCGGGACCGAAGGCGACGACAACGCGGACAGGCTTGTTGGGATAGGGGTCGTCGGCCTGAGCGGCGACAGGTGCGAGCAGGGCAAGGCAAACCGCGATGCCTCGAGCGTAAAACGCCGGGCGCCATGCGCCCAGGTCAACGGCCACCTTCAGAAAATTCAAGACCTGCTCCTGTTCTGCAGTCTTTCGCATATCCCGAGCCGTCCCGGCGGCTGGTTGCTCAGGGTCGATCAGTTGATATCATTGGTTGGACCGCGGGGCACTTGGTTTCGGCAAATAACGGTTGCATCCCGCTAAACGTCCGACCTAGACGTCGCTCCGACACATCGATTAACGCCAGAGGAAACGCCATGACTGCCAAGAAATACACGCGTCAGGATCTCCGTGACGCTTCGGAAAAATACAAGAACTGGGGCAAGTGGGGTCCGAACGACGAGATCGGAACGCTGAATTACACGAGCGCCGAAGACATTGTCGCGGCGACGCGTCTGGTCAAGAAGGGCAAGGTGATTTCCCTCGCGCTCAACTTCGATCATCTCGGTCCGCAGGGCGCCAAGAGCAAATACCCGTCGATGGGCCGGACCAATCCGATCCACACCATGCTGCGCACCGGCACCGATGCCTACTCCGGCGTGCTCGACAAACGTGGCATCCGCGCTGCCGACGACATGGTGGTGATGCCGCTGCAATGTGGCACCCAATGGGACGGCCTCGGCCACGTCTTTTATGAGAACTACATGTGGAACGGCTACGACTGCCGCGAGGTGACGACCGCGGGCGCGCAAAAATGCGGCATCGAGAAGACCAAGAACAAGATGGTCGGCCGCGGCGTGCTTCTCGATGTGGCGCGCTTCAAGGGCGTCGAATCGCTCGACGACGGTTACGGCATCACCTGCAAGGATCTCGACGATTGCGCCAAGGCGCAGAAGGTAGAGATGAAGCGCGGCGATTACGTCATCGTGCGCACCGGCATGATGCAGCGTTGCCAGACACTCGGAAGCTGGGACGGCTATCCGGGCGGCGACGCGCCGGGCTTTGCGTTCGAGACGCTGGAGTGGGTCAAGCGCGTCGAACTCGCCGCGCTCGCCTCGGATACATGGGGCTGCGAGGTCCGCCCGAACGAGAGCGAGGACGGCATCAACCAGCCCTGGCACTGGATCACCATCCCGATCATGGGCATGACCATGGGCGAAATCTTCGAGCTCAAGGAACTGGGCGAGGATTGCGCCGCCGACAAAACCTACGAGTTTCTGTTCGTTGCGCCCGCAATTCCGATCACCGGTGCGGTCGGATCGCCAGTGAATCCATTGGCGATCAAGTAGCGCGACCGGCGAAGAATGAACCTGCGGGCGCTAAGGCCCGCAGGTTATAGCCCGCAAATTATTGCCCACACGTCGGCATCATGCCGATCGGCGTCGATGCCCAGCATGGGCCGAAGCCGCCGCCGTTCCACTGCCCGCGATAGAATCCCGGCCGACCCCAGCTGTAGCGAGGCTGGCCGTCATACCAGCTGTAGTAGCGATATTCGCGCTTGCGCCGCGGGTCCGGGCCGAGCACCGGCAAACCGTTGGTCTCCGCCAGCGACGGCCGATAGCCGGGCAGATACCCGTAGCCGTGCCACGCGCGCTTCTTGGGATAGACCGTGACCTTTGCGGACTTGCGCTGACCGGTGGCAGCATCCGCGTTCACCACAGGCATCAGCAGCGATGCGGTGACGGTGGCCGCGAGGATCGTTTTCCAGGGTGCCATCACGCGGCCTTCGAGCCCCACAAGCGTTGGCTCGCGATCGCTGCGCCTTCGCCGAGTGCCTTGAGCTTTGCCCAGACGATGCTGTCGGCGACGATCGGATCGGTGCGAACGGCGGTGCCGAAGCCGCAATCGACGCCGGCCAGCACCCGCTCGCGGCCGACGATGTCGGCGTAGCGCTGGATGCGCTGGGCGACGAGCTTCGGATGCTCGACGAAGTTCGTCGTCGAATCGATCACGCCGGGAATCAAAATCTTGTCGCTGGGAATCTTGAATGTCTTGAGATCCTCCCACTCATGATCGTGGCGCGGATTGGCGGCTTCGATGCTGAACGCCTGGATGCGCGCTTTGAAGGCGATATCGATGATCTTCAGCAGGGGAAGGTCGAAACTGTGCGGTCCTTCGTAATTGCCCCAGCAGATGTGCAGCCGCATCCGGTCGGCGGGCAGTCCCTCGATGGCGCCGTTCAGCGCCGCGATGTTGCGTTCGGCAATTTTGCGGCGGAACTCATCGTCGCTCAGGTCGCGGTACTGGTTGTTGCGGCACGAGCCGAGATCGGGGCAGTCGATTTGCAGCACGAAGCCCGCTTCGACGATGGCGCGGTATTCGGTCTTCATCATCTCGGCCAGCGACTCGACGTAGGCATCTTCGTTCGGATAGTGCAGGTTGATGATGAATCGCGTCAGGATGCCGGGCGATGGTGCGGTCATGAACACATCGGCGGGGTTCGATTTCGCCGCCGCGGCTTTCAGATTGGCGAGGTCCCGGTCGAGTGCGCTGCGGTCCTTGTATTTCAGCGGGCCGACGCAGCCCGGAAACGGCGAGGCGGAAAAATTGCGCCGGCTGTTGCCGAAATCCGGATGCGCCAGCAGATCGCGGCCGATCATGATGTCGCGGCCCTTTTCGGCGGCGCGCGGATCGTGGGCGATGCCCTCGACGCGGTGGCGGATATAGGTGGTGTAGGACGGTTTGCTCATCTCGCCGTCGCTGACGATGTCGATGCCGCAGGCGACCTGCTGGGCAACGACCTGATCCACCGCCTTCACGGTCGCCGCCTCGAAAGCCGCGGCGTCGATCGTGTCGCCCTTCTCTCGGGCCAGGATCAGGTCCAGCAACGGCTTCGGCCGCGGCAGGCTGCCGGTGTGGGTGGTGAGGATGCGATCGGTCGATGTTTTCATAATTGTTTTCCGGCATCAGGAATGGCGGCTTCGATGTTAGCGCCATCCGGCAGCCGATCCGAATCATCTTTGAGTTGCACGCCCGATATGCGCCGTGCGCGCATGGCACGCAGCATGTGGGCAAGCTTGTGGGCGGCTTCGGAGTATTTGATCCCATCGGGCCGGATGTTGGAGATGCAGTTGCGGTCCGCGTCGGTGGTGTGCGGGGCGGGCTGCCATGTCAGATAGGCGCCCATGCTGTCGGGCGCCGATAGGCCCGGACGCTCGCCGATCAGAACCGCGGCGCAGTCGGCGCCGAGCAATGTGGCGATGGCGTCGCCGGTCGCGACCCGCCCGTGACGAACGATGACCAGCGGAGCGATGCGCCAGCCTTCATCGCGCAGCATCGGTACAACGAAGCCGAGAACGTGCGCCGCGTGTTGTTGAACGGCGCGCGCCGATAGGCCGTCGGCGATTACGAACGCCACATCGTAGCGGGCGGCGTGCGATGCCAGCATCTGCTCGGAGTGTGCTGCGAGACGGCGGCCGAGGTCGGGACGCATCAGAAACTGCTTTCGGCTTTCAGCGGCGCTCGCCGAGGCGATGGTTTCGAGTCCCAATCCTGCGAGTTCGGCTATCAAGCGCGCTTCATCGAGCGGCTCATGCACGGCATCGCGCGCGCGGGCGTGGGCCAGCTTGAAATCAAGCAGCGGCCCGGTCGCAAGCGATGCGCCGGTGCGGCGCAGCCCGATGCGCGCGGCCGTCAGTCGGCGCAGATCGGACCACATTTCATCGTCGAGCAGGGAGCGGTCTTCGGACATCGGCTCAGCCCGTCAACAGCGCGCGGAAACGGCCAGGCGATTCGAGTGGCCGGATGTGGCCGGAGCTATCGATCAGCCCCTGTCGTTGAAGCCATGCCTCGAATTCCGGCGCGGGCTTCCGGCCGAACAGATCGCGCATGGCGAGGGCGTCATGGAATGACGTGCTCTGATAGCCGAGCATCACGTCGTCGGCGCCGGGGACGCCCATGATGAAGTTGACGCCGGCGGCGACCAGCAGAGCGAGCAGCGCGTCCATGTCATCCTGGTCGGCCTCGGCGTGGTTGGTGTAGCAAACATCGACGCCCATCGGCACGCCCATCAGCTTGCCGCAGAAATGGTCCTCCAGGCCGGCGCGGGTGATTTGCTTGCCGTCGAACAAATACTCCGGGCCGATGAAGCCGACGACGGTGTTGACCAGTAGCGGCTTGAACGCACGCGCCACGGCGTAGGCGCGCGCCTCGAGTGTTTGCTGATCGACCCCACAATGCGCGTTGGCCGAAAGTGCGCTGCCCTGACCCGTTTCGAAATACATGACGTCAGTGCCGACGGTGCCACGCCGAAGCGCCAGCGCCGCCTCCCGCGCCTCTTTGAGCAGGGCGAGATTGATGCCGAAGCTCTTGTTGGCGGCTTCGGTGCCGGCAATCGACTGAAACACCAGGTCCACTGGTGAGCCTTTGCGTATCAATTCCAATGTTGTCGTGACATGCGCGAGCACGCAGGACTGCGTCGGGATGTCGAGCTTGATCCGGATGTCGTCGAGCATCGAAAGCAGGCGGTGCGTCCGATCGGGGCTGTCGGTCGCGGGATTGATGCCGATGACCGCATCGCCCGCGCCGAGCAGCAGGCCGTCGAGGATACTCGCTGCGATACCACGGACATCATCGGTCGGATGGTTCGGCTGCAATCGCACCGAGAGGCGGCCGGGCAGGCCGACCGTGCTGCGAAACGCTTTGGCCACGGTGCATTTTGCCGCCATCACCATCAAGTCTTGCAGGGCGCTGATCTTGCACACCGCGGCGGCCATCTCCGGCATGACGCCGGGCGCCAATGCGGCGAGGGCGGGCGTTGTGGCTTCGTCCGACAATAGCCAATCGCGGAATTCGCCGACGGTCTGCGACGCGATGGGAGCAAAGGCGGCGCGGTCGTGGCTATCGACGATAAGGCGTGTCACCTCGTCGGTTTCGTAAGCGATGACATGCTGGTGAAGGAGCGATGCGAGCGGCACATCGGCCAAGACGAATTGCGCGGCGACCCGCTCCTCGCCGCTCTCGGCGGCCAGGCCGGCCAACTGGTCGCCGCTCCGCAACGGCGATGCTTTGGCCAGCAGGGTCGCGAGATCGCCAAACGGGTAACGGCGAACTCCGATGGTCGCGCTGTACATTGCCATGTCCAGAGATTTGCTGGCGAGAGTATATCCGATTGTCGCCTGTGACGGGCCGTGCCATCTTGCCCGCCGCAGGGAGAGAAACGAAATGGCAACGCTGGGTCACAACAGGAAAATGCTGGGCGCCGAGTGCATGGCGGACATGCTCGAGGCCTACGGTGTGACGCATGTGTTTCATGTGCCGGCCGTGCTGCGAAAGACCTTCGCGGTGATGGAAACGCGGACCAAGATCAAGCGCCTGCACGTCCACAGCGAGGCGACCGCGGCCTATATGGCCGACGGCTACGCCCGCGCCTCCGGCAAGCCCGGCATATGCATGGCCCAGGTTATCGGCGCGCTCAATCTCGCCGCCGGCCTGCGCGACGCATGGCTGGCGAACTCGCCAGTCATCGCCTTCACGGGCGGCCGTGAGCCAAAGACCAAGTTCCGTCACGTCTATCAGGAAGTCGACGATGTGCCGGCGTTCGAGCCGGTGACCAAGTGGAACGCCACGGTCGATGACGTGACCCGCTTCCCTGACATGGTGCGGCAGGCATTCCGCGCCGCCACCACCGGCACGCCGGGGCCGGTGCATCTGCAATTCCGCGGCAATGAGGGCCAGGTCGACGGCGACGAAGGCGAGATGGAGCCGATGGTCGAGCCGGAGTTTTCCAGGGTGCCGCCGTTCCGGCCGGAGCCGGATCAGGCCAGCGTGCTTGCCGCTCTGAAGGTGCTGCAGAACGCGGAACGCCCGGTGATTGTCGCCGGCGGCGGCGTGCGTGCTTCGGGCGCGGCGCACGAACTGGTCGCGCTGGCCGAGGCTTTGCAAATTCCGGTGGTGACGTCGCTCAACGGCAAGGATTCGATCACCGCGGCTCATCCGCTTTCATGCGGCGTGGTTGGCACCTATTCGCGCGAGAGCGCCAACAAGGTCGTCAACGCGGCCGATCTGATCTGCTTCATAGGCTCCACGACCGGCGGCATGACCACGCATTTCTGGGCGGTGCCCAAGATCGGCACGCCGGCGATCCAGATAGACATCAATCCGGAGGCGCTCGGGTTGAACTATCCGCTACAAGCCCGCGTCAATGGCGACGCCAAGGCGACGCTGGCGAAGATGCTGGCGGTTTGCGACAAGTCCACCGCCGGCAAGCGTAAGGCGTGGGTCGTGCAAGCGCAGTCGCTCGTCAAGGAGTGGTACGCCAATTACAAGCCGATGCTGGAGTCGGACGCTGTGCCGATCAATCCGGCGCGCATCTGCCACGAACTTTCCAAACATGTACCGGACGACGCGATCGTCGTGGTCGATACCGGCCACGCCGGCATCTGGATGGGCGGCATGTACGATCTGCGAACCAACACGCAGAGCTATATGCGCAGCGCCGGCCATCTCGGCTGGGCGTTTCCGGCTGGACTGGGCGCCAAGTGCGGCGCGCCGGACCGGCCGGTGGTGACGTTCACCGGCGACGCCGGCTTCTGGTACCACATCGGCGACATCGAGACGGCGGTGCGCTGGAAGATCAACGCGGTCACGGTGGTGAACAACAACGGCGGCGGCAACCAGTCCAAGCGCGGCTTCGATCGCGTCTATGGCGGCACGCAGACCGAACAGGCGCGTGAGCTCTGGACCTTCCGCAAGACCAACTTCGCGCGCATCGCCGAGGAGATGGGCGCGCTGGGCATTCGGGTCGAGCGCGCGAGTGAATTGCCCGGTGCATTGGCCCAGGCGCTCGCCGCCAACCGCCCGGTGATCATCGACGTTGTCACGGATATCGAAGCGCTGGCGCCGACCGCGGTGACGTGAAGCGGCCGCCGTCCTTCGACGGCTAAGACTTCATCACGGACGCGATTGCTTCTTTCAGGCTGTCGGCGGTGATCGGTTTCGCCAGCACCGGAGTGCCCGGTAGCTCCTGCTCGATTCGGGCGCGCGTCGCCGGATCGCCGTGTGCCGTGATGAAGATGATCGGCGTGGTGCGCTGCTCGCGGATGCGGCGGGCTGCTTCGATGCCGTCCATCCGGCCCGCCAGCCTGATATCCATCAGGATCAGGTCGGCGTCCAGGTCGGCAGCCTGTTCGATGGCGCCGTCGCCATCCGGAACGAGCGCGCACACCTCGAGGTTCTGTTCGCGGGTCAGCGATTCCAGGTGCCACGCCACCAGCAGCTCGTCTTCGACGATGATGACGCGAGGTAACGCACGAGCCGAACGCGCCGCCGTGGTGTGAGATGCCGATGCCATGACGAACGCGCCCTGTTGCGTTGCGTCACATTTTAGCCCTTCGCATCACCCTTGCCAGCCTTATCTCAGCCGGCGCACAGGACGCGTCAGCGCTTTGACTCGGCGGCTCAACCTTCGGGCACCAGAGGCGGCGGATAGCTGTCGCGGGTTGAATCCCACTCCGGCCGGAAGAGATCGTCCTCGCACTGTACGATCACATCAGCCTCTCGCCCATTCCGGACATCCAGGTGGGCAAGAGCCACGGCGTCCTTGAAGGCATGACTTCGGCGCAGATACGGCTCGGAATTCTCGCCGTCACACTGAATCTTCCAAGCGCCATCGTAAACCACGTAGTAGTGCGCTCTGTTCGACATGAATGGGCTCGTCACTGACGTGCCCCCGTTGTAGGCGGGTATGGGTCTCGTATGAGGCATCAATGCGACAGACGTGATTCGCCTTCCCGTTATGCGTGCCGCCACTATGGATAGCTGTGGACGCGTGTGGACAACGCTCAGTGAGCGGCCACGATCTCTTTGATCTTGGGCCAGTTTTCCCGGCCCTGGCGTTTCATCAGTTCGAGATACTTGGCGTTCTCCCAGCGCACGATGGCGGCGTCAAAGCTCGGCCGGGCCTTGATCCGGCGATACCAGTCCGCGGTCCGCGGCGTCGAATCGAGGAGTCCCATGACGTCGAGATGGTCGAGCCGCACGATGTAGGGCGTGAACGCCGCGTCGGCGATGCTGTAGCTGTCGCCGGCGAGCCACGGATGGCTGGCGAGCGTCTGGTCCATGTCTCGATAGAGCGTCAGCAGCCGGTCCACTGCGATCTTGAAGAACGGCGAGTCGAGGCCCTTCTCGATCACATCGCGGCGGCGTTCGCGTTTGATCGGATCGGGGATGCTTTCCAGCATCGCGGCGCCGGCCTCGCCCTTGGTCAGGTACTGGTGGCGGAATGCCAGCGCGAAGCTGAGCACGGCGATCCCCGCGTCGTGCACGCCTTCGACGAGCTGCTTGGTCCACAGCCGCATCCTGGCGCGGCCGAACGGATCGGCAGGCTTCCGCGGCTGATCGGGAAAACGCTCATCGAGATATTCGTTGATGACGTTGGATTCCGGAACGACAATGTCGCCGTCGATCAGTGTTGGCACCACCGCGCGCGGGTTAAGCTTGATGTACCAATCCTTCTGGTGCTCGCCGGCGCGGAGGTCGAGATGACGGCTTTCCCATTCGAGGCCCTTCTCGGCCAACATCAGCCGCACCTTCTGCGCGCAGCTCGACATGTCGTTATGATAGAGCGCGAGCGCCATACTGCTTATTCCGATACTTTTTGACTCTGTTTTATCGGGCGAAATCAGATTTTCAGTTCGAAACCGACTTCCTTTGGAAACAACTCCTCCACGGTGAGCTTGCGCTTGGTAACGCCCTGCTCGTGGCAAAAGGTGAGAAACGGCTCCAGTGTCTTGAGGTTGTTCTTGATGCCGTACGGCCAAGGATCGTCAGTGGGAAACATCATCCGGTTGGTCTGCTCGGCGTGGTCATAGCCCCAGGCGACTGGCAGGAATGACGTTCCGCCTTGATATAGCTCCGGCAGGCACGCGCGCTTGGCTTTCTCGAAGGCGTCCATCAGGTTGCGCGCGATCCAGCGGTTGGCCTCGTAAGCGTCGCGGCGCATGACCACGAGATGCATGATCGGGAAAATCCCGGTCTTGCGGAAATACGCCTCTTCCTGCGCCCGATAGTCGGGCATGAGCCGCTTGATCCCGTGCTTGCCGTCAAGGAAGACATTGGGCGGCCGTGCCGAGATCACCGCGTCGATGTCGCCATCGACCAGCAACTGGCCGAGATTGTTGTCGGGCATGCTGGTCAGCCGGTAGCCGGACGGCAATTCGAACGTTGTCATCTCCTTTCGGCCGGCATCGTTCACGCCGGCCTGAACCCAGTCGATCGACGTCAGCGGCACGCCGGCGTCGTGCTGAAGCCAGCCCCGCACATAGGTGACGGCGGTCTGCGTCCATTGCGGGATGCCGATCCGTTTGCCCTTGAGGTCGGCACCGGTCTTGATCGGTGAATCTTCGCGCACGAAGATCGCACCATGCCGAAACACGCGGGACGGAAACACAGGCAGTCCGACCATCGGTGCGTTGCCGTTAGCCACCATCGTGCAATAGGTCGCCATCGAGAATTCCGAAACCTCCCACTCATAGGTGGCCAGGAACCGGTACGCGATGGTCTCCAGCGGGAGCGTCAGAACGGTGAGGTCGATGCCTTCCGGCTTGACCCGGCCGAGCGTCAACTCGCGCATGTGCAGATAGTCGCCGATGGCGAAGGTCAGGCGAAGGTCGGACATCGTTCTACATTCCTGGCGCGAGGCGCGCCCAACCCGGTGGCGGGCCGCCACCGCTGCTTTCTATAGAGCAATATGCGGATCGGGGGCACAAGACCGGGACATGACTGTCATGCTTCCCGATCGGCGGTCACCTGTTACACTGCGAACCTCAAAACGAGAACGATAGGGTTGGAAATGTCGAAACTGCCGCTCACCTTCGCCTGCGGACTCTACGACCGCATGCTCGCGCTCCACACCGGCGAGGTGCGGGTCGATGGCGTCGATCTAAACTTCCTGATGGACGACAATCCGCGCAATATCTTCGACCGCATGGCGGCGGGCCTCGAATTCGACTCCGCGGAATTCTCCAGCTCCGAGTATGTCTCCCGCTTCGTCGCCGGCAATTGCCCGCTGGTTGCCATTCCGGTGTTCGCGTCGCGGGTGTTCCGGCACAGCTTCATCTTCATCAACAAGAAGTACATCAAATCGCCCAAGGAGCTTGAGGGCAAGCGCATCGGCGTGCCGCTCTACACCATGACGGCGGCGATCTTCATTCGCGGTCTGCTCAGCGACGAGTACGGTATCGACTTCTCCAAGAACGAATGGGTCGAGGGCGACATCAACAGCGCCAAAGCCCATGGCAATCCGACCATCCTGCCGACCGCCAAAAAGATGTCGATCAGCGCCAACACGTCCGGCAAATCCATGAGCAAGATGCTGGAGGACGGCGAATTGCAGGCGATCATCGGTACTGGCGTCCCCGAGGCATTCGGCAGGAATCCCGATATCGTTCGGCTCTATCCGGATTATCGCTCCGCCGAGATCGACTACTACAACCGCACCAAGATTTTCCCGATCATGCACACCGTGGTGATCCGCCGCGATGTGCACGAGAAGCATCCGTTCGTTGCGTCTGCCCTCTATCACGCGCTGAACCAGTCCAAGAATCTTGCGCTGAAGAAAATGAAGTATCGCGGGACGCTTCGTTACATGCTGCCGTGGATGACCGAGGAAATGGACCAGATCGACGCGGTGTTCGGCGGCGATCCGTGGCCCTACGGCATCGAAGCCAACCGGCCGACCCTCAACGCCCTGGTGCGCTATCTCGAAGAGCAGGGCGTGATCGCCAAGGCGCCCAAAGTCGACGACTTGTTTGTGCCGGTGCGGCAGATCCACGAGATGACCCATTAGGGCCGGACTTGAAAAGCGGGGCCGGCGTTCGGTCATACCCAACAAAGACTGCTCAAGATGGGCCGGCGCAGCTGGGTCGGCCGAGAAATGCGACTGCAGGAGCGCCCGATGAAACTCGCGAGTTACATGGCCGGCGGCAAGGAATGTTACGGAGCCATCGTCGGGGATGGCGTCGTCACCATGAAAGGCCATGCCTCGTTGCGCGATGCGCTGGCAGCCGGCGCTCTCGATGAGATGCGCAAGGCGGCCGCCGCGAAGCCCGACCACAAGCTGTCAGACATCCGTTTCCTGCCGGTGATCCCGAACCCGCACAAAATCCTTTGCGCCGGGGTCAACTATAAATCCCACGCTGCTGAGGTCGGCCGCGAACTGCCGAAGCAGCCGAGCATGTTCATCCGCTTCACCGACACTCTGGTCGGGCACGCCGGCGTGATGATCCGCCCCAGGCTCTCGGATAATTTCGACTTCGAGGGCGAGTTGACCATGGTGATCGGCAAGGGGGGCCGTCACATTCCGATCGAGCGTGCGCTCGATCACGTCGCTGGCTATACGGTCTTCGTCGATGGCAGCGTGCGCGACTATCAGAAGTTCTCGGTCACATCCGGCAAGAACTGGCCCGGCACCGGCCCGCTCGGGCCATGGCTTGTCACCTCAGACGAGATTCCCGATCCCGCCGCGCTGACGCTGACCACGCGGCTGAACGGTCAGCAGGTGCAGCACTCCGGAACAGATAAATTGATCTACTCGTGCCAGCAGATCGTCAGCTTCTGTTCGGACTTCACCGAGCTAAATCCGGGCGACATCATTGCCACTGGCACGCCTGAGGGCGTCGGCCATAGCCGCAAACCCCCGCTCTGGATGAAGCCCGGCGATGTGCTGGAGGTGGAGATTTCGCGGATCGGCGTTTTGCGGACGACGATCGCCGACGAGACCTGAACCCGCGGTCAGTTCGGCTGACGCGACAAGGTCCGACTGCTGCGTTCGCCCAGGGAAATCACGCCGGTGCGCTTCAGCGCGGCGCGGTCCGCCGCTGGGATGATGCGGCGGGATGTCTTGCGCTCGACCACGACGGTGCGCGGGGCGTCGGCGGTGCCGACGAAGGCGAACGTCTTGCTGACGTCCTTGCGCGGCGGGGCGAGCTTGAGCAATTCTGCGAGGACCTGCTCGCTCGGCAAACCCATCAAAGAGCCGGCAATATTGGCCTGGGCGTCGATGTCGTCGGACAGTCCCTGGGCGGCGTCGATCGCCTCGGCCAGAGTCGGCGCTTCGCTGCGCACGCGGCGAGGACCGTATTTGGTATTCCAGGCTTGGCTTTTGTTTTTGCTCATGGATCTCGTCTCTGATGCTCTTCTTTCGCCTTACCATGCCCCAAATGCTGCGATGCAGCAAGAATAAATTGTGCGATGCACCCATCCCATTGTTATGATCAGGCCGCCGCGGGGGCGGGACAAAGGCGCCAATCATGAGAACGTTGATTGCAGTGCTGGTTGCGATGGCAATGCTGGCGGTCCCGACGTTGGCCCAGCGCGGAGCCCAGAATCCCACCCCCGGTGACCCTGCTGACAAGGAACGCACGGCGCGTGCGCAGAAGGAGCAGGCCACGGCCGAGAAAGAATACGATGAGCAGATGAAGCGGTTGCCGTCGCTGGCGCCGCGTAAGGTCGATCCGTGGGGCAACGTGCGCCCGGCCAACGAACCGAAGCGCTAGCGTTTTGCCGCGGACGCGCCGCTGTCGGTCGCGGCTGAACATGCTGTCGCAGGGCTGAGCTTTCATCGGCCTTCAGCAGACCGGCGTGGAACCTCGCCGAATTCTCCATGGTGGAACTGTCAATCGGTGGGGTTCCTGCGGCATGAGGGCAGGGGCCGGGCAATTGTTTCCAGCCGGTCAAACGGGCAGTATCGCGGCCAACGGCGAGATATAAAGCCGACGGAGGAAATGCGATGAAGAAGACGGTTCTTGCCGTGCTGGCCATCCTTATCGCGGGCACCAGCGTGAGCTTCGCGGTGGAAAAGCTCAAGGTTGCCATTCCGCAACGTGGATTCTGGGACAGCACCTGGGTCGAATTCGGTGAAGCTGCGGGCTTCTTCAAGGACGCCGGGCTCGAGGTCGAGGTGTTTTACACCGACGGCGGCGCCCAGACGATTGCCACCGTCGCCTCCGGCAGCGTCGATATCGCTATGTCCAACGGCATCCTCGGGGCGATCGGAGCCTACGTGAAAGGCGGCGAAGCCACCCCATACCGTGTCATCTCGGCGGAGATGACCGGCGCCAATGAGTTGTTCTGGTGGGTCAAGTCGGACAGCCCGATCAAATCACTGAAGGACGCCGGCGAAGGCAAAACCATCGCGTTCTCGTCGCCCGGTTCGTCATCGAACCTGATTCTGCTGACACTGCTGAAGCAGGCCGGCTCTAAAGCGAAGCCCGTGCCGACCGGCGGCGTGCCCGGCACCTACACCCAGACCATGACCGGCCAGATCGACATCGGCTGGTCGGTGGTGCCGTTCGTCCTCAAGGACGTCAATGAGGGCAAGATCCGCATTGTCTCCCGTGCGAACGAAGCCAAGGAACTGGCCGGGCAGACCATCCGCGTGAACCTCGCCAGCGTGAACTCGCTCAAGACCAAGCGTGAAGCGATCACCAAATTCATGCAGGTCATCAACAAGTCGATCGACTGGGCGTACAGCAATCCGCAGGCGATCGAAATCTTCGCCAAGAACATGAAGGTCACGCCGGAGATCGCCAAGCAGGCGGTGGAGGGCTTCTATCCGAAATCGGCCATGCAAATCGGTGAAATCAGGGATATCGAACGCTCATTGCAGGATGCACTCGAATTCAAGTTCATCGCGGCGGCGAAAACGACGAAGGATATCGAGGGGCTGTTCGACATCGTCTACAAGCCGAAGTAAGCGGGCGAGAACCCTCGGTTCTTCAGCTCCAGAGCCAAGTCTCTAGCGGTGTTGCCGGAATCGCTCTTACATTACGGCGGCGTAACCTTCGGAGGTTCCGCCGCCGTGACATATCCACAACGCCCCCACAGTATCGCCGCTTCCACGGTGATTTCGATTGGGCGGCCACCTCAAGGTTGCTAGTTTTTTCTGCAGTCTGCTGTTGCTGCAGATGTTGTGCTTCTTTTTTTGAGCGGTTGTATGTGTCGGTCGGAGTCCAAGTGTTCGATGGTTTCGAGCCGCGCAAAGCGTCTCGTCGCGACTGCTGTCGCGTTTGTTTTGGCCACACCGCTCTCCGGATGCTTTCTGCCCAACGACGACGTGCCGGCCGGGATTGCCATCCCGGGTCGCTACCGCGCTGGGCCGCTTCAGGCCGACAGTGCTCTGCCGTCGGTGGTGTGGTGGCGCGGCTTTGGCTCCAAGGAGTTGAGCGATCTGATCGAGGAGGCGCTGACCTCCAATTTCGATATCGCTGCGGCGGTCGCTCGCATTGTTCAAGCCGATGCGAATTCGCGCATCGTCGGTTCGGCACTGCTGCCGGTTGTCGATCTCAACGCCAGTGCGCTCCGCTCGCGCGCATCGCAGAGCGGCGGTGCCGGCGGCCGATCCGAACGCATCACCTATTCCGGGTCGCTCAGTGCCAGCTACGAGATCGACTTCTGGGGCAAGAATCGCGCGGCGCTGCGCTCCGCCGAGGAGCTTGCCGTTGCCACCCGATTTGACCGCGAGGTCGTTGCGCTGACCACGGTCGTCAGTGTCGCCAACACCTATTTCCAGGTACTGGCGGCGCAGGACCGTCTACGCATCGCGCGAGACAACCTAGCCGCCGCCACCCGTGTCTACAACTTGGTGAAGCAGCGGTTCGATGTCGGCACTGCGTCAGCGCTCGACACCGCACAGCAGGAAAGCGTGGTCAACATCCAGCGCGCCGCGATTCCGCCGCTCGAGCAGGTGGTGCAGCAGAATATTGCGACGCTGGCTGTGCTCATTGGGCGCACGCCGGAATCGATCAGGGTCCACGGCGGCAGCATGGCGCGCGTGCGCATACCGCCGGTGACGCCGGGCTTGCCATCCGATCTGATCGCGCAGCGTCCGGATATCCGCGAGGCCGAGGCACAACTCGCTTCCGCCGGCGCTGATGTTTATTCGGCGCGAGCGGCTTTCTTCCCGACCATCCAGTTGACCGGCGAGGGCGGCTATCAAAGCGCGGTACTCAAGACGCTGCTGCGGCCGGAGTCGGCATTTTACAACGTAGCCGCCGGCCTAACGCAGCCGCTGTTCGATGGCCTGCGCCTGCAGGGCCAACTCGACTTGCGGATCGGCCAACAGGACGAATTGTTGCAGCTCTACCGAAAGGCAATTGTCAGCGGCTTTGCTGATGTTGAGCGGGCGCTGATCGCAGTTCAGCAGACCATCCGGCTGGTTCGGCTGCAGGACGATGTGGTGACCAGCACCCGGAGGGCGTTCGAGATCACCGAGACGCGGCTGCGGGAGGGGACTGTCGACCTGACGACCGTCCTCATTAACCAGCAGGCGCTGTTCAACGCCCAGGACACGTTGGCCAACAATCAGCTGTCCCGGCTGAATGCGGTGGTCGGGCTATTCCAGGCACTGGGCGGCGGCTGGCAGAAACCCAGGCCGGATGTGCCAAAAGACACTCCCAAGGATGGGCCCGCCTAAGCTTTGGAATACCTCCAAGCTTCGTGGAGGTATTAAGTCTGCCCCTAAAATATACGCAATGTGCTGTGAATCTTGCGGTCGCGCCTTTATCTATGGGGCAACTGCGACGCAGGGCTGGAGATGGCACTCAGACGACGTTCGATCATGACGGCAATCGTTGTCCTCGCTCTCGCGGGAGGCGCTGCGGCCGTTTGGATGCAGCCGGCGAAGCAACAGCAGCAGCAGCAGCAGTCCCGCTTTGGCCGGGGCGGCGGCGATGACGGGCCGGTTCCGGTCATCGCGGCGCTGACCAAGCGGTCCGACGTGCCGGTCTATCTCGACGGCGTCGGCACCATCCGGGCGTTGAACACCGTTACGGTTCGGTCGCAGGTCGACGGCAAGCTGCTCAGCGTCAACTACACCGAAGGCCAGAACGTGGAGCGCGGCTACGTGCTGGCGAAGATCGATCCCATCACCTATCAGGCCGCCTACGATCAGGCGGTGGCGAAGAAGGCGCTCGACGAAGCGACACTCGCCAACGCGCGTCTCGATCTCGAACGTTACACCCGGCTGGTCGCCAGCAATTCGGTCGCGCGGCAGCAGCTTGACACCCAGAAGATGACGGTTGCGCAGCAGGAAGCCCAGGTGAATCTCGATCAGGCGCAGATCGACAACGCCAAGGCGATCCTCGACTACACCCAGGTGGTGGCGCCGATCTCGGGCCGCACCGGGATCCGTCAGGTCGATCAGGGCAACATCATCAAGGCTTCGGATGCGAGCGGCATCGTTGTCATCACCCAGCTCCAGCCGATCTCGGTGTTTTTCACCCTGCCGCAACAGCAACTCGGCGCTGTCAATCGTGCGCTCGCTGGCGGCACGCTCCAGGTCGACGCATTCGGGCCGGACAACAGGACCGTGATCGAGACCGGCGAACTCAAGGTCGTCGATAACCAGGTCGACTCGACCACCGGCACGATCAAGCTCAAGGCCGAATTCGCCAACCGCGAAATGCAGCTCTGGCCGGGCGGATTCATCAACGTCCGTCTGCTGATCAACACGCTCAAGCAGGTTGTCGTCACGCCGACGGCGGCGGTCCAACGCGGACCGGCCGGCACGTTCGTCTACGTCGTCGAGCAGGACAACAAGGTCGCGGTCCGGCCGGTGACGGTGACGCAACAGGATGAAACTCAGGCGGTCATCACCAGCGGTCTGCAGCCCGATCAGCGCGTGGTGACCACGGGCTTTGCCCGTCTCACCGCCGGCGCGCAGGTTGCGGTGACCAACGCCGAAGCGGCGCCGGTTCCCGCCGCGGAACCGGCTCAGCGCCGGCGTGGCAACGGCGAACGGCGTGAACGCGGCCAGCAGCGTTCCGAGGCCACTCCAAGTACGGGCCAGAGCGCCCAACGATGAGCGTCTCAACGCCCTTCATCCGGCGTCCGGTCGCAACCTCGCTCTTGGCTTTCGCGGCGATGCTGGGTGGCTGGCTTGGCTATTGGTGGCTGCCGGTCTCGTCGCTGCCTCAGGTGGATTTCCCGACCATCCAGGTCACCACGCAACTGCCGGGCGCCAGTCCAGACACCATCGCCGCGCTGGTGACCGCGCCGCTGGAGCGGCAGTTCGGCCAGATTCCGTCGCTCTCGGTGATGGCGTCGTCGAGTTCGTTCGGCATCAGCCAGGTCACATTGCAGTTCGATCTCGGCCGCGACATCGATGGCGCGGCGCAGGACGTGCAGGCGGCGATCAACGCCGCGGGCTCGACCCTGCCGAAAGGCATGCCTTATACGCCGACCTACTCCAAGGTAAACCCAGCGGATGCGCCGGTGCTGATCCTGGCGCTCACGTCGCCGACCACCTCGCTCCGCAGTCTCAGCGACCTGGCCGACACCCTGATGGCGCAGCGGCTGGCTGAAGTGGGCGGCGTGGGCCGCGTATCGATCCAGGGCGGCATCAGGCCCGCGGTGCGGATCCAGGCCGATCTGGCGCGGCTCGCCGCCTACAGCATCGGGCTGGAGGACCTTCGCCAGGCGATCGTCAGCGCCAACGTGTCCGGCGCGAAGGGCTCGCTCGACGGAGCGCACCAGTCCTACACCATATCGGCCAACGATCAGTTGATCGGCGTCGACTCCTACAAGTCGCTAGTCGTCGCCTACCGCAACGGCGCGCCGGTGCTGCTGACCGACGTTGCCCAGGTCGTCGAGGGCCTGGAGAACGAAAAGGTTGGCGCCTGGTATCAGGGAACGCCGGCGGTGGTCATCGATATCCAGCGCCAGCCGGGCGCCAACGTCATCGAGACCGTTGAGCGGATTAAAAAAGAGCTGCCGCGGCTGCAGCGCGCCATGCCGAGCGGCGCCACGCTCACCATCGTCAACGACCGCACCACCACGATCCGCGCGTCGATCCACGACGTGCAGTTCACGCTGCTTCTCAGCGTGGTGCTGGTCGTGCTCGTGGTGCTGCTGTTCCTGCGCACCGTTCGCGCCACCATCATCGCCGGGGTGGCCCTGCCGTTGTCGCTGATCGCGACCTTCGGCGTGATGTGGTTCTGCGGCTTCTCGCTCGACAACCTGTCGCTGATGGCGCTGACCATCGGCACCGGCTTCGTGGTGGACGATGCCATCGTCATGATCGAGAACATCGTCCGCCACATCGAGAACGGTGAGTCGCCGCTCGACGCGGCGTTGCGCGGTGCGCGCGAGATCGGCTTCACGGTGATCTCGCTGACGCTGTCGCTGATCGCCGTGTTCATCCCGCTGCTTTTCATGACCGGGCTGGTCGGCCGGATGTTCCGCGAATTCGCGCTGACGCTCACCATCGCCGTGGTGGTTTCCGCCATCGTGTCGCTGACTCTCACGCCGATGATGTGCAGCCGCATCCTGCGCCATCAGGCCGCGGGCGCCGGCAATTCGGTCGGCCGCTTCTTCAACAACGCGATCGACCGCACGGTCGAACTCTACGGCCAGAGCCTTGAATGGGTGTTGCGCCGCCAGGCTCTGACGCTTCTCGTCACCCTGGGCACGCTGGTCGCCACGATCTGGCTCTACGTCATCATGCCGAAGGGATTTCTGCCGTCGCAGGACACCGGCCTGATCTCGGCGGTGTCGGAGGCCGGCACCGAAGTCTCGTTTGCCCAGATGCAGCGGTTGCAGGCGCAGGTCGAGGCGGCGATCAAGAAAGACCCGGACGTTGCCGGCATCGTGTCGGTGCTTGGCGTCAGCCGGATGAACCCGACGCCGAATGCCGGACGTCTTGCCATCACACTTCGTCCGCGCACCGAACGCACCGCCAGCGCCGACGACATTGTGTTGCGCCTGAAGCAGGCGGTCGCGCCGATCCCGGGCATGAACGTGTACTTCCAGTCGGTGCAGGACATCCAGATCAGCACTCGGGCCAGCCGTGCGCAGTACCAGTACACCCTGGTCGGCACCGATGCGGCCGGCGTGCTCGAATGGTCCGAGAAGCTGACCGACAAACTGCGGCAGGATGCACGCCTGATCGACGTCGCCTCGGAATCCCAGGAGGGCGGCCTGCGCATGCAGGTCCAGATCGATCGCGAGACCGCCGGCCGGCTCGGCGTTTCGATGCAGGCGATCAACGACACGCTGAACGACGCATTCGGGCAGCGCCAGGTATCGACGATCTATTCGCAGGCCAATCAGTACCGCGTGATCCTGGAGGCGCAGCCGAGCTACCAGCGCGATCCGGCGTCGCTGGCGAAGCTCTACGTCACCGGCTCCAACACCTCGACCGGCACCACGGCGACGGTCGGCAACACCGCGACCGGCACGACGAACACCAACACCTCCGCGACGCCGAACGCGGTCACCGGCAGCAACCAGGTTCCGCTCTCGACCTTCGCGCGCTTCGAACGTATCTCGGCGCCGCTCATGTTGGCTCATCAGGAGCAATTTCCATCGGTCACCATCAGCTTCAACCTGCCGCGTGGATCGGCACTCAGCGATGCGGTCGCCGCGATCTCGTCGGCGCAGCAGGCAATCGAGATGCCGTCGCTGGTGACCGGATCATACTCCGGCGATTCCGCCGAGTTCGACAAGTCGCTGGCCAGGCAACCGTGGCTGATCCTGGCTGCTGCGGTGACGATCTACATCGTGCTTGGTGTGTTGTACGAAAGCCTGATCCATCCGTTCACCATCCTGACCACGCTACCATCCGCCGGCGTTGGCGCGCTGCTGGCGCTGATGCTGCTGGGCTATGACCTGTCGGTGATCGCGCTGATCGGCATTGTGTTGCTGATGGGCATCGTGAAAAAGAACGCGATCATGATGATCGACTTCGCGCTCGACGCCGAGCGCGTGCAGGGCCTTTCGCCGCGCGAGGCCATTGTTCAGGCATCGCTGCTGCGGTTTCGCCCGATCATGATGACGACGCTCGCCGCGCTGTTCGGCGCGCTGCCACTGGCGCTGGAAAGCGGCACTGGTTCCGAATTGCGCAATCCGCTCGGCGTCACCATCGTCGGCGGATTGCTTTTGAGCCAGTTGCTGACGCTGTACACCACGCCCGTGATCTATCTCGCGATGGACCGGCTGAAGCAGCGCTTCACCCGAACCGAGCCGTTCGTTGCGCCGGCGCCGCGGCCTGACCGGGACGTGCCGCGAACCGCCGCGGAGTGACGGCCTTGAACTTCTCCACCCCGTTCATCCTACGTCCCGTCGGCACCGCGCTGCTGGCGCTTGGTCTGTTCCTGGCCGGGGCCGTGGCCTATGGCTTCCTGCCGGTGTCGAGCATGCCGACGGTCGAGTTCCCGACCATCCGCGTGTCGGCGAGCCGTCCCGGCGCCGATCCTGCCATCATGGCCTCGACCGTCGCCGCGCCGCTGGAGCGCCGGCTTGGCGAAATCCCCGGCGTGACCGAGATTACGTCGTCGAGCTCGCTCGGCAGCGCCAACATCACGATCCAGTTCGATCTCGGCCGCGGCATCGACGGCGCCGCGCGCGATGTTCAGGCCGCGCTCAACGCTGCGCTGACCGATCTGCCCGGCGATCTGCCGACGCTGCCGGCCATGCGCAAGGTCAACCCATCGGCGGCGCCGATCCTGATCCTGGCGCTCACCTCGAACACCATGCTGGCCAGCAACATGTACGATGTTGCCGACAGCGTGATCGCGCAGCGCATCGCCCAGGTCGATGGCGTAGCCGAGGTCACCGTCAACGGCGCCGAGCAGCCGGCCATGCGCATCCGCGTCAACCCGGTGGCGATCGCGTCGATGGGTGTGAGCATGGAGGATGTGCGCAGCGCCGTCTCCAACGCCAACGCGGCGAGTGCGCTCGGCACCTTCGACGGCCCCGATCTGGCGCACACCATCGGCACCAACGATCAGCTCCGCACCGTGCCGCAGTACAAGAACCTCGTGATCAAATCGTCGGGCGGCACTGTGGTGCGATTGGGCGCCATCGCCGACGTCGAGCTTGGTGTCCGCAACAGCCGCTCCGCGGCTTGGTTCAACGCTCAGCCGTCGGTGCTGCTCGTCATCACCAAGCAAGCCAACGCCAACGTCATCGACACGGTTGACCGCATCTACGAGATGCTGCCGGAACTCAAGCGCTGGATTCCCGCCGACATCAAGATATCGGTGCTTTCGGACCGCACCACCACGATTCGCGCCAGCGTCCGCGACATGCAATGGACGCTGCTCGCCACCATTGTCCTGGTGATGATGGTGGTGTTCCTGTTTCTGCGCCGGATGGCGGCGACCATCGCCGCGGGGGTCACCGTCCCGCTGGCGCTGGCTGGCACCTGCGCCGCCATGTGGGTCGCAGGTTTCTCGATCGATAACATTTCGCTGATGGCACTCGCGGTATCGGTCGGCTTCGTCGTCGATGACGCCATCGTGGTGATCGAGAACGTGTTCCGCAATCTCGAAAAGGGGATGACGCCGCTCCACGCCACCATCGAGGGCGCGAGGCAAATCGGTTTTACCGTGCTCTCGATCAGCATCTCGCTGGTTGCAGCCTTCACTCCGCTGCTGTTCATGGGTGGACTGGTCGGCCGGCTGTTCAGCGAATTTTCGCTGACGCTGACCTTCGCGATCGCCATTTCGACCCTGGTATCGCTGACCCTCACCCCGATGATCTGCGCCCATTTCGTCAAGTCGGCGCCGAGCCGGAACGCCACCTGGTTCGACCGGGCGGTCGAGCGGGTTCTCGATCGCTCGGTCGCCGCCTACGCCGTCAGTCTGGACGTGGTGCTGCGTCACCGTTTTCTGACGATGCTGGTGTTTGTCGCCACCATCGGGCTCACCATCGGGCTCTACATCAAGACGCCCAAGGGATTCTTTCCACAGGATGACACCGGGCTGATTTTCGGCGGAGCGCGCGCCGCGCCCGACATTTCGTTCGAGGCGATGAAGGAGTTGCAGCAGCGCGCCACCCAGATCGTGCTGTCCGATCCGGCGGTGGCTTTTGTCGGCTCCTCGGTCGGAGGCGGCAGCGGCGCGGTGAACAACGGCCGGCTATTCATTAGCCTGAAGCCGCCGGCCGAGCGCGGCAACCTGACTTCGCAACAGGTGATCAACCGGATGCGGCCCAAACTGCTCGACGTGGGCGGCATGCGGGTGTTCATGTTCCCGGCACAGGACGTACGCGCCGGCGGCCGTTCCTCGAGTTCGTCCTACCAGTTCACGCTGTGGGACCCGGACCTCGACGAATTGCTCCGGCTGGTGCCGCAGGTCGTCGCCAAGGTTCAGACGCTTCCGGAGCTAACGGACGTCACCACCGACCGCGAACAGAACGGCCTGCAGGCCAACGTGGTGATCGACCGGCTCGCGGCCTCGCGGCTCGGCGTGCGCATACAGGATATCGACAATGCGCTGAACAACGCCTTCTCGCAGCGGCAGATTTCCACCATCTATTCGGAGCGAAACCAGTATCGTGTGATCCTCGAGGTCGATCCGCTGTTCCAGCGCGATCCGTCCGATCTCACGCAGGTCTATGTGGCGGGGCAGGGCAACACCCAGGTGCCGCTGTCCAGCGTGGCGCGCATCGAGAAAACGCTGGCGCCGCTGGTCATCAACCACCAGGGCTCATTTCCGGCGGTGACCATCACCTACAATCTCGCGCCGGACATCCCGATCGAGACCGCGTCGCGGGCGATCGAACGGGCGGTCGCCGAACTGCATCTGCCGGATACGCTGCACACCGAATTCGCCGGCGACGCCAAGGCGTATCAGCGCTCCGTCGGCGCGCAGCCGATGGTGATCCTGGCGGCGCTGCTGGCGATCTACATCATCCTCGGCGTGTTGTATGAAAGCCTGGCGCATCCGCTCACCATCATTTCGACCCTGCCGTCGGCCGGACTCGGCGCGCTGCTGGCGCTGCAATTGTTCGGCGCCGAACTCACGGTGATCGCGTTCATCGGAATTATTCTGCTGATCGGCATCGTCAAGAAGAACGGCATCATGATGGTGGACTTCGCGCTGTCGGCGGAGCGCGAGGAGGGCATGGCGCCTGCCGCGGCGATCCGCGCGGCGTGTCTGGCGCGATTTCGCCCGATCATGATGACCACGCTCGCTGCGATGCTCGGCGCGCTTCCGCTGATGATCGCCACCGGGCCGGGCTCCGAATTGCGCCGGCCGCTCGGCATGACCATCGTTGGCGGTCTGCTGGTATCGCAGATGCTCACGCTCTACACGACGCCGGTGATTTATCTGCTGCTCGATCGGCTGCACCGCCGGCTCGGCGGCCGCGGCCCGGTGCAGGTGCTCGACGAGACGCTGCACGCTCAAAAGCCGGCGGCGTCATAGTTCGCGCCTACTGGAATATATCGTTGAACCGCTTCTTGATCCGCGGGGCTTCCTTTTCGGTGTAGTCGTAATCCACCGGCAGGATTTTCAGGCTCGACAGCGGCGGCGAGCCGGCCGGCGCGGCGATGTCGGTCCGCGCGGCGAAGCCGCCGTCGGCTGGAAACATCTTCTGCACCTCGTCGCTGATGATGAACCCGGCCAGCAGCTTCGCGGCGTTCGGGCTCGGTCCGCCCTTCACCACCGACGTCGGCGACGGGATCACGAACACGCCGTCGCTCGGATACAGCGTCTTCATCGGATGGCCGGCGGCGCGATCCTCGGCGGCGTAGGAATCCAGCGCGCCTACCGCGATCAGCCGCTCGCCGCGCTTGAGCATGTCGGCGGCCTGCTGGTTGCCCTGCACCACCATCGTATCGTTGGCGCGCAGCTTCTCGTAGAAACCCCAGCCGCGCTCCTTCGACATCATGCCGACCACCGACACCAGCAGCGAGGTGAACGACGGATCGCCGATCACCATCTTGCCCTTGTATTTCGGATCGGCGAGATCGGCCCAGGTCTTCGGCTCGTCGGCGGCGGGCACCTTGTCCGAGCGGATGTAGTTGGTCATCAGGTTAAGCCGCTGGGCGACGAAAAAGCCGTCCTTGTCTTTGGCCTCGTTGGGAATCTTGTCGAAATTCTTCGGCTTGAAGGCAACGAACGCGCCCTTGCGTCCCAGCATGGCGGCGGCCGCCGGATCGGATGTGGTCAGCACGTCGGCGGCGATACGGCCGGCGTCGCCCTCCTGCTGGAAGCGGCGAAGGATCGCTGAGCCGCCCGAGCGGAACAGCTCGACCTTGATGCCGTGTTCCTTCTCGAACAGATTGACGATCTTCTGTGCCTGCGGCAGCGGCGTCGAGGTGTACCAAACCACCTTGGCTTCGGCTTTGGCCTTGGCGAGGTCGATGGCATCCTGCGCGAACGCCGGATGGCCCAGCGCGACCAAAGTTGCAACCGCGATCAAGTCTCTGCGCTTGAGCATTGCTTCCTCCCAAGTTTTTGTATTCGTCATGGCCGGGACGAGCCCGGCCATGACGTCGAGGCGTTAGTGCTTTGCCGCGTCGCCTGCCTTGTAGGTCGAATAGATCGGCTCCGGCTGGGTGAAGAAGCTCTGCAGGACGTGATACGCGATCTGGTAGTTCTTCTGCTGGAACGAGGCGTGCGCGATGCCAGGCATGACCGAGAACGTCTTGTCCGGGTTCGGCAACTTCTCGAAGAAGTTCAGCAAATCCTTGAAGCTGGCGATGCCGTCGTATTCGCCGCGCATGATGATGGTCGGAACCGTTATTTTGGTCGGATCGACCACCGGCAGGTAGTTGCACATGTCGATGTAGGTCCCGTTCGGGATCGAGTCGTCGAGTTCGAGAATGTGCGTTGCAAACGCCTCGATCACGTCGTCGTCGGCCGTGCCGGGGTGATCGCGTTCGAAGATCGAGCGGACGAACTTGCGGTCGATCGGCCGGCGCTTGGTCTTGAGCAATTCCGGCAGCCGCTTCTTTCGCTCGACCAGGGTGGGGCTGCCTTCGCCGGTGTAGACATGGGCGTCGAGGGCAAGCCGCTTGACCCGCTCGGGATGGCGCTGCGCGAACATGGCGGCGCGCAACGCGCCCGACGAAATGCCATACACCAGAAGCGGGCCGGCATTTTTGCGGGTCTTGAAGATGTAATCGGAAGCCGCCGCGAGATCGTCGGCGCCCTCGGAGATGGTGGCGTCAACGCCGCGATCCTTGCTGGAGCGGCCGTAGCCTTCCATGTCCACGCTCCAGGTGTCGAAGCCCTGGCCGACGAAATAATCCATCGCGCTCGGCCGTCCCGGAACCTGCAGGTCGAAGGTCGGCTGTGACGCCATCGACGACCCGTGCACGAACAGGATGGTTCCGCGCTCCTGGGAGTTCTGCGCGCGCCGCTTCTCCCACAGGAACAGCTTGGCGTCGCCCTTCTTGGTCCAGTGTTCGTTGCCTTGGATATGGACGTTGTCGACCTGGGTGGTCACGAGACTGCTCCTGTGGGTGTGATGGCTTTAATTACGAAAAACGCTGCATTGCGCGGTGTCGATTTCGACGGCGACGTTGTCGCCGATAGCGAAAACCTGCCCGGGATGGGTCTGTACCCGAAGCGCCGGACCGGAGTCGAGGCTCACGTAATACTCGCGCTCGGTGACGGATGCGCGCGGGCCGCTGCCGGACGCGTTCAGGCGGATGTTCTCGGGGCGGATCGACACCTCGACGCTGTCGCCGGTCTTGACGCCGTCAGGCAGTGGAACCTGCAACTTCAGGCCGCCGGCGGCTTCGACGATGCCGGGTCCGCCCGCCTTGCCAGGCACCAGATTGACCAGGCCCATGAAGTCGGCGACGACGCGATTGGCCGGTCTGCCATAGACCTCCTGCGGCGTGCCGTATTGCTGCAGGCGCCCGCCGTGCATCACCGCGATGTGGTCGGACAGCGCCAGCGCCTCCGCCTGATCATGGGTGACATAGACGAAGGTGATGCCGGTGCGGCGCTGCAGCCGCTTTAACTCGACGCGCATCTGCTCGCGCAGCTTGGCGTCGAGGTTGGATAGCGGCTCGTCGAGCAGAAGAATTTCCGGCTCGACCACGAGGCTTCGCGCCAGCGCGACGCGCTGCTGCTGTCCGCCCGAAAGCTCATTCGGATAGCGTTGCTCAAGGCCGGTCAGGTTCACCAGCGCCAGCGCGTCGGCGACGCGCTTTTTGGCCTCAGCCGACGGTGTCCGCCGCACCTTCAGACCGAACACGACGTTTTCGTAGACGGTCTTGTGCGGCCACACCGCGTAGTTCTGGAACACCATGCCCATGCCGCGCTGATCCGGCGGAACCACGCTGCCCGGCGCGGAGACCAGCCGGCCGTTGACATGGATGGTGCCGGCATCCGGCATGATATAGCCGGCGATCATCCGCAGCGTTGTGGTTTTGCCGCAGCCGCTGGGGCCCAGCAGGGTGATGAACTGGTTGTCCTTGATGTCGAGTTCAAGACCGGAGACCGCCGCGGGCGCGTCATCGCCCGCCGCGAATGTCTTGGTCAGTCCGTTGATCGCGATGCTCGCCATTACGAAGCCAGTCCTTGTGTCGCGCCCGAGCGGCTGGCGATCTTGCCGCCGCCCAGCTTGTTGGCGAGCAGGATCGCCGCGCCGACGATGACCATGTTGATGATCGCGAGCGCCGCGACTGGTTCTATATAGCCGGTTTCGTAGAGGTTATAGACGGCGACCGCGAGCGTGATCGAACTGGACGAGAACAGCAGGATCGACGCCGAAAGCTCCTGGATGACGGGCACGAACACCAGCAGCCAGCCGGCGAACAGGCCCGGCCGGATCAGCGGCAAGGTCACCTCGCGCATGGTGGTCAGCCACGACGCGCCGAGGATCTGCGCGCTTTCCTCCAGCGACGGATCGATCTGCCGCAACGAAGAGTTCGCGGCGCGGACACCGAGCGGAATGTAGCGGCCCACATAGGCGAGCAGCAGGATCGCCAGCGTGCCGTACAGCGCCAGCGGCATCGCCAGCCAGAACTGGATCAGCGCCACCGCGACGACGATGCCGGGCAGTCCAAGCGGGATGAGCGCGAAATAGTCGAGCAGCTTGCGGCCGGGAATGCGGGTGCGAATATCGATCCAGCCGATGATGGCTCCGAGCAGGACCGCGACCGTCGCGGCGATTGTTGCCAGGAACAGGCTATTCAGGATCGCGCGCTGGGTGACGTTGTATTCGAACAGGATGAACTTGTAGTTCTGCAGTGTCAGGCCCTTCCAGAAGTCGAGGCCCCATGACTTCGACAGCGACACCGCGATTAGGGTCGAATAGGGCAGGACGATCGCGACGATAAACGCGATCACCATGAATCCGAACAGCACCCACCGCGCCGGCCCGAGATTCATCAATTGCGGCCGCGCGCCCTTGCCGCCGAGGGTCACGTAGGAGCGCCGCGCCAGGAACGCGCGCTGGAGATAAAGTGCGACAACGGTGATTACCACGAACAGCAGCGACAGCGCCGACGCGAGCCCGTACTCCGGCGGATAGTCGAACAGCGCGTAGATGCGCGTCGGCAGGGTGACGATCCGCCCCGGCAGGCCGATGATCGCCTGCGAGCCGAACAGCGCGATGGCGTTGACGAACGCGAGCAGCGTGCCGGACAGGATCGCCGGCGCCACCAGCGGGCCGGTTACGGTCAGCGCGGTTCGCAGCTTGCTCGCGCCGAGAATTTGCGCGGCTTCTTCGTACGACGCATCGACCGATAAGAGAGCGCTCGACGCCAGCAGATAGACGAACGGGAAGGTGTGCAGCACGGTGACCAGGACGAGGCCGGTCATCGAGAAAATATTGAACGTCAGAAGCGGCAGCCCGAGCACGTCGCGCATTAACACGTTGATCAGTCCGGCGTTCGGGCTGAACAGGTAGACGAACGCGATCGCAGTCAGGAACGGCGGCGATAAATAGGACAGGCTCGCCGTCAACTGGATCAGCGGCTTGCAGGGCACGTCGGTGCGGGCGACCGCCCAGGCCAGCGAGACGCCGATCACGAGGCTGAACAGCCCGGTCCAGGCACCGAGGATCAGCGAATTCCTCAAGGCGTTGACGTAGAGCCGGCCGCTGACCACCTCGGCAAAATTGTCGAAGCTCATGCCGTTTTCGCCGCGAACGCTGCCAAGCAGCAGCGAACACAGCGGCAGCACAACCAGAACGATCAGGCAGAGGACCGCACCGCCCATGACGAAATGTTCGAGCCGGACCCGCCTGCGCGGACCCGCGACCCGGACCGGGGTGGCGATCGTTTGAACCGACATTCCTCCGCCCTTTTTTGTTTTCCGTTGCGCTTTAAGATCGAGGTTTTAGTGTGTAATGTCAGAAACTTATGATGCAAGCACGGAGAAGGAGCCCGCGTGCCGAGCGAACGAAAACTTGATATCGCAGCAATTCGGAACCTGGTGATTGCCGGCTGGACCGGCCGCAATGTCGCGGCGCTTGAAGCGCATATCAAGGAGCTTGAGGCGATCGGGGTGCAGCGGCCGAAAACCGTGCCGATCTTCTACCGGGTGGCCTATTCGCTGCTGAGTACGGCGCCGTCGATCGAGGTCATGGCCGACAAATCGTCAGGCGAGGTGGAGTTCGTGCTGTTCTCCCTCGACGACGGGCTGTGGGTGGGCCTGGGTTCCGACCACACCGACCGCAAGGCCGAGACCGTCGGCGTCACCCTCTCGAAGCAGCTCTGCGCCAAGCCGGTCGGTGCGACACTGTGGCGCTACGACGAGGTGAAGCCGCATTGGGACAAGATCACGCTACGCTCATTCGTGCCGGGCGGCGGCCAGCGGCGGCTCTACCAGGAGGGGCCGGTCACCAACATGCGCTCGCCCGAGGAACTGATCCGCTTGTACACCGGCGGCGATAAGCTGGCGCCAGGCACTGCCATGTTCTGCGGCACCTTCGCGGTGCACGGCGACATTTCCTATTCCGGCACCTTCGACATGGAGCTGGAGGATCCGGTGCTGGGGCGAAAGCTCACGCACGGCTATTCGATCGTGTCGCTGCCGGACGAGGGTTAGCTTTTCCCGTTATTCCCCGCCGCACCGTGGCGATCCGGGAATGACAACAAACAATGCAACGGAGTAGTCCATGAAAGTCGTCATTCCCGATCTCGTTTCCAACTCGTACTTCCCCGCCATCGCCGCGGTGGAGATGGGCTTCTTCAAGGAAGAGGGCCTCGATGCCGAGCTTGAGCTGATCTACCCGGTCGGCAAATGCTATGAGGCGTTGCGTGACGGCAAGGCGGATTTCGTCGGCGGCTCGTCCCATTCGGCGCCGACGGCGTTTCCGGAATGGAACGGCGTCAAGTTCCTCGGCGCGCTGGCGCAGCACACCTACTGGTTCCTGATCATGCGCAAGGATTTGAACGTGAAGCGCGGCGACGTCGCGGCGGTCAAAGGCATGCGTATCGGCGCGGCGCCGCTCATCGACATCGGTCTGATCGAGATGCTGAAGGAATACGGCATCGATCCGAAGCGCGACGGCGTGCAGATCGCGCCGCCGCCGATGCCGGCTCAGGCCAGCGTCTCGTTCGGTGTCAACGCCGCCAAGGCGATGGAAGAGGGCAAGATCGACGGCTTCTGGGCCAACGGCATGGGCGCCGAGGTCGCGGTGAAGCGCGGGCTGGGCACGATGGTGCTGGACGCGCGGCGCGGCGACGGTCCCGCGAGCCTGCGCGGCTACACGTTCGGGGTGCTGGCGAGCCGAGCCGATCTGGTCGAGAAGGAGCCGGAGAAGGCGGCCGCAGCGGTGCGTGCGCTGGTCAAGACGCAGAAGGCGCTCAAGGCCGATCCGAAGCGCGCCACCAAGGTCGGCGAGAAGTGGTTCCCGCAATACGAGGCGAGCCTGATCGCCGAACTGGTCGAGCGCGACCTGCCGTTCTACGACCCGGCGATCTCCAAGGCTTCTTTCGACAGCATGTGCAAGTTCGATCAGGCCGTCGGACTGACCAAGGGCGTCGGTAAATACGAAGACGTGGTGGCGACGCAGTTCAGCGATTTGTGGAAGGCGTAGCTTCTACACCGCTTGGCCGGCGCACCAGCCGCTCGACCAGGCCCACTGGAAATTGTAGCCGCCGAGCCAGCCGGTGACGTCGACGGCTTCGCCGATGGCATAAAGACCGGGGACATTCCGCGCCTGCATCGTTTTCGATGACAGGTCGCGGGTGTCGATCCCGCCTAGCGTCACCTCGGCCTTGGCCCAGCCCTCCGATCCGGTGGGCTGGATCTCCCAGCATTTGAGCCGCGCGGCAAACGTAGCCAGTGCGCGATCCGGGATGTTGGCGATCGGCCCCGCCGGCAGACAAGCCTCGGCGAGCGCATGTGCCAGCCGCGCTGGCAAAAGCTCGGCGAGCACTGTCTTGGCCTCTGCCTTGGGACGGGCGTGCTTGCGCTCGATCAGGAACGCGCTGGCATCCTTGTCCGGCGTCACGTCGAGCATGATGGTGTCGCCCTGCCGCCAGTACGATGAGATTTGCAGGATCGCCGGTCCGGACAGGCCGCGGTGGGTGAACAGGATATTCTCGCGGAAACGCGCGGCTCCGCATGAGGCAATCGCATCCAGTGCGACGCCGGCGAGCAGTTGCCTGAGCCCGAGCGCGCGCGGCGTGGCGGTCAGCGGCACCAGCCCCGGCAATGTTTCGGTGACGCGCAGGCCGAAGCGGCGCGCGAGGTCATAGGCAAATCCGGTCGCGCCCATCTTCGGGATCGACAGGCCGCCGGTCGCCAGCACCAGCGCGGGCGCCGAAAAGCTGCCCCCGCTGGCTTCCACTCGAAAGCCGTCGCCGTGCGACACATCCGTGATGGTGTGATCGACGCGCACGCTGACTCCGCCGGTGGCGCACTCGGCCATCAGCATGGCGACGATGGCGCGCGCCGATCCGTCGCAGAACAATTGGCCGAGCGTCTTCTCGTGATAGGCGATGCCGTGACGCTCGACCAGCGCGATGAAATCGTCCTGCGTGTAGCGACCCAATGCCGAACGGCAGAAGTCCGGATTATCCGAGAGAAAGCGATCCGGCTTGCTGTGCAGGTTGGTGAAGTTGCAACGGCCGCCGCCCGAGATGAGAATCTTGGCGCCGACCTTGTCCGCTTGGTCGATCAGCAGAACCTTACGCCCGCGCTGACCGGCGGTCAGCGCGCACATCAATCCAGCCGCGCCCGCGCCGACGATGACGATGTCGAACGCTTCGGCTAAAGCCGTCATCCGGTCAGGCCGCCGCTCCCACCAGATCCGCCCGGTCGAATACGTCGCGTGCGACGAAGTTCGCCACCTCGAACAGCGCCGCATCGCGGTCCAGCGCACCAAGCAGCTGCAATCCGAGGGGCATGCCCTCGTCGTGCAGCATCGGCAGGGTGAGCGCCGGACAGCCGAGCAGCGATGCCGCCACGTTCATGGCGGTGTTGCCGGTCGAGCCAAGTCCGACCGGCGCCGCGCCGCATGCGCCCAGCGTGACGAAGGCGTCGTATTGGGCCGCGACCTTCGCATAGGCCGCGCGCGCCGCGACGCGGCGGACCAGCAGATCGGCGTATTGCTTTTGAGTTGTGGCCTCGGCGACCTTCAGCCGGTCGCGCGCGCCCTGGCTCAGCTTGTTCGGGTCGAGATCGACGTAGGTGTTGAGCGGCCAGCGGCCCTCCCAGGCGTTGATCGCCAGGGTCAGCGGCTGCGCGTCGGCAATCGCCTGCTCGACGGCTTCTATGCCGGGATCGTCGGCGCGGCTCTTCAACTCGATGCCAGCCTTGGCGAGTTTTTCCTTGGCCGCGGCGAATGCCTTGCGCGCGCCCTCGGTGGTGACGCCCCAGCCGCCGGTCTCCAGCACGCCGAGCCGCGCCGGCTTGGCGCGGCGGGAGAAGTACACCTCGCCGGTCAGGCCGACGAATCCCGGATCGCCGCCGGTGCGGTCGGCGATGGCGCGCAGCACCGCCCAGGTGTCGGCGAGCGTCGCGCCGATGGCGCCCTGGCAGCTCTGACTGAAGTGATCGTGCGAGCCGCTGCGGTTGATCGCGC
>JAPLPD010000237.1 GCA_026400395.1 Alphaproteobacteria bacterium | reverse complement strand
GTGATCAAGAAGGAGAAGGCAGAACAATGGCTTAAATTAGACACGTGACGGACCTTGACGACGTAGCAGATATGGAAACACTAGCTGAATGGATGCGTACGAAAAACTTAAAAACTGGCGTCATTCATGGGGGCAGGTCACTCCGGCTCCCGATTTCGCCAGCGGGTGTTTGATTATTTACCGAACACTTGATGAATTATCTTTTTTACGGCTTTTACTTACGGTTCGGCCCGCCTGCGGAAGTGCCGTTGATCGGGCTATCCTTCTGCTGAAAAAAGTGGCAATATCACCCTCGGCCAAGACCGCCCGTCCAGCCTGCCAGATGCCAACCGCGAACAAAACAACTCGGGTTTTGGACTCCTCCGAAACTCTGTGGTAATCTATTCCCGCACTCGAGGGGAGTCAAAGGACGCCCTGCCTGAGGATCCGTACCGTGAATGAGACACCAGAAACAACATCCCCACAGTGGCTGCTGTCGCGCGATGGCAAGAAATTCGGCCCCATGACGTCGGGGAAGCTTTCGCAACTTTGCCAGACCGGAAAGATCAGCCCGGCCGACCTCATCTGCCGCGCGGGGTCGGATCGATGGACACCGGCGGGAGAAGTGCGAGGGCTATTCCCTCCAACTACCCAGGCGCCTGAAGTGGTGGCGGACGCCCCAATCCGCCCCGTTGAAGAGGCTACGACATCAGTATCGAACGCTGCCGACGCCTACTGGAAGACCGTCGGCAGCTTTTTCTGCATCGCCAACCTTGCTGCGTGCGGAGTATTTGGCTTGGTCAAAAGCCCACCAATGATGGTCCAATTGATGGACAGCATGAGGGATTCGTTGAAGGGAGTCCACGAGGGATTGCAGAACATCAAGCCAAGGCCAGTGATTGAGAAGGGTAACATTCCAAGCATTCCGCGTATACCAGGCGTTCGATGAAGCAGCTTCTTCAGTTCATGAACTTTCTTGTCGGGTTAGCGGTCGGAGACCGGCCCAACGACTTTGGCCCAACAACAACGGCTAGTAATGGCAACTCGCCGCCGCTCACGGGATCTTCGGCACAGTCCGTCTCTGTCTCACCGGCAATAAAGCCCGGAAGAAGCGACCGAGCCTACGACGTCTTTGTCAGTTACCGTCGCGACAAGGGATCAGAAGTCGCCCGATATCTGGCTGAGCGGCTTTCGAAGCGCGGCTACCGCGTGTTCCTCGACGTCGATTCCCTCGGCAGCGGAGAATGGAGCAACGAGCTTCAGCAGCGGATCGATGAATGTCCAGACTTCGTCGCGGTCGTGACAGATGGCTATTTTGTGCGTTGCGTAAATCCGGACGACGTAGTTCGCAAGGAGATCGCCCGGGCATTGGAAACTCGCGCCACCGTCATCCCACTATTCGTTGGCGACGGAAAGATTCCACCCGATTTGTCTGCCGACATCAGCGCCATTTCGGCGCACAACGGCGTGAGGTATCTCCACGAGTACGCCAACCAGGCGATCGATAAGGTATGTGCTTTTTTGCAATCCACGCCGCTGCTTGGGCCTGAGCGTCTCGGAACCGGCGAGTCCCAGCCCCGAATCGTTCTTCTCTGCGTACTCTTCATCATTGGCGTCTGGCGAGGGGCGGACCTAGGGGACCACGTTGGTCACCAAGGCGTCTGGTGGTTGGCTCCACTCTTCGGACTTGGAATGGGACTCACCTGCGTAGCCGTACTTCTCGTACCAACTCTGGTGGCGCTTACAATCTACGGAAAAAAGAAACGTATCGGCCTCGACGTCTTATACGCCGGTCCTTGGACCCCATTCTGGGTGCTCGTGATTCCATTCATGTTCCTACTCACCTCGATCCTCGTCC
>JAPLPD010000335.1 GCA_026400395.1 Alphaproteobacteria bacterium | reverse complement strand
GGGCGCGGCTCGCACCGTCACCGCTCTGATGAAGCTCATCGGCAAACTCCTCAAGACGTTTGCGCCCGAGCAGTGCGCAAACTACTTTCGACATGCCGGATACCGGTGATGACCCAAATCAAATGGAAAACGCTCTAGCGAGCGCGACTGGCCGTCAGGCCGCAACCGGCCTGATCCAAACCTTGTTGTCGTGGAAGGCCGCGCCGCCGAACGGGGCGATCGAGTCCGCTCCCGTTACCGTGTTGATACCTTTGCCGTCGGGATAGGCGTCGTTCGGCCAGATCGACTCTGCGATCAACACGCCGCGATACACGCCATCGAACACGCGAGCGTGCAGGCGAACCTCTCCGCGCGTGTTGCCGATCACCACTGCCGCACCGTCGGCAATGCCGAATTTCTTCGCATCGTCGGGGTGGATCATCACCTCGGGACGGCCGCGGTTCTGCGCCCGCGAACTTGGCGTCTCGTTGAATGTCGAGTTGAGAAACCCGCGAGATGGCGACGTGGCCAGCCGCATCGGATGGGCCTCGTCGGCCTCTTCGATGCTGGTCCAATGGTCCGGCATCTTCGGCATCGCGGCGACCGGCCCGGCCGGCAGCGCCATGCGGAACGGCACCTTCGGCCAGTCGGGCTTGAAGCGGAATTTACCGTCGGGATAGGCGAAGCCTTTGATATAATGCGCGGTGTCGAAGTCCGGCTGGCAGTCGATCCATTTCTCGCGTTCGAGACGCTCCAGCGTCCCCCAACCCGACTTCTGCAACGTGTGGTCGATCAGTTCGCGCTCGCTCATGGCGAAGCCCGGATGCTCCGCGCCGACACGCTTGGCGAGCGCGCAGTTGACCGTGTGGTTCGACCGGCACTCGCCAGGCGGATCGATCAGCTTCGGCCCAAGGATGATGTATTGGTGACCGCCGCCTTGATAGACATCATCGTGCTCCATGAACATGGTGGCCGGCAGAACGATGTCCGCCGTCTCCGCGGTCTCGGTTAGGAACTGCTCGTGCACGCAAACGAACAGATCCTCGCGGGCGAACCCGCGCTTCACAACCTCCTGATCCGGACAGACCGACACCGGATTGGTGTTCTGAATCAGCATGGCTGTGACCGGCGGGCCGCCCTTGAGCGCCTCGCGATCCCCCATCAGGACCGCGCCGACCTTCGACTGGTCGAGCATGCGCACCGACGCGTCGCGCACGTCGGTGCCTTCGATGGTGGATTTGTTCCAGTGGTAGATGTCGGCGTTGTTGTGGAAGGCGCCGCCGCCTTCATGCAGCCACGCGCCGGTGACCGCCGGAATGCAGCTTGCCGCGTGCATGTTGACCGGGCCGTTGCGCGAGCGCGAGAAGCCGTAGCCCAGCCTGAAGTACGCCCGCTTGGTCTGGCCGACCAGACGGGCAAACTCCTCGATGGTCTCTACCGGGCAGCCTGTGATCGCCGACGCCCATTGCGGGTCGCGGCTGCGCAGATGCGCTTCAAGCTCGCGCGGCGCATCGGTGTATTTTTCCAGATAATCCCAGTCGGCCCTGCCGTCGCGGAACAGACAATGCATCACCGCGCAGGCGAGCGCGCCGTCGGTGCCGGGCTTTACCTGCACGGCGAGATCGGCCTGCTGCATCGTCCCGTTCATGTAGACATCGACGGCGATGACCTTGGCGCCGCGCTCTTTGCGGGCGCGCATGGCGTGGGTCATCACGTTGACCTGAGTGTTCGCCGGATTGGTGCCCCAGATCACGATCAGATCGGACTTCGCCATCTCGCGTGGATCGGGGCCTGCGATTTTGCCGGTGCCCGCCGCAAAGCCCGTGTAGGAGGCGTTGACGCAGATGGTGGAATGAAAGCCCGAGTATTTCTTGGCGTGGCGCAGGCGATGGATGCCGTCGCGCTGCACCAGCCCCATCGTGCCGGCGTAGTAGTACGGCCAGACCGCGTCGGCGCCATAGCGGCGCTCGGCCTCCAGAAACTTCTCCGCCACCAGATCGAGCGCTGCGTCCCACGAAATCGGCTCAAACTGGCGCGAGCCTTTGGGACCGGTCCGGCGCATCGGCCGTGTCAGACGATCCGGATGATGGATGCGCTCGGCGTAGCGCGCGACCTTGGCGCAAATCACGCCCGCGGTGTAGGCGTTGTCGGGCGCGCCACGCACCCGGCCGATGGTGCGGTCGTCGAGCACCTCGACCTCAAGCGCGCAGGTCGAGGGGCAATCGTGCGGACAGGCCGAGTGGCCGATCCGGATGGGCTGCGGCGGCGGGCGGACGGACTGATTCATCGTCCGCGCAGCTTAGCGCGGACGAGCGGTCTTGTCTGGCCGGTCAGACCTCTTCCCTCTCGATATGCCACTGGCTCCGGGCAAACGCGTACGCTCCTGCCATCGCCAGCAGCAACACGCCGCGGATGCCCCATATCTTCAAAGCGTCGGCGCTGGTGCCGCCCATCCGGCTGTCGCTGATCCGGTCGACGATGATCCAGATCACCAGCGCCACGCCGGCCAGGACTTCGTCGAGCATCAGCTTGCGATGCCGGCTGACCAGGTAGTAGCCGACACCGATCACAAGCAGCCCGCCGGCCGGTCCGCCCCAATCGTGCAGGTTGTGCAGCGTGGCTTCGCTGAACTTGCCGATGAGGCCCGGATCGGTTGCCATGATGTCGCCCGCCACCCAGCCGAGTAGCGCGCCGCCACCCCAGACCAGCACACGGTAACGAGCCAGCAAGGCCATCAGGATGGCGCTGCCG
>JAPLPD010000139.1 GCA_026400395.1 Alphaproteobacteria bacterium | reverse complement strand
TTCGGCCTCATCCTGAGGAGCGGTCCAAAGGACCGCGTCTCGAAGGATGGGCCGCAAAGGTGGCCGCCTCGTCCTTCGAGACGGCGCTTCGCGCCTCCTCAGGCTGAGGCGGAGAGAGATGAAACCCTCGTGGTGAAAGCCTCGGGGGTTTATTTTTGCCGATAAGAGAAATGAAAATGGAGGAAGCCATGCCGACCAGGCGAAAGTTTCTCGCCTCCGCTGCCGGCGCAGCCGCGCTTCCGCTGATGGCGCGGCCCGCGTTCGCACAAGCCTATCCCGACCGCGCCATCCGCATGATCGTCGCCGGTTCGCCCGGCGGGCCGACCGATGTGATGGGGCGGCTGCTGGCCCAGCGCGTGCAGACGGTGCTGGGGCGGAGCATCGTCATCGACGCACGCGGCGGTGGCGGCGGCACGGTCGCGGCCAAGGCCGTGGCGACGGCGGACCCCGACGGTTACACGCTGCTGTTCTGCAATACGAGCGTGATGGCGACGATCCCGGCACTGTCGAAGAAGCCCGAATACGATCCGGTGAAGGATTTTGCGCCGGTCGCGAAAGTCTCGCAGAGCGAGCAGCTGCTCGTCGTGCATCCCGATGTGCCGGTGAAATCGCTGAAGGAACTCGTCGCCTACGCGAAAGCCAATCCTGGCAAGCTCAACTGCGGCGCGACGGGATTCGGCGGGCTGCCGCACATGTCGGCGGAATATTTCAAGGTGCAGGCCGGCGTCGATTTCGCCATCGTCAACTACAAGGGCGGCGGCGACACGCTCTCAGCCGTACTCGGCCATCAGGTGGATATGACGTTTGAAACCACGACCGTGGTGCTGCCGCATATCCGCGAAGGCAAGATGCAGGGCCTCGCGATTTCGAGCGAGGCGCGCCATCCGCAGGCGCCGGAAATCCCGACCTTCGCGGAGGCTGGTGTGCCGGGCTACACGGTGCTGAGTTTCAACGGCGTCGTGGTGCCGGCGAAAACGCCGACGGCGATTGTTGAGAAACTCTCCGCCGCGATCATGGGCGTGCTGCGCACGCCGGAAATGCAGGCCGACGTTAAACGCCTCGGCGGCGTCCTCGACATCGGCACGCCGCAGGACTTTTCCGCATTCATCGGGCGTGAATCGAAACGCTGGCGCGATGTGGTCGAGAAGGGCCGCATCGAGATGCAGTAGAAGGCTCCAGTTAAATGGGTTGGTGTTGCCGCGCGCTCCAGCACCTCTCCCATTGGGAGAGGTCGGCGCGTAGCGCCGGGTGAGGGGTTAAGGTCTATCGAGAGATTTAGAACCCTCACCCCAGCCCTCTCCCCACAGGGGAGAGGGAGCCGACCTCCGATGCTGCACGAATGAACGTTCGCAATGACAGCAACCGTTACTGACTCCCCGCCACGCCCGCCATCTCCGTGACCTTGCGCCACTTGTCGCGCTCGGTGCGGATGTAGTCCGACATTTCCTCGATCGAGGTCTGCGCCGAGGGAATACGTCCGGCCTTGATGAAGTCGTCCTTCACGTCCGGCATGTTGAGGATCGCGCCGATATCCGCATGCAGCTTGTCGACCACCGCGCGCGGCGTCCCCGCTGGCACCACGAACATCTGCCAAGACACGGCATCGAAACCCGGCACGCCGGATTCCGAGATCGTCGGCAC
>JAPLPD010000152.1 GCA_026400395.1 Alphaproteobacteria bacterium | reverse complement strand
GCCGAGGAACGTCCGAGTCCGATTCACCCGCTGGGTGCGCCATGATCGCCTCGCTCGATCCAGGATAAGGTGCTGATGCCTATATCTGAATCGGCGTGAGCGTTGCGGAAATCAGAGCGTCATCCGGGGAATGCGGGATCACAGCATTTTCTGATTGCGATAGCTTCGGCGAACCGCCGCGGCCAGCGCCTAGCGCCGGTCGAGCAGCGGCTTATTCTTGGGCGCGTTGTCGAGATTCAGAATCAGGCTGCCGCTGCCCTTCGACTCAGGCTGTGCCTCGGCCGCGACCGCCGCCGCCTGCGGGTCGGCCTGTTTCGGCAGCGACGCGTACCACTGGTTCGCGGCATTGGCGAGATTGCTCGACGGATTGGCCTCGCAGAAGTCCCCCGCCGATTTCAACACCTGATCGTTGGTAAGCCGGACGGTGGCGGTGGTTCCCCGCGCCGCGTTCATGCCGCTCACATAGCCGAGCAGCCATTGCGACGCTTGGTGATAGAGCATGTCGCCGGAGCGCGCCGCCCTCATAAACTGGACACATTGCACGCCTGCCATGCCGAAGGTGGACTGGGCCTGCGCGGCGGCCGGCAACAGGAACGCCGCGATTGCGGCGATGCGAACAAAGTATCTCATGTCCGTTTTTCCCATCTGCTGCCTCCATTCGCCACTGAACACATTAGCATTTTGAACGTCGATCCGGGCGCGCCAACGCGCCCCCACAAATCATGGTTTTCTGCGGCGGACACCCGGTTGAGGGCCCGGCAAAGCCGCCCTTTCCGACGCCTCTCGTTTTCGCTTTTCGACGTCCGCTGTCGCGAACTCCGCCAGCCGAACCTCGGCAACGTTCTGGTAAACCAGCGCATACCCCTTTTGGGACATGCAGGTCTGCTCGACCTTGTCCAATGCGTCGGTGAGCGTGGCCGTCGCAACGGCGCCGGGTAAACCGCTCGTAGTAATTGGCGGGGCGGCAGTTCTCGCGCGTTCGGTTTCCCCGCTACAGACCGCGTTGTCCTTTTGAAACTGTTGTTCGAGCGCCGGATCGGCGGAAACATTCCGGCCATCGGTCCGGATGTAAGTCATGTCGCTCACGCATCCGGCCAGCAAGGCCGCCGATGCCAATGCGAAGGTCGGCTGCCTGAACCGCATCTTGCTACGCGTGTGGCGCATCATCCTGCCTCGGCCCGCCCAATGGTACGCGGAACATACGAGAAACGCTCGTATTGGCCGATCGTTCGCAGTGCCGGGACCACCGCGATATAACTGGTCGGAGTGGCAGGATTTGAACCTGCGACCCCTTCGTCCCGAACGAAGTGCGCTACCAGGCTGCGCTACACTCCGACTAGAAGGCCGGTCTTATAGCGGCGCCCTTATCCCCTCGCAAGCACAGGCGGTTTTTCGCTATAGAGCCTGTGCCCTTTGGCCAAAACCTCGCTCCGGGGCGGCCGAACCGAGACAAATGTGAGACAGATGGCGCTGGAAACGCTGCAACTGGCGAAATACGCGTCCGCTCTGCGCTACGAAGACCTCCCCGGTCCGGTGATCCAGCGCGCCAAGGACGCCATCGCCGACACCATCGCGGCGATCGCATTCGGCGCCGATCTGCCGTGGAGCCGGATTATCGTCAATTATGCCAACCAACGGGGCGCCGGCGGCCGGAGCCGCATTTTCGCCCCCGGCGGCGCCCGCCTTCAGGCCCCGATGACTGCCTTCGCCAATGGCGCGCTGGCGCACGCCTTCGAGATGGACAACCTGACCTGGCCGAACACCGGCGTGCATCCGGGCGCAACCATGGCGATGCCGGCGCTGGCGATGGCGCAGGAGCGCGGCATCGGCGGGCGCGAACTGATCGCCGCGGTGGTCGCGGGCTCCGAGGTGATGATCCGGATCGGGCGCGCGACCAAGCACAACAACGAAGGGCGAGGCTTCCACGCGCCTGGCACAACGGGGCCGTTCGGCGGGGCGACCGCGGTCGGGCGGCTGCTGAAATTCGACGCGGCGACGATGACCAACGCGCTCGGCATCGCCGGATCGCTGTCGTGCGGCCTCCTGGAGTTCGCGCGCTCGGGGAGCGGCGCGATGGTCAAGCGGATGCATCTAGGCCGCGCCGCCGAAAGCGGCGTGCTGGCGGCAACGCTGGCGGAGGACGGCTTCACCGGGCCACAGAGCGTGCTGGAGGGGCCGTTTGGATTTCTCAACGTCTACTGCGGCGAAAACGATGTGGCGGCGCTGACGCGCGGGCTCGGCGAGGAATGGGCGACGCTCCGCATCATGCTCAAGCGGTTTCCGGTGCACATCACCTCGCACACCTCAGTGCAGGCGATCGAGGATTTGCGGCGCGAGCATGACTACTATCCCGCCGACGTCGCCTCGATCGCCATCGCCGGCAACCAGAAGATGGCGACGGTCAACAATATCCCCGCCCCCGCCGACCTCATGATGGCGCAGTATTCGCTGCCGTTCTGCGTGGCTCTGGCGCACTACCGCGAAGCGCGCGATCCGGCCTCGTTCAACCTGAAGAGCTTCAACGACCCGGCGATCCGGTCGCTCGCCTCGCGGGTGACCATCACGGTGGCGGACGAGGCCCGGCACGGCCACACCATCGCCTCGACCGTGACGGTGATGCTGAAGGACGGCCGCGCGCTGACGCGCCGCGTCGATAGCTTAAAGGGCACGCCGGAACAGCCGCTCGACCGCGCCGAAATGGCCGAGAAATTCCTGCTGCTGACCCGGCATTGCAATCAACCGTCGATGGCACGATTGTTCGAGCGATTGCAAAACCTCGAGAACGAACGGAGCCTCGACTGGGTCAAGGTCGATGCGGCCCCTACAAGCTCCGCCACGAAAAAGTCCGCCAAGCCGCGCACCAAGGCCGCGACGCGCGGTACGAAAGAAAAGAAGAAAAAGAAGCAAAAGAAATGAACGATAAGATCAACACCCGACTGGTTTCCGCGGAGTTCGTCGCCATTGCCGACGCGGCGCTCTGTCTGGCGAACGGCGGCCTGGTCGCGTTCCCGACCGAGACGGTTTATGGACTCGGCGCCGACGCCACCAACGGTGCCGCCGTGGCCAGGCTCTATGCCGCCAAAGGCCGGCCGTCGTTCAATCCGCTGATCGCGCATGTTTTCGATCTCGCCGCCGCCAAGCGTCTCGCGGTGTTCGACGCCGCCGCCGAGAAACTCGCCGCCGCGTTCTGGCCGGGACCACTGACACTGGTGCTCAAGAAGCGTGCCGGCTGCCCGGTCGCCGATCTCGCCACCGCCGGTCTCGACACCATAGCGGTGCGGGTGCCGCAGCATCCGGTCGCGCTGGGCCTGCTGGGCCGCCTCGGCCGGCCGATCGTCGCCCCGTCCGCCAACCGATCGGGCCACGTTTCACCCACCACGGCGAACCATGTGATGGACGATCTCGGCGGACGCATCGACTACGTCGTCGATGGCGGAGCCGCTTCAGTCGGCGTCGAATCCACCATCGTTGCCTGTCTCGACCGGCCGACGCTGCTGCGTCCGGGCGGCCTGCCCCGCGAACGGATCGAAGCGGTTCTGGAAGGCTTTCTCGACGACCCGCCCGCGGGAACCGTGGACCCGGAGGCGCCGATGGCGCCGGGCATGCTCGAATCCCATTACGCTCCGCATGCGAGGCTTCGCCTCGACGTTGACCGGGTCAATCCGGGCGAGGCACTGCTTGCCTTCGGAACAAAATTGCCGCCCGGCACGCCGGACGCCGTACTGGTGCTGAACCTGTCGCCCGGCAGCGACCTGGTCGAAGCAGCGGCCAACCTGTTCTCCGATCTGCGCACGCTCGACCGCTCCGATGTTACCACCATCGCCGTGATGCCAGTGCCACACGAGGGACTGGGCGAGGCGATCAACGACCGGCTTGCCAGGGCCGCTGCGCCAAGAGATGGTTCGCGGGAAGGTTGAAAGAAGCCACGTCAGGGAGTTCGCCGATGAACGAAATGAGCAAGCCCGTCACCGCGGTATCTCCCGCCACGCTGGCCCGCATGATCGCCGTTGTCGGTGACAAGAACGCCATCACCGACAAGGACAAGCAGACGCCTTATCTGGTGGAGTTCCGCGCGCTGTGGACCGGTCACACCCCGGTGGTGTTGCGGCCAGGAACGACCCGCGAAGTGTCCGAGCTTCTGAAAATCGCCAACGAGACCGCGACCGCGATCGTGCCACAGGGCGGCAACACCGGTTTGGTCGGCGGCCAGATTCCGCACAACGGCGAGATCGTGCTGTCGCTCAACCGCATGGATAAAATTCGGGAGACCGATCCGGTTTCCAACACCATCACCTGTGAAGCCGGCGTCACCTTGCAGCGCGCCCGCGAGGCCGCGGCGGGCGTCGACCGGCTCTATCCGCAACTGCTGCCGTCGGAAGGAAGCTGCACCATCGGTGGCAATCTTTCGACCAACGCCGGCGGCACGGCGGCGCTGGCGCACGGCATTGCCCGCTCGCATGCGCTCGGGCTCGAGGTGGTGCTGGCGGACGGCCGCATCATGAACAACCTCAACAAGCTGAAAAAAGACAACACCGGCTACGACTTGCGCGATCTGTTCATTGGCGCCGAAGGCACGCTCGGAATCATCACCGCGGCGGTGCTGCGGCTGGTGCCGCGGCCGAAGTCGGTCGAGACCGCGTGGGCGTCGATCCCGTCGGTGCAGGCCTCGGTCGAACTGCTGGGCCTCGCCACCGAGCTGACCGCCGGCGGCGTCACGAGCTTCGAGATCATGGCGCGTGAAGGCATCGACATCGTGATCAAGCACGGCGGCGTGCGCGATCCGTTGGCGGCGCCGTCGCCCTATTCGGTGCTGATCGAGTTGTCGTCGCAGCGCCGCGAGGGTCTGCGCGATTCAATGGAACAGATCCTGGCCGCCGGCCTGGAGAAGGGCCTCGTTCTCGACGCCACCATCAGCGAGAGCTTCGAGCAGGCCAAGGCGTTCTGGCGCATCCGCGAACTGTTCGGCGAGATGCAGGGACGCGAGGGCGGCTCGATCAAGCATGACGTGTCGGTGCCGGTCGCCAACATCCCTGCGTTCATCGAGGAAGGCAACGCGGCGGCGCGCAAGCTCATCCCCGGCTGCCGGCCGATGCCGTTCGGCCACGTCGGCGACGGCAACATTCACTACAACATCACCCAGCCGGTCGGCGCCGACAAAGCCGAGTATCTGAAGCGCTGGGACGACATGAACGACACGATCTACAAGATCGTACTGAAGTACGGCGGCTCGGTCTCCGCCGAGCACGGTGTCGGCATCGTCAAGCGCGACTACCTGCCGAAGATCAAAGACCCGGTCGCCTACGACCTGATGAAGACGCTCAAGCGCACGCTCGACCCAAAGGGCATCCTCAACCCCGGCAAGGTGCTCTAATTCTGCGGGTCAGCGCATCTTGCCCCACGGGTCGGCCGGCTTCTGGGTCGGGATGTGCTTGATGGTCTCGTTGTAGGCCTTCTCGGTATCGCGGGATTTCTGGATGTCTTCGGCGGCGCTCCGCGTCGAACCAAAATTGCCGACGCCTCGCACGCGACCATCCTGCTTCGTCTGATTTTGTTGCGGCTGTGGCTGCGGTTGCGCCTGCGCCGCAACGACGGGCGCCAGCAGCGCGAATGTCATGATCGCGAGTTTCATCGGCCTCTCCCTGGCTCGCCTTCGGAGGCGGGCATCTTACCGCACCGCCCTCAGAACAGGGAGCCCTGGCCGCTGTCGGTGGCCTGCCGTTTCTTGCGGGCGGGTTCCATCGCCGGTTCGACCGCTTCGGCGCTGTATGGCTCAAGCAGGGCCACCGTGTCGTTTGCCACCCGATTGACCGCAGGCGAGACCTCTCGGACCTCCATCAGACCTTCGGGCGCTTTGACGATCAACCCGGCCGCCATAGTTTCATCGACGTTCCGGCAGTCGAGCCAGAAATCGAACTGCTCCGGCGGTACGATCACCGGCGCGCGATGATGCACCGCGCCCATCGTTGCGTTGGCCTCGGTGGTGACGATGGCGGCGGTGTCCATCTCCTCGCCATTTGGTCCGGTCCAGGTCTCCCACAGGCCGGCGAAGGCAATCGGGCCTCCGGCCACCGGCCGTATCAGATACGGCCGCTTGGCGGCGCCGTGCGTCTTCCACTCATAGAACCCGTCCGCTGGAAAAAGGCAGCGGCGGCGCTTCATGGCATTGCGGAAGGCCGGCTTTTCATTGACCGATTCACCGCGCGCGTTGATCAGCAGCGAGAATCCCTTGGTATCCTTGACCCAGGCCGGGATCAGGCCCCAGCGCACCAGGGCGAACTCACGCTCGCCGTTGGCCATGCGGACGATCGGCACCGGCTGGGTCGGCGCCACATTGTAGCGGGCCGGAAAATTCGGCTGCTCGCGGTAGCGAAACAGCGCACGAAGCGCCTCCGGCGCGCTGGTGATGCAGTAGCGTCCGCACATTCCGTCGACCTTCAGCACCGCCCCTAGGACGCAATTCTTAGGAGCGCATTAACCCGTCCCGGCAACACTGCCGTTCTGCCTTGCCGATGGACCGCCGACCATGCCCGCGCCCGCCGCCACACGCGCGATTGATCCTGCCGGCCCCTCGCCTATCACATCTGGTCCCGGCGGCCCGAAGATCAATCCGGCAACCGGTCTTTCCACCGATTATCTCAACCACTTCACCGAAGCCGCCATGGTGCTCGACATGGCCGGCGTCGCGCCCGAGTGCCTCGGTGAACTGGATGCCTGGCAGCCGAAAACCTACACCGAACATTACGCGACCTCCCGTTTCAGCAACCGCGATGCCATCGTCGCAGCCTACAAGTCGGCCGATCCGGCGGTGCGGGCAGCGCTCGACCGCACCGCCGGATTGCTCAACGCACTGGTGGCACGGACCTGCGATTTGCTCGGCCAGAACGCCGGCACGCCAAAGGCCGCGGAGATTGCCCGCCGCGCCTCAGAACGTTTGCGGCCCCTGATCGCGCGAACCGCGGCGCTGATCAACGGCACTGCGGTCGGGGCCGCGGACCGGCAGGGACCGCAAGCCGAGATCGATGCTATGTTCCGCGGGCCATGAGCACAGTCCCCGACCTCCGCGCCTATCCCGATCGCCCCTTTCTCGCCGTCAGCGCCGCCATTATTCGCGACGGCCGCGTACTGGTCGCGCGCCGTGCGCGCGGTCCGGCGCTCGGTGTCTGGACCATGCCCGGCGGCGTGGTCGAGGCGGGCGAAACATTGATCGAAGCGCTCAAGCGCGAGATTGAAGAGGAAACCGCGATGATCGTCGAGCCGGTTGTGCTCGCCGGACACCGCGAGGTGGTGGTGCGTGACGACGACAGCCGCGTGCTGCGCCATTTCGTCATCATGTGCTTTGCCACACGCTGGGTCTCCGGCGAGCCGCAATTGAACGACGAACTGGCCGAAGCTCGATGGCTCAAGCTCGAAGAACTGGCCGGCCTCAACACCACGGAAGGTCTCGCCGAAATCGTCGCGACCGCCTTCGAGCGGATACAGGCGCTGGGCTGAAGCCATCCGCGACTTGCGCCGCGCGGCCCACCGGCGCATATGTCCCCCATTCCGATGCTCAAACGCGCCTTGACCATAGCCGTTGTCGCGCTGACCGTGGCGGCCACGCCGGTCCGCGCCATCGAGGGCGGCCCTGCCCCGTTCGAAGGCGACCTGATGCGGCTTGCCGAAATCCTCGGCGCGCTGCAATACCTGCGCACGCTGTGCGGCGCCAACGAGGGCAACAAGTGGCTCGACCAGATGACGGCCCTGCTCGACGCGGAAGCGCAGAGCGGCGACCGGCGCAACCGCCTGGTGGCAAACTTCAACAACGGCTATCGCAATTTCCAGCGGACCTATCGCACGTGCACCCCGGCTGCGAACCTGTCGGTGCGGCGCTATCTCGACGAAGGCGCCAAGATTTCGCGCGAAATCACCGCGCGCTACACCAACTGATCGGGCTTTATTTCAGCGCAGAATCGCACGTTAACCGCGCCGGTTAACCGTTTCCCGATTTCCGGCGTCTGCTCGCGAAAACGCATGCTAGCTTGTTTACCGATGTGGCAGCGACGGCGCGCGACCGCCTTATTTCGAGCAAGCATTCCGTGAAAACCGAAACCGACGCAAGCCAAGAGCCCGCTCCCGAGAGCGAAGAGAAGATGGCAGCGCTGAGCTACGTCAGCGAAGCCTGGGCGGAAGCCCGTCTCGACGGCATCGACGACGACTGCATGGCCATGTCCTGCCTGTTCGCTGCGTTCGCCGAACTGGTCGGCACTTATGGTGAAGAGGCCGCGGCGAAATACGCCGACAGCCTGTCCAAGCGCATTCGCGCTGGCGAATTCACGGTCGAGATCGTCCGCCAGTAATCGGCGGACGGCCTACACCACGCCTTCCATCGCCTCCATAAATCGCACCGCTTCGCCCTGCGAAGGCGTCACCAATTCGCCCTGCCACATGACCTTGCAGCCACGGACGAATGTGCCGACCGGCCAGCCGGTCACGCTCATGCCGTTGTAGGGCGTCCAACCGGCGCGCGAAGCGATCCAGCCGTCGGTGATGGTCTCGCGGCGCTTGAGGTCGACCACGGTGAGATCGGCGTCATAGCCGGATGCAATGCGCCCCTTGCGTGCGATGCCGTAGACGCGCGCCGGCCCCGCGCTGGTCAGATCGACGAAGCGCGCCAGCGAAAGGCGGCCGGCGTTGACGTGGTCGAGCATGACCGGGACAAGCGTCTGCACGCCAGTCATCCCGGAATGCGTCTTGGGATATTGATGCGACTTCTCCTCGCGCGTGTGCGGAGAGTGGTCGGAGCCGATGCTATCGATGACGCCTTGGGCGAGCCCCCGCCAGATGCCGTCGCGGTGTGAGGCATCACGTATTGGCGGATTGAGCTGCGCCAGCGTACCGAGCCGCTCGTAACAATCGGGCGCGGCGAGCGTCAGATGCGCCGGCGTGGCCTCGGCGGTGGCAACATCCTTGTGCGCGGCCAGAAACACGCTCTCTTCCCGGGTCGTGACATGGAGAACATGGACGCGCTTGCCGGTCTCGCGGGCGAGCCTGACCAGCCGTTCCGTACACATCAGCGCGGCGGCCGGATCGCGCCACACCGGATGCGAGCTCGGATCGCCCTCGACGCGCCGATGCATGCGCTCGCGCAGGCGGTACTCGTCCTCGGAATGAAACGACGCGCGGCGGCGGATCGCCTTGAGCACATTTCGCACGCCGTCGTCATCCTCAATCAGCAGCGAACCTGTTGAGGAACCCATGAACACTTTGACGCCGCAGGCGCCGGGAAGCCGCTCCAGCGTCCCCAATTCGTGCGTGTTCTCGCGCGTGGCGCCGACATAGAACGCGAAGTCGCAATGCATGCGGTGATGTCCGCGCGCGACCTTGTCGGCCAGCGCCGCGGCGGTGGTCGTGGCCGGCTCGGTGTTGGGCATCTCGAACACAGCGGTGACGCCGCCCAGCACCGCCCCGCGCGAGCCGGATTCCAAATCCTCCTTATGGGTTAGGCCCGGTTCGCGCATGTGGACGTGGCTGTCGACCACTCCCGGCAACACATGCAGGCCCCGGCAATCGATCACCTCGGCGGCCGAAGTTCCGACGTCGCCGATCGCGGCGATCCGCCCCCCGGCAATGGCCAGATCGCGCACGCCTTCGCCATCCTGGTTGACGACCGTGCCACCCTTCAGAATCAGGTCGTAGCTCTCCGCCATCGCTCCCACTCGGTCGTTGCCACCAATTCCAATCCGCGCCCTTGAGCAGCCAACATCAGCGGCTTACGTTGCGGGAGGCAACAAGGAATCGCATGAAAGCGGCACTTCTCCCCGATCGCGGCGTGGTCAAGGTGGTCGGGCTGGACGCCCGGACATTTTTGAACGGCCTTCTGACGACCGACCTCACCAAGGTCACGCCGGCTCAGGCGCGGTTCGGCGCGTTGCTGACGCCGAAGGGCAAGATCATTGTCGATTGCATCGTGGCGGAAGCGCCCGCCGAGGACGGCGGCGGATTCTTCCTCGATTGTCCGCGTGCGCTGGCGCCCGCGCTGGTCGAGAAGCTCAACTTCTACAAGCTGCGCGCCAAGGCGATCTGCGAGGATCTGTCGCTGGTGCTCGGCGTGATGGCGGTGTGGGACGGCGATGGCGAAACCGAGTATGGGCTGGTCTTCACCGACCCGCGGCTCGCAGCGCTCGGCCAGCGCGTCATGCTGCCACAGCATCTCGTAGAGGACGCCGCGGCCGAGCTTGGCGCCGATCTGGTGGAGGCGGCGGCCTATGAGGCGCACCGCATCGCACTCGGCGTGCCGCGCGGCGGGCTCGACTTTATCTACGGCGACGCGTTCCCACACGAGACCGACATGGACCAGCTCGCCGGCGTCGATTTCGACAAGGGCTGCTACGTCGGCCAGGAGGTCGTGTCGCGGATGGAACACCGCGGCACCGCGCGCAGCCGCATCGTGCCGATCTCCGCGGAGGCTTTTGCGCCTGACGCCGGGGTTCCGGTGATGGCTGGCGACAAGCAGGTCGGCATCACTGGATCGCACGCGGGCAACCGGGGCCTCGCCATGCTCCGCCTTGACCGCGTCGCCGATGCGCGCACCGCCGGCCATCCACTCACCGCCGGCGGCGTCGCCATCGAGCCGCGCAAGCCGGACTGGGCGACATTCGACTGGCCGGGAGAGCACTGAAATGACCGGCACCGTCCTGCACGCCGATGGGAAGCATCGCTGTCCGTGGCCCAAGGAAGACAACCCGCTCTACGTCGCCTACCACGACGACGAATGGGGCGTGCCGGATTACGACGACCGCGCGCTCTACGAGAAGCTCGTGCTCGATGGATTTCAGGCCGGGTTGTCGTGGATCACCATCCTGCGCAAGCGCGACAATTTTCGCCGCGCCTTCGACGGATTCAATCCTGAAAAGATTGCCCGCTACGATGCGCGCAAGAAGGCCAAACTCATGACGGACGCCGGCATCGTGCGCAACCGCCTGAAAGTCGATGGCGCGGTGCTGTCGGCGCGCGCTTATCTCGATGTGATGGAGAAAGGCCCAGGCTTCTCGAAATTTCTCTGGGACTTTGTCGGCGGCACGCCGCAGGTCAATAAATTCCGCGACAACACACAGGTGCCGGCTGAAACCGACCTGTCAAAAAAGATGTCGAAGGAGCTTTCGGCGCGTGGCTTCAAGTTTGTCGGCCCGACGATTGTCTATGCCTTCACGCAGGCGGTGGGGATGGTGAACGACCATCTGGTGAAATGCCATTGCCACGAGCGCTTGGCCAAAGCAGATAAAAGAAAATGATGAGTGCTGATTGCGCCCTCGCAATCTAATCCGCAGTTTTGCAGCGATGATAAATTTGACCACCGGCCTGTAGTTTATCGCCGACAAGCTTCAGAGTGACTGCCCCCGGCGCCCTGCCCTGATCATCGACGCTGTATCCCGAAGCCTTCAACGACCCATCCTTCAAGCGCAAGATACGTTTGATCGTATAGCCATGTTCGTAAAATAGAACCGACTGCGGTTCGACAGTCAGCTCAAGTTCGCTGGCCTGCTCACCGCAGGCGGCGGGGTCGGAAGCCCACTTACCAAGCATATTTTTTGGGAGCCGATCGGCTGCATTCGCGGAGCCGGAAAGCACAAAGAGTGTCGACAGCAATACCGCTCTCACATTCCGCCTCGTCAGGATGACAACCAAGTCAGAAAATTCTTCGAATCTCGGAACGCGTAGATTACCGCGTGCGCCCTGTTGTGGACAAATCGAGTCTTGAATCGTGGCCCGGTGGGGAGAGGGCTTTGCATGAAATGCCTAAAGAGGCGATAGAATAACATCCAACCAACACGCCGCTCCCGCCGCTCTGCGGCCTCGTCAATAGGCGCCGACGCCCACGATGCCGCGCAAGCCGACACCCGCCGCCAAGAAAGAAGCCCGTGCCTGGCAACGCATGCTGTCCGGGCGGCGACTTGATCTGCTCGACCCCTCGCCGCTCGATGTCGAGATCGAGGACATCGCGCATGGCCTGGCGCGCGTCGCCCGCTGGAACGGCCAGACCGAAGGCGCTCACATTTTTTCGGTCGCCCAGCACACGCTGCTGGTCGAAGTCGTGGCGCGGGCGCGGTGGCCCAATCTCGACCGCAAGGCGCGGCTGGAAATCCTGCTGCATGACGCGCCGGAGTACGTGATCGGCGACATGATCTCGCCGTTCAAGGCGGTTATCGGGGGGGCCTACAAGCTGGTCGAGGCGCGGCTGCTCGCGGCCATTCACCGGCGCTTCGGGTTACCGCCGACGCACACCGAAGAAGTCGCGCGCATGATCAAGACAGCCGATCGCGGCGCGGCGCATCTGGAAGCGACGAGGCTCGCGGGCTTCACCGAGGCCGAGGCGCGGCGCTTTTTCGGGCCGCCGCCGCTGCTGTCGCCGGCGATCGAGCGGGACTATCTGACGCCCTGGCCCGCCGGCACCGCCGAAAAGCGCCTGGTCGAGCGGTTTAATACGCTGCTGCCGGACTGACCGGTTCACCGTTCATGTTCACAAATGCTGGATTGCTGGGTCAAGCTCAGCCATGACGGAGCCAATATCGTGTTCTATATGATGCCAAGGATTTGAAGGCTATCCATGATCCACGTCTGCTCCCTCGCCCGCCTGCATGATACCGTCGCCGAGACCGGCGCGAGCCATATCGTGACACTGTTGCGCCTGATCGACCGGGTGCAGCGGCCCGCCGCCATATCCGAAGCAAACCACCTCATCCTGGGTATGGACGACATCAGCATGCCGATGGACGGCTACACACATCCGGCCGAGGATCACGTCCACGACCTGATCACCTTCGTGCAACGCTGGGAACGCCGGGCGCCGGTGGTGATGCATTGCTATGCCGGCATCAGCCGCTCCACCGCGGGCGCCTTCATCACCGCCTGCGCGCTCAATCCGGCCCGCGACGAGGCGAAAATCGCCCGCGCGATCCGGGATTCGTCACGAACGGCGGCGCCCAACATCCTGCTGGTCGGCCACGCCGACCGAATTCTGGGCCGCAAGGGCCGGATGGTGGCCGCGGTCGAGGCGCTGGGCCCCGGCGCGCCATCGCTCGAAGGCGAACCCTTCCGGCTCGATCTGGAATGATATGATCGGCGGATGGCCGAAGCGCATCTGACGCCGATCGAAGTGGGACTGACCGCGGCCATCGTCGCGGTCGAGGCCGAGGAGCCGCGCATCCTGGTCGCCGCCGCCCGCAGCGGCACCCGCGCCGGCCTGCCGTTCGGACCGTTCGATCCGTTGTCGCACCGCACCTTCGAAATCGGCCTGCGCAACTGGGTGGCGGCACAGACCGCGATCAACGTCGGCTATGTCGAACAGCTCTACACTTTCGGCGACCGGGGCCGCCACGCCCGCCCGGACGACACCGGTGCGCACATGATCTCTGTCGGCTATCTCGCCCTCACCCGGATGTCCGACAACGCCGCCGCGCTGCGCGAGGCGCAGGCCGGCTTCGAGCCGTGGTACCGCTTTTTCCCTTGGGAAGACTGGCGCGACGGACGCCCCGGCATCCTCGATCAGACCATTGTGCCGCTGCTGGAGCAGTGGGTGAAGATCGGCAAGAGCGAACCGCTGCGGCCGCTCGGACGCCGCGAGCGTCTGCGGCACTGCTTCGGCGTCGGCGGCTCCCCGTGGGACGAGGAAAAGGTGCTGGACCGCTACGAGCTTCTGTACGAAGCCGGACTGGTCGAGGAGGCCGCCCGCGATGGCCGGGTGGCCGGCGTCGCCCGCGCGAAAATTCCGCCGCTTGGCGAGGCTATGCGCTTCGACCATCGGCGCATCCTTGCAACCGCCATCGCGCGGCTGCGGGCCAAATTGAAATACCGCCCCGTGGTGTTCGAACTGATGCCCGACGAGTTCACGCTGACCGAATTGCAGCACACCGTCGAGGCAATCTCCGGCCGGCATCTGCACAAGCAGAACTTCCGCCGTCTGGTCGAAAGCGCGGCGCTGGTCGAGCCAACCGGCGAAACGTCCACCGCCACCGGAGGACGCCCGGCGGCGCAATTCCGCTTCCGCCGCGACGTGGTCCAGGAGCGCCCGGCCCCTGGGTTGCGGGTCGGCGGGCGGGCGTAGATTTACCCACGGCCCCGCTTCACCTCTTTTATAGGGAGAGGTCGCCCGGCGCGGCCGACGGGTAAGGGTTTCGACCCATCGAGGGCTCTCCCCATCGGGGAGAAGGCACCGCGCCGAGTCGGGCGCTGGGTTGAGATCTGAACTTTTAATGTGGCCGAGGCGACAGATACCAGCGCAACCTGTGGGTTGCGCCTGAGCGCGCTATCGACGGTCGATGGGCTGGCTTAGGTTCGACTTCGCGAGGGCGCATCGATGGAACCCGTATTGGTTTTGCTCGCCTTGGTGATGCTGGCGTTTCCGATCATCGCCATCGTGGCGCTGGTCAAGACGATCAACATCAACGAGCGGCTGCGCGCGGTCGAAGCGCGGTTCGCGCCGATTGCAGCCGCTTTGCCGGGCGCGCCGCCGTTCGTTATGCCGCGACCCGCGCCAGAACCCGCGCCGATCCCGGCCGCGGTTGTCGCCGAGCCGCCTGCACCACCGGAGCCTGCCGCGCCGCCGCCTCCCGAGCCCTTCGAGCCGCCCGCGCAGCCCGCACTGGCCCCCGAACCCGAGCGCGTGGTCAGCTTCGAGGAACGGTTCGGCACCCGCTGGACCGTCTGGATCGGCGGTGTGGCCCTGGCGTTGGGCGGCATTTTCCTGGTCAAGTTCTCCATCGAAGCGGGCTTGATTGGCGCCGGCCTGCGGCTGTTCTTTGGTGCCCTCCTCGGCGCAGCCCTCGTCGCCGGTGGCGAATGGAGCCGGCGGCAGAAGCAGATCGCCGGCATCGCCGCCCTGCCAAACGCCGACATTCCCAGTATCCTCACCGCCGCAGGCACCACTGTCGCCTATGCGACTGTTTATGCCGCCTACGGGCTCTACGGCTTCCTCGATCCGGCGTTCGCATTCGTGTTGCTTGGTGCAGTCGCGCTGGCGACGCTCGCCGCCGCGCTGCTGCACGGCCCCGCGGTCGCCGCGCTTGGCCTCGTCGGAGCGTATGTGACGCCGATGCTGGTGGCGTCCAACGCGCCGAACTACTGGGCCCTCTACATCTATCTCGCGGTGGTGACGGCGGCGGCCTTTGCACTCGCACGGGCCCGGCTGTGGCAATGGCTCGCGCTGATCGCGGTTGCCTTCAGCTTCGCCTGGCTGTTGCCCGGCATCCGGGACAACGGCGTCGACGCGCTGTCGGCGCATCTGTTCCACGTCGTCGTGGGCTTTGTGCTCTCCGCCGCGATGATCGTCGCCGGCCTGTTTCATGGACCGTCCGCCGAGCCGCGCAAGGTCGATAGGCTTTCGGTTCTCGTGCTCGGTGTTTATGGCGCCGGCGCGCTGCTGCTGGTGCTCGGCAGTCGCCACGATGCAGCGGCGCTGATCGTCTTCACCCTTCTCATCGTCGCCACCGTCGCCATCGCTTGGCGCACGGAGGCCGCGGCCGGCGCGGTGCCGATCGCGGCCGTGCTGGCAACAATAGTCATCGTGCGCTGGGCGCTGGCGCCCGAACTCCCCCACCTGATCGCGCCTGCAGGGGCGGCGGGGGTTGCCGCGCCGCAGCCGTGGGAATCCGACGCCCGATCGCATCTGACGCTGGGCTTGTTGTTCGTAGCGCTTTTCGGCTTAGCCGGATTCCTGGCGCAAGGGCGCTCGCAGTCGTCCTTCATACCGCTGCTGTGGAGCGCGGCATCGGTGGCGACGCCAGTGCTGATCCTGATCGCCTTGTATTATCGCGTCGCCGGGTTTGAACGCTCAATCCCCTTCGCAGGATTGGCGCTGGCGCTGGCAGCCGTCAGCGGCTGGGCGACCGAACAACTCGGCAAGCGGCCGCCGCTGCCGGGTATCGCATCGGCCGGTGCGCTGTACGCCACCGGCACCGTGGCTGCGCTCGCGCTGGCGCTCACATTCTCGCTGGAAAAAGGCTGGCTCACAGTGGCCTTGGCGCTGATGGTGCCGGGCATCGCCTGGATCGCCAACGAGCGCCCGCTGCCGATGCTGCGCTGGCTTGCCGCAGCAGCCGTGGTGCTGGTGATTGCGCGGGTCGGCTGGGAACCGCGCATCGTCGGCTCCGATGTCGGCACGACGCCAATCGTCAACTGGATTCTCTACGGCTATGGAGTGCCTGCGATTTCGTTCTGGACGGCCGGCTATCTCCTGCGCAAACGCGACGACGATCAGCCGTGCCGGATGGTGGAGAGCGCGGCGATCCTCTTCACAGCGCTCACCGCGTTTCTGGAAATCCGCCACTACATGAACGGCGGCAATATCTATCAGGTCAACGGCGGCCTGGCCGAACTGGCGCTGCAGGTTTTCACCGGCATTGCGATGGCGATCGGACTCGAACACGTCCGCCACCGCACCGGCAGCATCGTGCACAACTTCAGCGCCGTCGTTGTGGCGGGCCTGACCTTCTGCGCCATTGTCTTTGGGCTTTGGATCGCGGTGAACCCGATGTTCTCCGGCGAGAATATCGGCGGCTCGTTCTTCAACCTGATCCTGCTCGGATACGGCATCCCGGCGGTGCTCGCCATCATCCTCGCAATGCGCACCCGCGATGTTCGACCGCCGGCCTACCGCGCCGTCGCCGCGGGCGTCGCCGTGCTGCTGTTGCTGAGCTATCTGACTCTCCAGGTTCGCGCGATCTATCACGGCGCGGTGCTGACCGTCGGCCCCACCACCGATGCAGAGCAGTACACGTACTCGCTGGTGTGGCTCGCCTACGGCGTGGCACTGCTGCTGTTCGGCATCGCGTTCCGTTCGCAGCCGGCGCGAATGGCTTCAGCCGCGATCACAGTGGTGACGATCGCCAAGGTGTTCCTGTTCGACATGGCCGGCCTTGCGGGGGTCTACCGTGCGCTGTCCTTCATCGGGCTGGGACTTGTGCTGGTTGGGATCGGGTGGCTCTACCAGAGGCTCCTGTTTCCGCCCCGGCCGAAAACAACGGCGGCGCCCGAGTTGCCCGGGGCGCCGTCGGAAAACTGAAAACCGTAGAAGGATTTATTTCGGGCTGATGTCGCACCAGAGCGGGCCGGTACTCAGCCGGTAGCGGCCGGCGGCCTCTTCGGACACCGGATAGCAACCGCCGCCACCGCCGCCGAACTCTTTCCAGGCCAGACAAATTTCGACGCCTTTCACACGCAGCACGGCGTTGTCGTTGGCTTCACGATTGTCGGACGGACGCCGGTAGGAGACGCCGGCCAGTCCATGCGCACTGACCTGACCGCGCCCCTGCGTTCCGTCGACGCTTTCAATGCGGAAATTTCGGCCGGTGAGAATTCTCGCAACATCCCCGCCGTGAACCTGACGACCGGCGAAAGCGGGCGACGCTTCGGTGAACGCGAGCACAAACGCAAAGCCCGCAACGACTGCATGTTTACGGCTCGGCATCAGCGCACCTGTGCGAATGAATTTCAGGGTCTTCAGGAAAACGAGTGGGTGTTTTCAGCAACTTCAGAGCGCTGGGAGCATGCATGTGAGCACCTTGAGCCGCAGATATTCCTGGTCGCGTAGACCGTAGGCGCGCCGCTGG
>JAPLPD010000038.1 GCA_026400395.1 Alphaproteobacteria bacterium | reverse complement strand
ATGGCGGCGATTAAACGGCGAGAACCAGTTGCCAAAGGTCGTTCAAGGAGTCAAATTCAAAAACGGAATCGAGGTCACTGAAATGCCGGCTCACCACGCCGCCTGATCAACCTCGTCACCCAAAATCCCGCATAGCTCCGGTGCATCTCGCGCAGATCAGCGGACTGTCGTCGTTGTTGCCGACCAAGCCGCCGCTCTTGGAGGTCGGTGACTGGTTACAGAACGAGCAGGCCTTTGGCATGGGCGACTTACTCTGCATTACTTCCTCCTAATTTGCCTCGTTGGCGGAGCCGCTCTTGCAAGACCATGTTACGGCGTCCTCGCCGCACTCGGAACAGCCATCAGTCCGCGAGGGATTGAAATGAGGTTGATGGCGCTCCAATGAAATTCCAAATAATTCTGGAAAATGAGGCTGACCACCGCGAACGAGACAGGGTTGGTTTCGATCTCAATCGCCTAATAAAGGGTGGCCGGGGTCGCGCCTATTAGAAGCCGTTCTACAGCCACTCTTGCTGCGAGCATCGCCAGTGCAGCATCAATGGCCTCTTGCTTCGATGTAACGACGAACGTCTACTTTGACCATGTCCCTGTCGGCTCAAAATGCGACTGACCTTGCTACTGGTCCGCGCTACTCATTCGCGGACTGGCCCAACCCGTCAGTCCCCACATTCGGCGCTGGGGTCTACACGATCTGGCGCACCGATGGCCGCTTCATTTACGTTGGCATGTCGGGCCGAGGGCTGACTGCTGAGACTTTGCGTAGGAACACGCCTCAAGGCATTTACACTCGCCTGCGAAGCCACGCCAGCGGACGCCGTAGCGGCGATCAGTTCTGCGTTTACGTCGCCGACCGATTGGTTCTACCGACTTTATCTGAGGGCGACATCAGAGCCATCGCTTTAGGTCGTCACCAGATGGATGCCTACGTGCGGCGATACATCCACGAGAACCTCAGCTATCGGTTCATGATGCTGCCGGATGGAGCAGCCGCTTACACACTTGAAACGGTGATCAAGAGCGGCAGATGGGAGTATGGTCGCCCGCTCCTCAACCCCGGGAGGTGACAAATGCGAAGCTGGATTTTTCAGGGAAACCCTGACGACTACGACATCGATGCGTATCTCGCATCGCGGCCCGCCGAAGTCATCTGGCTCGTCACACGGTATGCTGACAAGATCGCAGTAGGTGATCGTGTCTACTTCTGGCGAAACCAGGGGCAGCATAACGCGGTCGCAGGAGTGATCGCCGAAGGGATCGTCACGACAGGTCCGGTACTGAGAACTGAAGATCCGAATGGAGTGCAGTTCTGGCGAGAACAGGGCCCCCGGGCGACCGCACCACACGTCCGAGCAGCGTTGCGGCTTGTGAAGGTTGCGACACTCCGGGAAGTGATACGGCGCGACTGGTGTACCGAGGACCCAGTGCTGCGCGATCTGCCGAACCTGCGTATGCAAGCGGGCACTAATTATGGTCTGAGCCCCGAACATGCTGCTCGAATTGAAATGCTGTGGACCCGGACTGGTCGGGATTGGACACGGGACGAGGCTGTTGCTGGACTTTGGGCGTATGCTCAAACTTACGGGCAACCGGTTTCCCGCGTTCCCGGTTCCCCTGTTGCGAATGTCGCCCTAAAGATCGGGCGAGCTGTTAGTGGCGTGTATGCCAAAGTGATGAACTTCCGCTCGCTGGATCCCAGAGCGGTCGGCAAGGGCATGTCAGGCGCTGGCGATACCGACAGAAAAGTCTGGCGCGAGTTCTACGACGACAGCTCTTCAAGACTGCGAAGTGATGCAGTGTCGCAGGAGTTTGCACGGCTCTGGGGAGCTGTATCCGATAGCGCTGCAATGCCCGAGGCTACCGCGACTGCGGAGAATGTGGCGGATGAAGCGGTCAGACTAGAGGGGCTGTCGTTGGAGCAGCTCCTAACGAGGTACGCCAGCGCAGCCACTCAGCAACTGCGCCGCCCATCCACGAGAGTTCTTAGTTCCCGCGTCTATCAGCGCAATCCGCTAGTGATCGCCGTCGCAAGACTGAGGGCGGCACACAAGTGTGAAGTGCCCGAGTGCCCCCATCCAGCATTTGAGACTGTCGAAGGACTTGATTACACAGAAGTTCACCACATCGCGCCTTTGTCCGAAGGTGGGGAAGACACCATCGAGAATGTTGCGTGCCTCTGTCCGTCGCATCATCGAGAAATTCATTTGGGGCGTCGGGCTGCCAGCCTTACCGAGCAGCTGCGGCGGCTGCGCGGCTCAGGGCTTGGCTAGCGCCTGCGGGTAGGTCATACGCGCGCCAGTGTGAGCGTGCCGTTCTCAAACCGTATCCGCCAATCAATCTCGCCTACAAACCCCGGCGTCTGAACGCGGGTTTTGAGCTTTGCAGTGGCTCCAGCGGTGTATGCCAAACGTTGCGACACCTTCAGCGCAATCGAGCCTTGATGGTTGACCGGGTCGCCCTCCTTGAAAATCGGAATGTTGGGCGGTGACTGGACGTTGTATTTAAAAACACGCATGCCATCTTCCTCGCTGGCCATGCGGTAGGGTTCCACCGAGAACGCCGTGGGCAGAGAGGTATCAATCAGCACCTCTACGAACACATGGTAGGCCGGTTGGCTTGAGCGGTTCCTAATTCGCGCGACAAGGATCACCACTTAATCGTTCCTATTCACCGGCCATGCTGGCGTGCGGCTCGTCGTGCCCTCAAACGTCAGCTCAACATCCAAGTCGGGGGTCGTAGAGCGAGCTATCACGTCGCGGATTTCCCGGTCCGTCATGGATGGGCGATGCGTTTCCGACCTTCGGTAGTATTTGTGGTCGGGGGATTGGTGCGGACCATTAGAAGTCGGGGGGATGGTCAGAACGAAAGCTCGGCCCTTATCGGAAACTGGAAATTCAGAAATTCGAACGCCCTGCATTGACGGGTTCACGTTCGATGCAAGCTTCTGGTCGATCCACTCGCGGGTGATGACTGGGTCCTCGACACCAGTGTCGACAAAATACTTCTTGGCCTTCTTGTCCTCGCCTATTCCGTAAAACACCTGACCGCCACCGGCATTCGCGAATGCGGTAACGTCGCGGCACATTTCTTCGAAGTCACTCTTGTTGCGGGTTAGAGCCGCAGAATTCTTGAACTCAATGCTGGTATTCTCGGTTTGACCTTCTGCCAACAGCCGTTCGAGATCTTCCCGGCTTGAGAAGTTTTGAAAATTATCGAGCATGTAATCTTCGTTGCCTAGGTCTGCCAACCGGTGTGCATTATTTATGATAGCAGAATAATTCTTAGCAATCCCCATCGACCGGCGCGCGGACGAAGCACGACGGCTACCGTGCAACGATGACTTGCGTGTCATGGCTCGATCAGAGCCAATCGAAATTCCGAAATTCTTGGAAAATTCGACTGACCACCGCGAGCCAACCAGGGTTGGTTTCGACCGAGATGCCCAATACAGGGGCCCATGGGGGTCGCCCTATTAGGGCGGTTTAAACGGTGAGCGAACGCCGAAGCTTATGCCTCGATCATCGACTTGATCGACGTCGCAGAGAACATCGCGCCCCGCTCGTTGCGGTGACCAAGCTTCGCCAGCTCAGCGGCGACAGCGCGCAGCGAACGCTGGCCACCTTTGGGCAGTTTGCGTCGCAGCTGCTTGGCTACCCGCACCAGCTCCGGGTTGCGCTCAGCGTGGCTCTTGCGGCCTACGCACTTGCCGGTGGTGGAGCGCCGACGCTCACGAGCGGCGCGCAGCTTGGCTACGAGACGGGCCTTCTCGTATTCGTGGAAAGCACCCGCGATCTGCCTCATCATCTTGCGCGACGGGTCGCTGCTATCAGTCAGGTCGTCGCCGTTCGCGGTCAGCACCCTCACGCTGCGCCTGATCAGCGCCAGGATGCCCAGCTCCTGTGTCATCAACTCGCGCGCGAAGCGCGATGCATCCTCGACAATGACGGTGCGGATGCCGTTGCCCTCGATGCGGTCGAGCAGGTCAGCGAAGCCGCGCCGCGCCTCGATGGGGTCGGCACCACTAACGGCGGCATCGTTGAACTCAGCCACCAGCTCATAGCCCGATCGTTTGGCGAAGTCCCCGATGGCGGCACGTTGGCGCTGGTCGCTGTCCTTGTCGGCACCGACGTTGGCAGCGCTGGAGGTGCGGAGGTAGGCGACCGCTTCGACCAACTTCCCTTTGCGTGCCATCGCCTTCTCCCCGAATGTGTACAGATTTCTTGAGATAACCATACAAGTCCAGCGTGACATCTTCAAGGATCTCGGAGAGTTGGTGCCCTCTGGGCCGGTCCTGGACGACCACAATTAACGAAAACTGCTACTCAAGATTGTACTTGCTAGGAGACTGTCGCATTATTGGCTCGTAATCCGGGGGGATAGTAATGCGTACACCTTTGGCGATGGCGTTTGCGTTGGCCACACTGCTGACCGGCTGCGCCAAGGAGATGGCTTACATTCGGTATGACGGACAAAGGGCCTCTACCGATCCTGTACTGGCGCAGCAGTTCCAACAGGACGCGGCGATCTGCAACGGCGAAATGCAGAAGGCTAATGTCTCGGGCGTGACATTTACGGGTGGAGGTCTCGCAGGGGCTGTGGCCGCATCAGAACGTGGGAATGCCGTCGGCCAAGTCGCCCAAGGATGCATGGCGCAGAAGGGTTACGCTTACGATCCGAAGGAACAGGCCGAAGCCAGACTTACCGAATTTGCTGCCGTTGCGGAGGAAAAAAGGAAACGTGAGGCTGCGCTGCAAGCGCCCCCACCTCCAACAATCACTCAAAAGAAGCGGGCTCCGGTAACGACAGCCACCACAACGGCTCAGGCTCAGCGCTAACCACTCATCCCCAGCTTGAATTCCATCCTTTTTTGGTCACCCGATCTCGTTGTCCGGGAGCGGCACAAGCTCGACCATCCCCCAATCAGCTGCTGACGGAATGCATCGGTTGTGGCGACCACGATGCGGTGGCTCCGGTTAGTCTTAGGAAACTTTTCAGTCCTACAGAGTACGGATGATCCGGGGGCAACTTGTAGGAGTTGCACATGAGCATTGGAGCAGTTGGTTCTGCGCCCGTTATTCCGATGGGCGGCGAACGCGCAGAGGGTCCAGGCCCGGATCACGACGGGGATGCCGACGACGCTGGGGCAGTTTCCGCCCCGGTACAAGCAGCACCCGCCCCAGGCACCGGGCAGGTCGTAAACAAGACAGCCTGATGTGAAAACAAAAACCCCGGCCTTGAACCGGGGTTTTTTCTTTTAGGCGGCCTCTTATTGGGCGTCTTCTAGCATCGTCGTCAGGGAGAGCAACCAGTTCGACCGGTCCCTCGATCAGTTGGTGCTGGCTTGTTTCGGCCTCCCTTGGCCGGTTGTGAATAAGCCAGTGGCCTACTTCGAAAGTGAGCAATTCGGATCAGACAACGGATCTGTGTTGGCTAACGCTACGTCATCATCGGCTCGATAGATTTCAGGCGTCGGTGACTGAGAGCATTGCGCTCCCGCCTGTATCGGGAGGTTGTCGTGATCGAGAGAAACACTGCAGGTATTAGAAGTGTTTTTGATAACCCAATGATCCCTCGGTTGTTGGTCGGCGCGATGCTCACCAGCACGATCCTGGCGGTCTGGTTGTTACCCTAAGCCGTCTCAGTGGCGGCCTCTTCTTTGTGGTCACCGGGCGTCGTCGGGGAGCGGCAGCAACTCGACCTCGCCCTCGATCAACCTCATCAACTCCTGGTCGGACAGCCTATCGAATTCTCCTGCGGCTCCGATCTCGCGGCGATCGATCCTCAAACCGGTCAGAATGCCGATCTCCCTGACTGCCGCGACACCGGCTGAAATCCGCTTGTGTTCGATCGCAAGCTCCCGGAGTTCGTCAGCGGCGGCGACCAGGGAGCCGATGGTCACCTGGGTCTGCTCCTGCGCGCGCTGCTGCAGCTCGGCCACTCGCTGAGCGACGGGGCCTTTCGTGGCCAAACGGGCAGCGTGGTGCCGATCGGGCTTGTAGCCCGACCCGACGTAGGCAGCAGACTTGGATGAGCCTTTGGCTAACAGCTGAGCGAAGGCTTCTTGCCGCGTATTTCGCAGAGGTGACACTGCTATTCTCTTTCGGTCGATCCCGCAGAACATCGGCGCTGATCTTCGACGTATCTTATACCAAATAGGATGATGCGGAAGGCGGAACCGGCCGACGAAGAGCCGCGTCGCACGCCAAGGGAGGCAGGTATGCGGATCGCGCTGCGCACGATCGTTGCCGTTGCGATTTTTGGCCTGTGCCAAATTTCCGCGCTGCAAAGCTCCTTGGCTCAGAACTACCCGGCACGGCCGATCACGCTCATTGTCCCCTACCCGGCCGGCGGCCCCAGCGACGTCCTGACCCGCATCCTGGCTGAGCGGCTGAAAACCGCGCTCGGCCAGACCATCATCGTCGAGAACGTCACCGGCGCGGGGGGCAGCATCGGCGTCGGCCGCGTCGCACGCGCTGCGCCCGATGGCTACACCCTCGCCATCGGTCATGTGCAGACCCACGTGATCAATGCCGCGACGCTCACCCTGCCCTACGACGTGGTGAAGGACTTTGAGCCGGTGTCGCTGCTCGCCGACACGCCGCAATGGCTGATCAGCCGGAAAACCCTCCCTGCCAGCGACCTCAAAGAGCTGATCGCCTGGCTCAAGGCCAACAAGGCCAGCATGGGCTCGGTCGGCGTCGGCGGCCCGACCGATCTCGCGGCGCTTTATTTCCAGAAGCAGACCGGCACGCAATTCCAGTTCGTGCCGTATCGCGGCGGCGCGCCGTTGATCCAGGACATGCTCGCGGGCCAAATCGACATCGCGTTCGGGCAAGCCGCCAACTACCTCGGACAGGTCCGTCAGGGGCAACTCAGAGCCTATGCGGTGCTGTCGAGGCAGCGATGGTGGGCCGCGCCCGACGTTCCGACCATGGAGGAGGCGGGCGTGCCCGGCCTCTACGCCTCGTTCTGGCATGGACTTTGGGCGCCGAAGGACACGCCGAAGGACATCGTCGTCCGGCTCAACGCCGCCGTGGTCGAAACGCTGGCCGATCCGGCGGTACAGCAGCGCCTGAAAGACATCGGCCAAGAGGTATGGCCCCGCGACAAGCAGACACCCGCCGCGCTGGCCGCTCAGCAGCAATCCGAAATCGCAGTGTGGTGGCCGATCATCAAGGCCAACAACATCAAGGGCGAATGACGAAATCAAAAGGGGATTTGCGATGAGACCATTGCTTTCGGCATTCGCGGCAACGCTCATCTTGAGCTCAGGCGCGCAGGCGCAGGAGCTAAGCCGGAATCTGGGTGACGACGTTTGATTGAAGGCGGCGTATCGAGGCGGGTGTCGAAGCCTGCCAGAACCTCCCCGAAAGGAGCGATACGCCATGTCGAGAGATACCACTGTCATCGCCTTCCGTCAGCCTG
>JAPLPD010000281.1:10303-15390 GCA_026400395.1 Alphaproteobacteria bacterium | reverse complement strand
ACGCGACCAGGAATATCTGCGGCTCAAGGTGCTCACATGCATGCTCCCAGCGCTCTGAAGTTGCTGAAAACACCCACTCGTTTTCCTGAAGACCCTTATTTCATTTATGGCAAATTCCAGGTGAACTTATGACCATGGCCCGCGTTGATGTGATGAATTCATCAAAGTCAGGGGGCTATAATGCGTCGCTTATCCGCGCCGGCACTGCTATTTTCCGTCATGATGATTGCGCCTGCGTTCGGCTACACGGACGAGCAGGTTTCGGCCTGTACGCCGGACGTGATGCTCGGCGGACAAGCTTCAGAAGCTCATCCTCGATGAACTGCATCATCGCATCAAGAATACGCTCGCGACCGTGAGCGCCATCGCCTCCCAGAGCTTGCGGACGGCGACCAGCATCGAGCACGGCCGACAAGCCATCGACAGCCGTCTGGTTTCGCTCGGGCGCGCGCATGACATGTTGATGCAGGTGAGTTGGGCGAGCACGAGCCTCGCCGACGCCATCCGCGGCGCCACCGAGCCGTACGACAGCCAGGGCGGTGGCCGCATTTCGAGCGCAGGCCCCGATATCGGCATCACGTCCGGCGCGGTTATCGCGCTGGCCATGACGTTCAATGAGCTGTGCACCAACACCACAAAATTCGGCGCGCTTTCGGTGCCCGGCGGCAGAGTTGAAATTGCCTGGACCGTCGATGACGACAAGCGTTTTGAATTAACGTGGACCGAGCGCGACGGACCGCCCGTGCAACCGCCCACCCGGCGCAGCTTCGGGACACGCATGATCGGATCGCTTGGCCAGCAATTACACGGCGTGGTGAAGCTAGCCTACGAGCCGACCGGATTCATCTACACGCTGAATGTGCCGCTCGAGTCGCTGACGACGAAGGTACTGCCGGACCACGGCTGATCGGCTCAGCCCGCGTCCGGGCCCAGCTCGCTTAACTTTGCCTCGAAGCGGCAAACCAGCCCATCGGCGCGATAGTCCATTTCGACAGCGCTGCCGAAGTCCGACGAGAGCGTTCGCTCGATCAGCCGGGAGCCGAATCCGCGGTGGGTTGGCGTTGCGACGGCCGGTCCGTCGGATTCGCGCCATTCGAACCGCAGGACCAAGCCTTGATTGGTGGCGTGCAAATCCCACGTCACGTCGATCGTGCCGCCCACGGCGGAGAGCGACCCGTATTTCGTCGCGTTGGTTGCGAGCTCATGCAGCGCCAGCGCCAGCGACAGCGCCTGCCGGGCCGAAAGCTCGACAGCCGGTCCGTCCAGATTGATCCGTCCTTCGCCGGTTCGGTGCGGCGCCAGGGCGCCTTCGACCACCACCGGCATGGGCGCGCTGGTCCAGCTCGAACGGGTTAGGGTGTCGTGGGCCTGATTGAGGGTCTTCAGGCGCGCCTCGAAGATCGCCTTCGCATCATCCAGGGTGGCGGCGCTGCGGAATGTCTGATTGGCGATCGCCGCGACCATCGCCATCGTGTTCTTCATCCGGTGTTCGAGCTCGCGGGTGAGCAGGCGCTGCTGCTCCTCCGCGCGCTTCAAGCCGCTGATGTCGCGGACCGTGCCGATGAAGCGAACCACCGTCCCGTTCTTGAACTCGGATTTGCCCTTGGCAGAGACCCAGCGCTCCACGCCGTCTTCAAGTCCGATGGTGCGGAATTCGATATCGTAACCGTGCGATCCCTCGGAGCGCATGGCCTCGATGCAAGCCTTCTCGGCGAACTCACGATCGCTCGGATGCAGTCCGGCGAGAAACACGGCGAACGAAACGGGCTGGCCCGGCGAAAGGCCGAACAACTCGTAGCAGCGCCGGTCCCATTTCAGCACGCCGGACTGCGGGTTGAGATCCCAGGTGCCGATGTCGGCGGCGGCCACGGCAGCGCGCTGTTCCACCTCGGCGAGTTCGGCCTCGGCGGCCTTTTGGTCCTCGATGTCGGTGTTGGTGCCGATCCATCGCGTCACGACACCGGTGTCGTTCTTGATCGGAAGCGCCCGCGTCAGGTGCCAGCGCCAGACGCCGTCGGCCCGCCGGAGCCTGAACTGCGTCTGGTATTGCGTGGCCGATGCCAGCGCCTTGGTCCAGGCGGAGGCCGCCGGGGCGATATCGTCAGGGTGGACCATGGTGGCCCACCCGGTTCCCGCGAGATCGCTGAAGCAGAGCCCGCTGAAGGCGTAGACTTGATCGTTGAACCAATCGAGTTGGCCGTCCGGCGTCGAAGACCACACCTGGTTGGGCATCGCCTGCGCGAAAATCTTGAAGCGCGATTCGTTGTTGTCGGCCAGGGTGCCATCGGCGCCGGCATCAAGCGCAGAACCCAAGCTCTGCTCGCTTCCATCGCGGGATTGCGGCAGCCGCCGTACGGCGGTGATGTCGCGCTACACCGAGAGCAGGCGTTCCGGCTTTCCGTCGGAGCCGAAAATCGGCGCGACGCTGACGTCCCACCATTTCGGAGTGCCGGCCATCGTCGTGGCGAAGCCCTGAAAATTTGCGACACGGCCGGCCTTCGCCGTTTGCACCGCCGCCGCGGCGTCGATGTTGCCCTGGCCCTCCCAGAAACTGGGCCACGGGCAGCCTTTGATCGCAAGAAAGTCGGTGACCTCCATGAGGTGCTGGCCGCCCTCCGTCATGAACAGGAGGTTGCCGTTCAGATCGAGGATTTTGGTGCAGTCGCTGGAGGACGCCAGAAGGCTTCGCAGAAGGGAGTTTGCGTCCGAATACAGTTCTGCCGGTTCAGTGGTGTCTACGCTCACGGCACAGGCGTACCAGAGTTATGTGAATGTCCGGTGGACTTTCAGCCACCGGGACTCGTAACCGCGGGCCGCGCGGTTCACGCGCGCGGTGGACGCCGCCGCTCGTGGAACCAAGCACGGTACTTGGTCATCTTCGCGCGCTGCGCCCCGGGTGCATACCGCTTGCAGGTCGCGGCCTCTGGGGTCTTCTCCGCCGCACCCCAGCGCAGTTCGACGCAGTCGTTGACGTTGTAGGCCATCTCGAGAAGGGCTGAGCGTTCGAACACGTCCTTGAGCGTCAGCGTCCAGGGGGAACCGTCGGTGCGCGGATACGAGAACTTGCGCGAGGCAAGTTCCGAAGCGAGCACGCCCTGCAATTCGGCTTTTACGTCGGCCACGCTCTTGTTTCTCGGCATGGCGTAGCGTCCGGGCAGCCGCGCGACGCGGTCGGGGAAGCCGCGCACCACATCGATCGCGATCAGCAGGCGCAGATCGCGCGACGGCGTGGCGAAATCCTCCCACGCTCCGGTGGTCTCGAAGATCGCCGGGCCGTCCGGCATGGTGGCTTCGCCGCGTCCGCTGATCTGGAATTTCCGCCCGTTCTCCACCGAGGTCACCCGCGTCTTGACCTGTTCGTCGAGCGAGGTGATCGCCTCCATCATGGCGCGCAGCGGATCGAGCGGGGCGGGCGACATCACGTCGTCCATCCGGTCGTAAAAATCCTCGACCGAGAGCCGCGACTGGTCGAGCGAAAAATCCGCGTACTGCGGGTTCCTGGCGATCTCGTCGTTGCTGAGCCGAACCAGGCCGCCGTTCTTGCCGACCACGACCGGACGGAACCGCTTGAAGCCCGGACCGCCCAGCGCGGGATCCTGCGCGAACAGGAAGTTGCCGCGCCAGAAGCGCTTGCGCGCCACGGTGCCGTCGGGCTGGCCGTCGACTGCCAGGATGACGCCGGCCGCGTTCGCGGTCTGCGGCACACGCCGCACCAGCACCAGGATGTGGCCGTATGGATCGGCGTAGACGGCGCCTGGACGCAGCGTCTCCTCGCTGAGCCCGACGGGGTAATAGTCGGTGTTGTTGTCGGCCAGCGCCGTGCGCGCCGAACCGGAGTGAACGCCGTTGCCGACCGCCTGCGCGTACCGGCCGAAGCCGAGCGCGAGACCGATCCGCTTGGGCGCGGCGGGGGCGCTCGTGACAGCCGCCGCCACCGGTTCGGGAGTCTTTTCCTCGGCCGAGCCCATGATCTTCGACAGGAACCCGGACTCGCGCGGGGCCGGTGCGGGCGTTGCCGCTGTCTGAGTGGGAGCGGGGGTCGCCTGCGGCCCGGCACTCTGAATGCTGAACCACTGCTGGCATGTCGGCCCGCGTCCGGCGCCGCCCCGCGAGCAGATCGAATAGCCGAACGGCAATCCCATCTTGAATGCGAAATAGGCGCGCAGAAAATACGGCAGGTCGGCGCAGTCGGGGCGAAGCACGATCTTCATCGCATCTTCGCCGAGACCCAGATGGTTGAACAGGATGTTACGCGACCGGTCGCGCAGCACCTCATGCAGCGCCGGCCACGACAATTCCTTGTCGAGCGGCGCGTCGAACAGGGTTTCGACCCAAGCCGAATAAAGGCTCTCGGTCGCGCGGTTCCATGAGTTGCGCAGCGGCCAGACGCTGCCGGCCGTTTCCTGCAATGGCGGCGGCCGGTCGGCGCGCACGGCGATCTCGCGGCTCAGTGTGCCGCATTCGCCCGACCCGCCGTTGCGAACCAGCGTGGCGCGCCACTTGCCCGCGGCGGGCGCGTCGACCTCGGCGAACCAGAAATACGGCGGGCCGCCGTGGCGCTCGCGGGAGGCCACCGCAACGCTGCCGTCGGGGGCGATCAGCGACAGCTCCCCGTCCAGCGGCTTTTCGACGCTGAATACGACACGGAGCGGCGCGCCCTTCCACGGCGCCACCGGCGAGGGAAGGACGGCGAGCCCTACGGCGTCCTCGCAGGTGCGCGGCGCGCCTTCGGCCCGTGTGTCCACGGCCGAGCAGAGGACGATCAGCAGCGCGGCAGTGAGCCGCCGTGGCGACAATCGGAGCACGTTGGGTTCCCTCGATCGAGAATGGGCAATGATCGCGACCGCTCTGGCTGAAATCATGGCAAAAATCCTCGGCCGGGCCAATTTCATCGCAATTGCAGCAGCACGAACCATTTCTTGTCGTTGAGCGAGCAAGTTTGCGCATGCCCGGGGGCATGCGCGGCGTCCGGCTGGGGCAGGGTCCATTGGCCCGTGCCGCAATGGCCCTGCTGCACCGCCGAGAACTTCAAGCCCCGGCCGTGCAAGTTTAGCTTCCGGGCGCTGACCGCCTGATTAACGTTGCCG
>JAPLPD010000281.1:0-10291 GCA_026400395.1 Alphaproteobacteria bacterium | reverse complement strand
GTGTACATGTTGCGCGCTTTGACATCGATATGCGCGACCACCTCGCAATGGGTGCGGCGGATCGAGCGCGCATCGGTTCCGCCGGCGAGTTCGCCCCGGATGCGCTCGCGCACCGCGGCGTCGGTCAAATCGGCCAGCGCTGTTTCGCGTTGCTGACAGAGCATGTCTCCGATGCGAGGCTTGGTGCTGGAGACGGGACACGCGCGGTAGAGCCGGTCTCCCGCTTCCTTGGTCAGTTCGGCCGCGCTGGCCGCGAAGGCGTCATAGATGTAGACGCGGTGCGCGTTGGCGAACTTGAAGGCGTTCTCGGTGACGCCCGACTGCCGGATCACATAACTGATAAAGGCCGCCGACCACGACGTATCGACGGCCGCTGCTCGAAGCGCCGCCTCGCGAAGCGCCTCCCGGGTCGCCGGATCGGCTTCGGCATCGGCGGCGCGCAACAGGCGGGCCGCAGAGGTGCGCAGCAGCGCAGCCGTTCGCGCCTCCTCGGTCGTGGTCGTGGCATCTTCATAGCCGCGCACTTCGAGCTTGCTCGGGGCGTCGGCGCCGTACAGCGACCGCCAGTAGTTCATCACCTGCCACCAGCCGAGATGGTTCAGGCTCGCCTGCGGGTTGCCGCCATCGTCCTCTTCGTGCTCGGCTTCGGTCAGCCCGAAGTGGAAGAGGTGGCCGTTGGCGTCGATCCGGTGTCCGCCGAACCGGTTGAATTCGTCGATGGCGGTCTTCCCGATGCGCCGTCCGAGTTCGCTTGGAGGTTTCGAGGCCGCGGCGTCGCAGGTGGCTTGCACGGTTTTCCAGAACGCCGCCGCGGGGTCCGCGGCGGACGCTGGATGCGCGGCCGTGCCGACCATCAAAACAATGGCGCAGACCGCGGCTCGCATGAGTCCTCCTGGGCGCATCAATGCAACGCCGTAGCATAGTCCCGAGCGCGGGACATCGGTTCCGAAGCGGCCCTGGTTACGTTCGGATCGGGCTCGATCGGCAGTGTCATCGCGGTGCCGAGGTCACCAAATTGTTAAGAAACACGATAAGGGGCCTCGAAAATCAGATTAGGCTCCACACATAAGTATCACATTTTGTGGATAAATCAGATCGGAATGTGATCGCCGCGATTTAGTCACATCCGGATATTGATTTTGATTTTCCGGAAACCGGTGACAGCGCATACATGAGTAGCGCCCATGCGGGCGAGGGGGATTTTCGACCTTGTGCGGGATCGTTGGAATTCTCGGCCGTGAGCCGGTGGCGGGACAGCTCGTCGATGCGCTGAAGCGCCTCGAATACCGGGGCTACGATTCAGCCGGCGTCGCCACCCTGGAGCATGGCAAGCTGCACCGGCGCCGCGCCGAGGGGAAGCTGCGCAATCTCGAAAGCCGGCTGCGCGGCGAACCGCTACAGGGCACCATCGGCATTGGCCACACCCGCTGGGCGACCCACGGCAAGCCGACCGAGAGCAACGCCCATCCACACGTCACCGACAAGCTCGCGGTGGTTCACAACGGCATCATCGAGAATTTCCGCGAACTGCGCGAGGAACTCGAAAAGAAGGGCGCGAAGTTCGGCAGCGAAACCGACACCGAGGTGATCGCGCATCTGGTCACCGATGAGATGAACAAGGGGAAATCGCCCATCGAGGCGGTCAAGGCGGCGCTGCCGCGCCTGCGCGGCGCCTTTGCCCTGGCGTTCCTGTTCGCCGGCGAGGAAGACCTGCTGATTGGCGCCCGCAAGGGCTCGCCGCTGGCGGTCGGCTATGGCGACGGCGAGATGTATCTCGGCTCCGACGCGATTGCGCTGGCGCCGTTCACCGACACCATCAGCTACCTGGAAGACGGTGACTGGGCGGTGGTCACCCACAAGGGTGTCGAGGTGCACGCCGCCGACGGCCACGCGGTCGATCGCGCGGTGCTGAAGTCGAACGCCTCGGCGTTCCTGGTCGACAAGGGCAATCACCGCCATTTCATGGCGAAGGAAATCCACGAGCAGCCGGAAGTCGTCGGCCACACGCTGGCGCACTATCTCGACATGGGCAGCGAGCGGGTGGCGCTGCCGATGGCGCTGCCGTTCGACTTCAAGAAGATCCAGCGCGTTGCGATTTCCGCCTGCGGCACCGCGTATTACGCCGGCCTGATTGCCAAATACTGGTTCGAACGCTTCGCCCGGCTGCCGGTCGAGATCGATGTGGCGTCCGAGTTCCGATACCGCGAGGCGCCGTTCGATCCGGGCAATCTGGCGGTGTTTGTTTCGCAATCGGGCGAGACCGCCGATACGTTGGCAACGCTGCGCTATGCCAAAGAGCAGAAGCAGCACATCCTTTCGATCGTCAACGTGCCGACCTCCACCATCGCCCGCGAGAGCGACGTGGTGATGCCGACGCTGGCGGGCCCGGAGATCGGTGTGGCCTCCACCAAGGCGTTCACCTGTCAGCTTGCGGCGTTGCTCTGCCTCGCGGTGGCGGCCGGACGGGCGCGCGGCATCCTCGCCGACGAGGACGAGAAGAATCTGGTTCGCGCCATGATCGAGGTGCCGCGCCATATCTCCGAGGCGCTGCGGCTCGAGCCGCAGATCGAGGCGCTGGCACGCGATCTCGCCAAGGCGAAAGACGTGCTTTATCTCGGGCGCGGCACCGCCTATCCGATCGCGCTCGAAGGCGCGCTGAAGCTGAAGGAAATCTCCTACATCCACGCCGAGGGCTATGCTGCGGGCGAACTCAAGCACGGGCCGATCGCGCTGATCGACGAGACCATGCCGGTGGTGGTGGTCGCCCCGTTCGACAAGAGCGCGCGCCGCGAGGGCGTGTTCGAGAAGACCGTCTCGAACATGCAGGAGGTGGCGGCGCGCGGCGGCAGGATTATCCTGATCACCGATCCGAAGGGGGCGGCCGAGGCCGCCGCGATTTCGCTCTCCACGCTGGTGCTGCCCGACATGGCGAACACGGTTACGCCCATCGTCTATGCGATCCCGGTGCAGTTGATCGCCTATCATACGGCGGTGAACATGGGCACCGACGTGGACCAGCCACGCAATCTTGCGAAGTCGGTGACGGTCGAGTGACGCGATGAGTATCAACGACACCACCGTGCCGCCGCCGGAACCGGTGCACCACAGCGTGGTGTCGCGGCTGCGCAACTATTTCCTCACCGGCCTGATCCTGGTCGGGCCGATCTATATCACCATCAACCTGACGTGGTGGTTCATCAACTGGGTGGACGACGCCATGCGTCCGTTCATTCCGGTGACTCTGCGCACCGAGACCTACCTGCCATTCCGGGTGCCGGGATACGGGTTGATCATCGCGCTGGTCGCGCTGACATTGCTGGGATTCCTCACCGCCGGCCTGGTCGGGCGCACCTTCGTCGAATTCGGCGAAAACCTGCTCAACCGCATGCCGATCGTGCGGCCGATCTACAAGACCATGAAGCAGATTTTCGAGACGCTGTTCTCCAAGGCCGGCTCAGGCTTCGGCAAGGTGGCGCTGGCGGAATTCCCGGTCGGCATGTGGTCGGTTGTGTTCATTGCGTCGCCGCCGACCGGCGATATCGCGGAGCGCCTTCCGGGCGAAGATTTCGTGTCCTGCTTCCTGCCGTGCACGCCGAACCCGACCACCGGATTTTTCTTCTACGCGCCGCGCTCCCAGGTGATCGAACTCGACATCACCGTCGAGCAGGCGATGACGCTGATCATGTCGGCGGGCATGGCGCAGCCGAATGGTGATGCCCAGAAGAAGCTCGCCGCGATCGTCGACAACGGGCGCGCCGGCCGGACGCCGCCGGCGCTGCCGTCCGACGATGCGGCGCGGTAGGCAGCCGGCCGATTGCGTCCGGCCTGTTGACCTATCGCAAGGACGCCAGAGCGCCGAATAATCACATTGGACAGATGCAACGCTACCGGCTGTCCGGAGAGAGGCGCATGAATACGCCATCGAATACGTTGCAACGGGCGATGCGCGCCGCGCCGGTTGTTCTGCTGCTCGGCTGCGGCGAATGTGCCCTGGCGGGACCGGCTGACGCGGCCCGGAGCGCGGTCCAGTCGCAGATCCAGTCGGTGCGCGACAGCATCTGGTACCGGACGCGGCGCGCGGAAGAGTCCGATGTCGCCTACTGCACGCGGCGGTTCCGATCCTACGATCCCCGCAGCGGAACATATGTGGCTTATGATGGTCGCCGGCGCCGATGTCCGTGACTCGGGTTCGCCGCCTGGCTAGCCCGCGCGTAGCAGCCGGATCGCCTCATCGCGTTCGAACAGATAAAGCAGATGCCGCAGCGCGTGGCCGCGCGGCGTGGCGAGGTCGGGATCGCGTGTGAGCGTCAGCGCGGCGTCGTCGCGGGCGGGCGCCAGCAGCTTGCCGTGGAGCTCCAGCCGCGCGACCCGAAAGCCCGGCATGCCGCTCTGCCGCGTGCCGAGCAGATCGCCTTCGCCGCGCAGGCGCAAATCCTCCTCGGCAATGCGAAAGCCATCCTCGGTGTCGCGCATGATGGCGAGCCGAGCCTTGGCGGTTTCGCCGAGCGGCGCGCGATAGAGCAGCAGGCAGGTGGAATGTCCGGAGCCGCGCCCGACGCGGCCGCGCAACTGATGGAGCTGCGACAGCCCGAAGCGTTCGGCGTGTTCGATCACCATGACGGTGGCCTCCGGCACATCGACGCCGACCTCGATCACGGTGGTGGCGACCAGCAGTTGCGTTTCGCCGGTTGAAAAGCGCGCCATCGCGCGATCCTTGTCGGCGCCTTTCATCTGGCCATGCACCAGATCGACCTTGGCGCCGAAGTGCTGCTTGAGATCGGCGAAACGTTCCTCGGCGGCGGCGAGATCGCTGGTTTCGGATTCGGCGACCAGCGGACAGACCCAATACACCCGCCGGCCCTCGTCGAGGGCGCGGCCGATGCCTTCGATCACTTCGCCGAGCCGGTCGAGCGCGATGGTGCGGGTGTCGATCGGCTGGCGGCCGGCGGGCTTCTCGCGCAACTCAGAAATCTCCATGTCGCCGAACGAGGTCAGCACCAGCGTGCGCGGGATCGGCGTCGCGGTCAGCACCAGCATATCGACGGCCTCGCCCTTGCGGACAAGCGCGAGGCGCTGATGCACGCCGAAACGGTGCTGTTCATCGACGATGGCGAGCGCGAGGTCGCGGAAGGCGACCTCCTCCTGGAACAGCGCGTGGGTGCCGACCAGCAGGTCGATTTCGCCAAGCGAAAGACGTTCGAGCGTGTCGGTGCGATCCTTGCCGCGCTCGCGGCCGGTGAGGACGGCGACGCGGAGCCCGGCTTTCTCGGCGAGCGGCGTGATGGTGGCGAGGTGCTGGCGCACCAGGATTTCCGTAGGCGCCATCAGCGCGGCCTGACGGCCGGCCTCGATCACGGTCGCGGCGGCGAGCAGCGCCACCACGGTCTTGCCGGAGCCGACGTCGCCCTGCAGCAACCGGATCATGCGTTGCGGACGTGCGAGGTCGGTGACGATGTCATCGACCGCGCGGCCCTGCGACAGCGTCAGCGAATACGGCAGCGCCGCGATCACCCGGGCGCGCAGCCGGCCTTCGCCGGAACTGCCGCGTCCGGGCAGGGTTCGCTGGTGGGCGCGAACCAGCGCGAGCGCAAGCTGGCCTGCGAGCAGTTCGTCATAGGCGAGCCGCGACCACGCCGCGCTCGCCGGCAGGATGTCGGTGGGCTCGGCCGGGTGATGCAGGGTTTTCAGCGCATCGGCGAACGACGGGAAGCCCTGGCGTTGCAGCCAGGCGGCGTCCTGCCATTCCGGCAGGGCAGGGATTTTGGTCAGCGCGGCTTCCGTGGCCTTGCGCACCGGGTTGAGAGTCAGGCCCTCGGTGAGCGGATAGACCGGCTCGACCATCGGCAGCTTGTCGAGTTCCTGTTCGCTGACGACGCGGTCGGGGTGAACCATCTGCAGCGCGCCATCGTAGAGCGCGGTGGTGCCGGACAGGTAGCGCAGTTCGCCGATCGGGAAGAGCTTTTCCAGATAGTCGCGCTTGGCGTGTAAATAGGTGAGCGTGAGCGTGCCGGTGTCGTCGAAGGTTTCGATCCGGTAGGGCAGGCGCGGCCGGTTGGCCGGCGGCGGGCGATGGCTTTCCACCGTGACCGCGACGGTGGCGACCGAACCCGGCACCACGTCGCGCAACTCGGGCCGAGAGCGGCGGTCGATGGTGCCGACCGGCAGATGGAACAGAAGATCGATAATGCGTCCGGGGGTATCTTCGCGGCCGAACAACCGGCGGTACAGCTTTTCGAGCTTCGGACCGATGCCGGGAAGCGCGGTCAGCGCGGCAAACAGAGGATCGAGCAGAGAAGGGCGCATTGTCACACGCTGCACGGGTTTTTGACGCGCTTCAACACGCGTAGAACTGATTGCGCATGATCTTTTCCGAAAACCGGTTTCCACTTTTCGGGATCATGCTTAGGGTGTTGGAGAAGTGGAGATCAGAATGAAGCGTTGTGTGTTGGGAATTGTGGCGCTGCTGGCGGGCTTGAGCGCCGCGGCCGCCCAGGATTACCCGAACCGGCCGGTCAGCATGGTTGTGGCGGCCGCGGCCGGCGGCCCGATCGACGTGTTCACCCGGATCATGGCGGAACGCATGAGCCCGATCCTCGGCCAGCGCGTGGTGGTGGAGAATGTCGGCGGCGGTGGCGGCACGCTCGGCGGCCAGCGCGTCGCCAAGGCCACGCCGGACGGCTACACGGCGCTGCTCGGCACCATCGCCACCCACGCCAACCCGCAACTCTATGTCGATAAGCCGCTGTACGACCCGCAGGCCGATTTTGATAACGTGGCGCTGATCGCGGAAATCCCGCTGGTGCTGATCGTGCGCAAGGAGTTTCCAGCCAACAGCTTCGAGGAGTTCGTCGCCTACGCCAAAGCGAACCAGGGCAAGCTGAACTACGGCTCGGCCGGTGTCGGCTCGGCGGCGCATCTCGGCTGCGTCATGCTCGATCAGGCGCTCGGAACCAACATCCAGCATGTGCCGTACCGTGGCACCGGCCCGGCGATGGCGGACCTCATCGCCGGACGCATCGACTTCCTCTGCGACATCGCAGTGACTGCCGTGCAGAGCATCAAGGGCGGCACCGTGAAGGGGCTCGCCAACTTGTCAGCTCAGCGTTCCGCCGTGCTACCCGATCTGCCGACCGCGGTGGAGAAGGGCTATCCGTCGGTGCAAGCCTACACCTGGACGGCGGTGTTTCTGCCGAAAGGTACGCCGCCGGCGATCGTGTCGAAGCTCAACGCGGCGACGGTCGCGGCGATGAACGGCGCGGGCCTGCGTGAGCAGCTTGACGATCTCGCCGCGACCCTGGTGACGCCGGAGCGACGGACGCCCGCTTATCTCAGCGGATTCGTGAAAAGCGAGTGGGAGAAGTGGGGCACTGCGATCCGAGCCGGCGGAGCGATCCCGAAGTGAACCTGCGCGCTGCGGCTTTCGCGGTTGCATGGGCTGCGCTCGCCGGTCTTGCAGCATCGGCTCCCGCGCACGCGCAGACCGCGCCGCCCGACACGCCCGAAGCCTACGGCGCCGTGTTCGACCAGTGGGCCAAGGAGCGCGAACCCAAGAGCGCGATCCTGGTGGTGCGCCGGGGTGGCAAGACTGTGTTCGTCAAAGGGGTGGGCGCCGATCCGCTGAAGCCGACGCTGATCGCCAGCCTGTCCAAGGCGATCACCGGCACCTGCGTCGCCACGCTTATCCGCGATGGCAAGCTCGACTTCACCACGCATCTGCGCGGTGCGATTCCGCAGTTCTTCAAGCAGTATGGCCCGCCGGTCGACGAGCGGCTCTATCAGGCGACGGTCGAGGAATTGCTGGTACATCGGTCGGGGCTGCGCGGCAACGCCGACGACGACTCGATCTATGGCATCTTTGCCAAGCGCGCCAGCAGCGGACGCGGCTGGGTCGCGGCGGCGACACCGGTGCTCAGCGAATATCTCCTGAAGGACCGACTGTCTCGTCAGCCGGGCGGCCGGTATTCGTACAGCAACACCGGCTACGAGATACTCACGGCGATCATCGAGGAGAAGACCGGGCAGTCCTACGAGGACTATTGCGGGCAGGCCGTGTTCGGCAAGCTCGGCATCGCAGTACCGGGGCTGCATCCCGACTGGCGGATGCTGGCGGGTGCCGGCGGCTGGTTCATTCCCGGCCCGGACTATCTTGCCTTCCTCGACATCTTCGACCCGGCGCATCCGTTTCTCGGCGACGCTGTGAAAGCCTGGATCGATCAGGCGCAGAAGCGCTGGACTCCGAGCAACCGCGACCGTTGGTACAGCCTCGGCGTGAACACCTGGGCGGGCTCCGGACGCTGGGCGGTGTCGCACGGCGGAATCCTGCACGCGCGCGGCAAGAACGCGCAGGGCGACACCATCGAGGGCTCGGTTGTCAGCCACGCCTTCCGCGCCGCCGACGGGACGGCGGTGTTCATCGCGCTGCCCTGGGCGCCGGACGCCGAGGTTTCGCTGAACGCCTTGCGGAGGGAGATTGGCATGACGCATCAGGCGGTCAAGACGCTGCCCTGACTTTCGTCCTGCCGCCCGGCTACGTTGCCGCCGCGATCGCTGGTATCATCCATTTCATGAACGACGCCCCCGCATACGACGCCGCAACGGCATTGCCGTCCGCCAACGCGGCGCGTCTGGTGGCAACCGCGCGGTTGGTTCGCGCGCGGGCGAGGCTCGTTAGTGGACTGGTCCTCCTGGCATTCGTGCTTTGCCACCTGGCCAGCCATATCTTCCTCATCGTGTCGCTGCCGTTGGCCAACGACATGCTCGGCCAATTGATGATGTTCTGGTGGGGCCAGATCGGCACGTACCTGCTGGGGGCCGTGCTCGCGATTCACGTTCTCAACGCGTTGTGGTCGATCTACATCCGGCGATACCTTCGCTTGCCGCTGTGGGAGCTGACGCAACTCGTCCTTGGCCTGACGATCCCGGCGCTGCTCGTTCTGCATACGGTGGGGACGAAAGTCGCCGACCAGCAACTGGGTACATCGAGCGACTATTATTCGGTTCTGACGCTGCACTGGGTGGTCTATCCGGGACTGGTGGCGCTGCAGACTGTCGCCGTGTTGACGCTATGGGTGCACGCTTGCATCGGGCTGCATTTCTGGCTGCGCATCAAGCGCTGGTATCCGGCCTGGCGCGCCATTCTCGGCACGGTGGCCATCTTGATCCCGACGCTTGCGATCGCGGGGTATGTGTCCGGTGGCAATCAGATCCGCCGCGAGGCACAGAATCCCGATTTTGTCGCGGGTGTCATGAAAAGCGCCGGCGAGACCCCGGAGACGATCGCTCAGGTGATGCAGATGACCGCCATCGGGCTCGCGATCTACGCGGTGCTGGTGCTTTTGCCGTTCGCCGGGCGTGGCGTGCGCGGCGCGGTCCAGAGCCTGCATCGGCAGCCTCGGCTGACCCATGCCAACGGACAGGTCTTGGCAATGCTGCCGGGCGCGACGGTGCTGGAGACGCTGCGCGCCTACGGCATCCCGCACGCCTCGGTGTGCGGCGGCCGGGCGCGTTGCACCACCTGCCGCATTCGGGTGTCGCGGGGACTTGCGACATTGCCGGAGCCGGCCGGGCTGGAAGCGATGGCGCTTTCGCGCATCGGCGCGGGCGACAGCGTGCGGCTCGCCTGCCAGATACGGCCGACGGCGGACATTTCGATCATGCCGATGCTGGCCGCCGACTCCAGCGCCGCCGATGGACTGGTCCACGGCGGCATGGAGGGCAGCGAGCGTCAGGTCACGGTGGTGTTCATCGACCTGCGCGGCTCGACGACCCTGGGCGAAGCCAAAATGCCCTACGACGTGCTGTTCATTCTCAACCAGTTCTTCAACGAGATGACGCGGGCGCTCGACGCCACCGGCGGCCATTATTCGAATTTCACCGGCGACGGGTTGATGGCGTTGTACGGACTCGAAGCCGCGGAGGCGGCTTTTGGCGCGGAGCAGGCGCTGCGCGGCGCGCGTGAAATGCTGATGCGCCTTGATCAACTCAACACCCGGCTCCGGACCGACCTGAAGGAGCCGCTTCGAATTGGCATCGGCATCCATGTGGGCGAAGCCATCGTCGGCGCGCTTGGTCCATCCGGCTCGCAGATCGTCACCGCGATCGGCGACACCGTGAACACCACGGCGCGGCTGGAGGGCCTGACCAAGGACTATGATCCCGCATTCCCCGGATGACGCTCTGATTTCCGCAACGCTCACGCCGATTCAGATATAGGCATCAGCACCTTATCCTGGATCGAGCGAGGCGATCATGGCGCACCCAGCGGGTGAATCGGACTCGGACGTTCCTCGGC
>JAPLPD010000344.1 GCA_026400395.1 Alphaproteobacteria bacterium | reverse complement strand
TGGCCGCGGCTGGTCACCAGGGCGGCGACATGATCGGCGGCGTCCCGCGTCGGCTCCGCCGTCTGCAGTTCGATGGCGATGGCGTCGAGATGCACGCCTTCGAGCGCGCGCGCGATGGATTTGGCATCGCCCGGCAGGCCGTAGCCATAGGCCCCGACGGAGCCCGCGAAGACCAGCGTCAGAGCGGTCGCGCCGTTGGCCAGTTCATGCAGCGCCTCGGCGTTTGCGACGGCCGGGTCTGGATGATCGACGCGCGCCTGGACCGCCCAGGCGCCACGCCGGGCCGCCACCGGCCGCGCATCCGTCGCGCGCCCGTACAGCGGCTCAACCGGGATGCCGTCATAGGTCTTGGTGATCAGGCGCTCGAACGGCCGGTCCTTGAGTGCTCCACGGACCAGTTTCAGCCAGTCTTCGCGGCTGGCTGGCGGAAAATCGGCGGTGAGGGGCGGTTGGTCGTTCATCGTGCCAAAATGCCACGGCGGGAGCGCCAGCGCCAATGCGGTGCCGCCCCCATAGTAAGCAAGAAACGCGCCCGGTCAGGTCCCGTGCGGCTTCCCTGGGCCTGGGGCCGTCCAGATGCATTGGATGCGCCCTCGACCGCGGCCGGTGGGCAGGACGGTCAGAAAGGCTCGTAGTCGCGCAGCGCCGGGATCACCTTTTCGCCGAACAGCCGGATCGAACGCATCAAATTGGCCTCCGGCAGGTCGGCGAAATTAAACTCGCCCATGAAAGTGTTGAAGAAGCCAATTTCGGCGGCCTTGCGGAGCTTCTTTGCCACCGTCTCGGGCGAGCCGATGAATACCAGTTCGTTCTCCATCAGGAAATCGGGCTCGAAGATCCGCGTGACGATGTTGGAGGCGCCGATCTCGCCGCGCGCGATGAAGCGCGCCTTCTGCTTCGCCAGCCGATCCTCGAAGGTTTCGCCGGGCTCGGCGAGCGGCAGCAGCCCCTCGTAGGCGCGGCTCGCGCGGAACAGTCCATTTTCGATAGCCGCCTTGTCGGTCTCATCGACATAAACAGCAGTGCTGTAGGCGATGTTGGGTTTGCGCTGATGGCCGGCGGCCTGCCAATCGGCCAGAAACTTCTGGTAACGCGGCCCAACCTCGTGGCGCGGGGCGTTGATGAAGTAGCCGGTGTTGATGCCCTCCTTGGCGCAGAATTCGAGCGTTGCCGGGTCGCGGCTCATCATCCACAGCGGCGGGTGCGGTTTCTGCATCGGCTGTACCGCCAGCAGAGCGCTGTCGGTGTTGTGGTTGTCACCCTTGAATGAGAACGGCTGCTTTTCGCCGTAAGCCGCGCGCAGGTATTGCACGAACTCGAACGTGGGCGATTTGCGGAAATTGTAGTCGATGCCGAACGGCGTGAAATAGCCGGGACTGATACCGGGCACCAAACCGCATTCGAAGCGGCCGCCGAGCATCTGGTCGACGATGGCGATTTCCTCGGCGAGGCGGAGCGGGTGATGCAGGGGTACGACGAAACCCATGGCGCCGACGCGGAGCCGCTTGGTTCGTACGCCGCCGGCGACCGCATAAAGCGCGGGCGAGGACATCCAGCTTTCGTCGGGGCGGAAGTGATGCTCGACACAGAAGCTGTAATCGAAGCCGACATCGTCACAGAGTTCGAGTTCGCGCCAGAGTTGTTCGTAGCGCTGGTGCGCAGTCATGTTGGGCTTGCCCCAGACATGGGAGAAATGAGCGAATTTCATGATGGGTCCATAGCGGCGGGAGCGGGCTTATTCCACCGAAGCTTACAGGCCGCCGCCGGAGCCGTCACCGGGGCGGCAGTTTTTCGATGCCGGTCTGATCGACGCGGGCGAGTGCATTGCCGACAAGCATGCCGCCGATGCGCCGCTCGGCCGCGATCTCGGCCAGCGGTAACAGCACGAAGGCGCGCTCCAGCGCCCGGGGGTGCGGCAGGGTCAGCTCGGAGGTGTCCAGCGTCAGGTCGTCATATGTGATGATGTCGATGTCTAGCGTGCGCGGGCCCCAATGGCGTTCATGCGAGCGGTTGCGCCCGAATTCAGTCTCGACCGCCCGCGACCGGCCGAGCAGTGCGATCGGCGACAACTCGGTCGCCGCCAGGATTGCGCAATTGACGAAGGGGGCCTGGTCGGTGACTCCGATCGGAGGTGTCAGGTAGTCGGAAGAGCGCGCCAGCAGCCGGACCGCGGCGCCGTCACAGATCGCGGCGATGGCGCGCTCGAACGTGTCTCTGACATCGCCGACGTTGCCGCCAAAGGCGATCAGTGCATTAGCCATGACGTTTGCGCAGGATCGAAACACCCACGTCGTCGAAGGTGGCGGCGATCGGCGCATGCGGCTTGTGAATGGTGACCCGGATCGCCAACACCTGCCGGAAGCGGTCGAGCACCGCGTCGGCGACCGCGCCCGCGGCGGCCTCGACCAGACGGTAGCGCTTGACGCAGAACGCCTGACTCGCCACGGCGACGACCTGATCATAGCCGACGGTGTCGGCGAGCTTGTCGGAGCGCGACGCCTGCGTCAGGTCGAGGTCCAGCGTGAGGTCCAGCTTGAAGGTCTGGCCGACCTTGGCCTCGTGCTGCATCACGCCATGATAGGCGTGCAGGGCCAGTCCGCTGACGAATACCCGATCGGTGTGCTGGCCGCTCATGTCTCGTTCCGAAGGCCGGTGGTGACGCGCAGCGCCTGAATGGTTTCGGCCACGTCGTGGGTCCGGATGATGTTGGCGCCGTTCATATATGCCACAACATGGGCCGCGATCGAACCGCCGATGCGGTTGATCGGCTCGGACGGCGACACCGAGTTGATGAAGCGCTTGCGCGATGCGCCGACCAGGAGAGGCAGGCCGAAATGCGTGAGCTTGGCCAGCTTGGCGATGGCCTCCATGCTCTGCTCCGGTGTCTTGCCGAAGCCTATCCCGGGGTCGAGTACGATGGCTTCGGCTGGAATGCCGGCCTTGTGTGCGATTTCGAGCGAGTTTTCGAAGAACGCATTGATGTCGGAGATGATGCTGATGGAAGGCTCGGCCTTGTAGCGGTTGTGCATTATCACCACCGGAACTCCATGCTGGCCGACCACGCGTGCCATGTTCGGATCGCGTTGCAGGCCCCAGACATCGTTGACCATGCGCGCGCCAAGACCAAGCGCCCAATAAGCGATCTCGGGCTTCAGCGTGTCGATCGACACCGGCACACCCAACTGGACCACCGCCGCCAGCACGGGCTGCAAACGTGCCAGTTCCTCTTCGAGGGTGACCGGCTTGGCGCCGCCGTAGGGGCGGGTGGACTCGGCGCCGATGTCGATGATGTCGGCGCCTTCCTCGATCATCTGACGCGCATGGTCGAGTGCGATCTCGGGGTCGATGAACTGGCCGCCATCCGAGAAGGAATCCGGCGTGACGTTGAGGATGCCCATGATGAGGGGGCGGTTCTTGGCCAATAGCAGGGACAGGATGTTCGGCAGGCGAACACCCGCGGGTCCACCGAACGGACCGTCAACACCAAATAAATCTGTCGGTCCCGTCAATGTCATGGCGGCGGATTTGCGCACAGCGCGGTACGCTGTCAAGGCGATTTCTGCCGAGCCGCGCGAGCGAAACCAATGCGCGCGAGCGAAAATCAGGCCGCGCGAAGCGAAGCCTGCAACTGCGTCCTTAATAAGTGATCTTGAGCTGCAACTTTTTGGCCTGATCGATCCAGCGCTCGACGGCGTGGTCGGACGGCAATACACGGGCGAGCTTCCGCTTGGCATTGACCTCGGCCATGGTGCGGGCGATCCTTGCCGGATTGCGGTACTTGAGTTCTTTCACCGTATCGACCCCCGCCGCCTGCAGCAGGCAGGCATAGTCGGCGCCGACGCCCTTGATCCGCATGCGGTCGGCGGTGTTGGCCCAGCTCAGGATGCGCTTTTCGTCGAGCCCGGTCTTCTGAGCCAGTCTTTTTCGCTCTTTCGGCCCCTTCGCCGCGTCGAGCAGCCGGATCGTGGTGCGGATGCCCGCCGACTTGAGCCTGTCGATGGTGTCAGGCCCAAGCCCAGGAATCTCGCCAACGGGATAGGTCATTCTCCGGATCCCGTCAGATGAACTGGCCGAGGCCCGGGATCGAACCGACGATCTCGCCGACCGCGTCTTCGCCCAGCTTTTCGCGCGCGTAGGCGAGCAACTCTCCGGTGACGCCCTGCATCTGATGCATGCCGAGTCCGGCGGCCATCAACTTGGTTCCGACGCCCATGACTCCGCCCATGCTGAAACCTCCATCGCTCGAAACGGTCTGCATGACGGCTTCCGCACCCGGCATCTTATTGATGAGCATCTAAACTTTGTCGGAAGGGCCTTCCTTGAGGAGGAAAGCGAGAATGATTCCGACTGCCTTCTCGGCCACG
>JAPLPD010000347.1 GCA_026400395.1 Alphaproteobacteria bacterium | reverse complement strand
GCACCAAGTCTTCCGGCGGATAGCCGGCGATGAACAGTTCGGGAAACGCCAGCACATCGGCCCCGAGCCGGGCCGCCTCGTCGCGGGCGCGGCGCGCCTTCTCGGCGTTGCCGGCGACGTCGCCGACCGTCGGATTGAGTTGCGCCAGGGCGATCTTCAGGCTGTCGGCGGGACGGGCGTTCATAGTGCTGATTTACGCGTCCGGGCCCGCCATCGCAATCACAGGAAACCGAAGCGCTCGGCAAGCGCCACCAGCCAGACCACGCCGCACAGCAGCAGCGCTAGCCCGACCGCCGCCGACGCCATGTCCTTGATCCGCCCGATGGCGACGTGATGGTCCGGCGTAACGTGATCGGACAGCTTTTCAATCGCCGTGTTGAGCAGTTCGACGATCATCAGCAGCACGATGACGCCGATCAACAAAACGCGGCGCCAAGTGTCCGTGGCGACCAGGAAGGCCAACGGCACCGCCACGATCAGCGCAGCGATTTCCTCGCGGAATGCCGCCTCGCTGCGCGCCGCCGCGCGCAGGCCGTTCCAGCTGTTGATGGTCGCCTTGAAAAGCCGCAGCACGTTTGCGCCGTTGTTGTCAGAGGCCGGACACCGCCGGCAACGGCTTGGCGCGGGAGGCGCGCTCGGCTTTCAGAAGATCGGCCATCAGGAAAGCCATCTCGATGGCCTGCTCGGCGTTGAGGCGCGGATCGCACAGCGTGTGGTAGCGCGCGTTCAGGCCCTCGTCGGTGATCGCATGGGCGCCGCCGGTACACTCGGTGACGTTCTGCCCGGTCATCTCGAGATGGACGCCGCCGGCATGGGTGCCTTCGGACGCATGGATCGAGAAGAACGACTTCACCTCCTTGAGGATCAGGTCGAACGGGCGGGTCTTATAGCCGGTGGTCGCGGTGATGGTATTGCCGTGCATCGGATCGCACGACCAGACCACCGAGCGGCCCTCGCGCTTCACCGCGCGGATCATCTGCGGCAGCATTTCGCCGACCTTGTCGGCGCCGAGCCGAACGATGAGCGTGAGCCGGCCGGCCTCGTTCTGCGGATTGAGCACGTCCATCAGGCGGAGCATGTCGTCCGTTTTGGACGACGGACCGCACTTGAGGCCGAGCGGATTCATGATGCCGCGGCAGAACTCCACATGGGCGTGATCGAGCTGCCGGGTGCGGTCGCCGATCCAGACCATATGAGCCGACGTGGCGCACCAGGTTCCCGGCCGCGTGGAGTCCTCGCGGGTCAGCGCCTGTTCGTAGCCGAGCAGAAGCGCCTCGTGGCTCGTATAGAAATCAGTGGTCTTGAGCTCCGGATGCTTCTCGAGATCGAGGCCGCACGCCTGCATGAAGGCCAGCGCTTCGGAAATCCGGTCGGCCAGTTCGATATAACGCTTGCTCGACTTCGGGTCGATGTCGAGCAGCCACTGATGGACGCGGCCGAGGCTGGCGTAACCGCCGTGGGTCAGCGCGCGGATCAGGTTCAAGGTCGAGGCCGAATGGCGGAACGCCTCGATCAGCCGCGCCGGGTCGGGCGCGCGCGCGGCGGGGCTGAACTCCGGCCCATTGATGATGTCGCCACGGTAACTCGGCAGTTCCTGGCCGTTCTTCTTTTCGAATGGCGACGAACGCGGCTTGGCGAACTGGCCGGCGATGCGGCCGACCTTCACCACCGGGATCGCGGCGGCGTAGGTGAGCACCACCGCCATCTGCAGGAACACGCGCAGGAAGTCGCGGATGTTGTTGGCGCTGATGTTGTTGGCGCTCGGGTCGGTGAAGCTCTCGGCGCAGTCGCCGCCCTGCAACAGGAAACCTTCGCCGGACGCGACGCGCCCGAGCAGGTCCTTCAGGTTGCGCGCCTCGCCCGCGAACACCAGCGGCGGATAGCTCGCAAGTTGCTTCTCGACGGCTTGCAGCGCCGCCTGGTCCGGATACTCCGGCACCTGGACGATCGGCTTGCTTCGCCAGCTGTCACGCGTCCACCGATCGACCAAGACGCACCACTCCGTTTGAATTTCACGTGTCGGGACGAGCACTTATAGCGAGCAGCGCACGGAATATCCAGCGGCGCCAACGCCACACCTGAAACCCGAGAAATATCGAGGAAACACCTGACAACGCAAAGCTATTCCGGCCTGCCCGGCCCCTACTCCGCCGCCTGCCGGACGTGGGTGGCGAACTTCTCGCGCATGGTCACCAGCTCTTCGGCGGCGGTCGGATGCACCGCCATGGTGGCGTCGAAATCGGCCTTGGTGGCCTTCAGCCGCACCGCGACGCCGATCAACTGGATCATCTCGCCGGCGTCGGGCCCGATAATGTGGGCGCCAACCACGCGGTCGCTGGTGCCGTCGACCACGAGCTTCATGAAGACCCGGGTGTCGCGGCCCGACAGCGTCGCCTTCATCGGCCGGAACGAGGTCTTGTAGATGTCGACCTTGGCAAGCGTGTCGCAGGCCTGCGCCTCGGTCAGGCCGATGACGCCGACCTCTGGCTCGGAGAACACCGCGGTCGGCACATTGGCGTGATCGACCCGCACGGGCTTCTTGCCGAATACCGTATCGGCGAAGGCATGTCCCTCGCGGATCGCCACCGGGGTCAGCGCGATGCGGTCGGTGACGTCGCCGACCGCGTGGATGTGCGGCACGTTGGTCTGGGAGAATTCATCGACCGCGATGGCGCCGCGCTCGTCGAGCTTCACGCCCGCGGCTTCGAGACCGAGACCCTTGACGTTCGGCCGGCGTCCGGTCGCAAACATCACCTGATCGACGACGATCTGATCGTGGCCCGACAGGCAGACGTCGAGACCGTGATCGACCTTCTCGATCCCCTCGACGATCTTCTTGGTCAGAATTTTGATGCCGCGCTTTTCCAGCTCGGCGCGCAGGTGGTTGCGCACCTCCTCGTCGAAGCCGCGCAGGATGTTGTCGCCGCGATAAACCAGCGTCACCTCGGAGCCGAGCCCGTTGAAGATGCCGGCAAACTCGACGGCGATGTAGCCGCCACCCTGGATCAGGATTCGCTTGGGCAGCTCTTTAAGATGCAAAGCCTCGTTGGACGAGATGACATGCTCATGGCCCTCGATGTCCTTGCCGAGCGAGGGCGCGCCACCGGTCGCGATCAGGATGCGCTTGGCCCGCACGGTTTCGCCGGTGGCCAATAGCTTGACGGTGTGCGGATCGGTCAGCACCGCGCGGCTTTTGACGATCTTGACCTTGGAGCGCTCGAGATTGGAAGTATAAGCCTTTTCCAACCGGTCGATTTCCTTGTCCTTGTTGGCGATCAACGTCGCCCAGTCGAACTTCGGCTCCGGCAATGTCCAGCCGAATCCGGCCGCGTCCTCGAACTCCTCGTGAAAGCGCGAGGCATAGACCAGGAGCTTCTTCGGCACGCAGCCGCGGATCACGCAGGTCCCGCCGACGCGATACTCCTCGGCGATCATGACGCTTGCGCCATAGCCGGACGCGATGCGGGCGGCGCGCACGCCGCCCGAACCCGCGCCGATAACGAACAGATCGACCTCGTCAGACATTTCTCTGCCTCGTATGAACCGGCCGCAGCGCGCTCAGAACTCGGTGTGGCCCTTCTTCTTCATCTCCGCCCGCATCCGCTGCATCATCGCCTCGGCGTACTTTTCGATCCACGCGGCGGCGCGGCTGGTCGATTCTTCGCCAGCCTTCGGTTCGTTCTCCACCATCTTCTTGCCCAATGGAGTCTTGTAAAAGACGATGATGTCCCTGAGGTCCTGCTCGGAGAACGCGCTGGCGTACCCCTTGGCAATCTCGGTCTGCATCTCTTTGCGGCGCGCCGGGCTGTCCGCGCGCATCATCACGACGACGGCGTCAATGTCCTTGGCCAGATTTGGGTTGATCTGCAGCAAAGTGTTGCGGTGGCTGATGATGACGCCATCGACGGCCGGATCGAATGCGGCAAGGCCGCCCTTGATCTCCAGGAGCTGCGCGGCGAGCCCGATGGCGGCGGCTGTCGGCGGCTGTTGCGCCCGCGCGGCCTCGATCGAAGCGCCTTGTAAAACCACGCAGGCGATGGCCGCGGCGCCAATGGCGCGGGCAATGAAACGGACGTTCATGGTGGAGTTACTCCTTGAGGTCGGCTGTTCTTCCAACTTGCTCGTGGTTACGAGCGCTCGATAACGCGGGCGCCGGCCGGACCCGCGAGTATGACGGCTTGGGCGAGCCCGATAAAGAGACCGTGCTCGACGACGCCAGGGATGTTCAATAGCCGGTCCGCCAGCGCTTTGGCATCTACGATCCGCTCCAGCGATGCGTCCAATATCCAGTGCCCGCCATCCGTGACGAAAGCGTGGCCGTCCTTGCCCTGACGAAGCTTGACGGGACCCGGGCACCCGGCCGCGAGCGCGGCGGCTTCGACCGCCCGCCGCGTGGCAGCAAGGCCGAACGGCATGACCTCGATCGGCAGCGGAAAGCGGCCGAGTGTCGCAACCCATTTGCTCTCGTCGGCGATCACCACCATGCGGGCGGACGCAGCCGCCACGATCTTTTCCCGCAGCAGCGCCCCGCCGCCTCCTTTGATCAGGGTGAGGTCCGGCCCGATCTCGTCTGCGCCATCGACGGTCATGTCCAACTCAGGAGTCTCGTCGAGGGTGGTCAGCGGCACGCCCAGGCGCTGTGCGTCGGCGCGGGTCACCTCCGACGTCGGCACGCCGACGACCTTGAGCCCGCCGCGCACCCGTTCGGCCAGCAGTTCGACGAAATGCTTGGCCGTCGAGCCGGTGCCGAGGCCAAGCCGCATGCCCGGCCGCACCCATTCGACCGCGACCGCCGCCGCTTGACGTTTCTGTGCTTCGATGTCCATGAAGGCCCGCGTCCCGATGCGGGGTTTTAGCCGTGTTTCAGCCTCCTTGGATAGCCGGAAGCATGACAGCACTCACAGTCGTTTTCGACCTAGATGGCACCCTGGTGGACACCGCCCCCGACCTGATCGCTACCCTCAACGTCGTGTTCGCGCGCGAAGGGCTGCCGCCGGTGCCCTACGCGGAGGCGCGCGACATGATCGGCGCTGGCGCCCGCGCGATGATCGAAAGCGGGCTGACCCGCGAAAGGCGAGCCTTCTCCCCCGGCATGGTCGACCGGATGTTCGCCGACTTCATCGCCTATTACTCCGACCACATCGCCGACCATTCGCAGCCGTTTCCCGGGCTCGATGCGGCGCTCGACCATCTGGACGCCGCCGGCTACCGGCTGGCGGTCTGCACCAATAAACTCGAAGGGTTGTCGCGGCTGTTGCTCGAGGCTCTCGGCCTGACCAGGCGCTTCACCGCTATCTGCGGGCAGGACACCTTCCGGATCCAGAAGCCAAACCCGGAAATCCTGCGTCGGACCATCCTGGCGGCCGGCGGCGACATCCGCCGCTCGGTCATGGTGGGCGATTCAGGCACCGACATCGCCACCGCGCGCGCCGCCGGCATTCCGGCGGTGGCGGTCGATTTCGGCTACAGCGAAACGCCGATCGGGCAACTGGGCGCCGACCGGCTGATCAGTCATTACGACGCGCTCGCGGCGGCCGTTTTGGAGGTCGTGCCGGCGGTCCGTTGATCGGAACCGGCGCAATGTCCTGCAAAAGCTAAAGTTTAAGTCATAATTTACTGTTATCGGCGCACACTGGTCGTGGGACATTGCCGCCGGCGATGAGCCGGCTGTGGGATGCTTGGCGAGGGACATTGTCCGGCCTCACCATTGCCTCCGAGTGAGTTGTAAAACGGCCGTTTGGCCGAGTGAGTGGATCGAGTCATGAAACGAGTTGTCGCGATCGCAGCCTGCAGTTTCAGTCTCGCTGCCTGCTCCAGTTTGCCGAACTGGATGCAGTTCGATACGCCGAGTTTCATGAAATCGGCGCCCGCAGCGACCACCATGCAGTTCGAATCCGAGCCGGCCGGCGCCGAAGCCCGCACGTCTCTTGGCCAATCCTGCCGCACGCCCTGCACCCAGGCCATGACCTCCACCGAGTTCACGGTGAGTTTCTCCCTGCCGGGCTATCAACCGCAGACGGTTCCGGTCCGGGCGGTCACATCGCCAGACGGCGGCGACGAGCCGCGCCTGGTGCCGAACCCGGTATTCGTGGAATTGCAGCCCGCCGGCGGCACGCCCCCGGCGGCCCAGAAGAAAAAGCCCGCTCCACGCCCGGCGCCGACCGCTATGGCGCCGGAGCCCGCGCCTACGTCGCCGGCCCCCGCCCCGGCTTCACCCTGGCCGCCGGCCCGTTGATTTAACCGCCTATATGACAAAGCGGCCGCCCCGGCGGCCGCTTTCGTTTTTGCATTTCCTTGACACGGCTTGCACTGGGTTCTTACAACGCAGCCGGTTCGGGCGCTTAGCTCAGCGGGAGAGCGTTCCCTTCACACGGGAGAGGTCATAGGTTCAATCCCTATAGCGCCCACCATCTTTTCCTGCATTTTCTGGGCTTTTTGCAGTCGCCCTACCGACCTACTCGGCAAGTACCGGCAGAACGAAACCAGAAGATGACGCTTCGACTCGTGGAAAATCCGTGGACTTCGTTCGTGGTTTGACCTGAGACTAATGACAGGACGGCTGCCCCGGACTGCCCCACGT
>JAPLPD010000322.1:13820-28776 GCA_026400395.1 Alphaproteobacteria bacterium | reverse complement strand
CCGAGCCGCGACGTGCTGGAGCAGATGTTCCAGGTCAGCCGCGCCGTACGGCGGCCGGTCGCCATGTTCGTCGACCAGAGCGACGCCGCCTCGATCGAGGCCGCGGTCGACGCCGGCGTCTCCGCCTACATCGTCGGCGGGCTGCGCAAGGAACGCGTGCAGAACATCCTCGACCTGTGCATCTCCCGCTTCAACGCGTTCTCACGGCTGCAAGACGAACTCGACCGCACCCGCTCGGCACTCGCTCGGCACTCGAAGAGCGCAAGGTGATCGACCGCGCCAAGGGCATCCTCATGAAAGCGAAGAACCTGACCGAAGAAACCGCCTACTCGATGCTGCGCAAGACCGCGATGAACGAGAACAAGAAGATCGCCGAAGTGGCGCAATCGGTGATCACCGCTGCGGAGCTGTTCAAATGAACGACAACCGTCTGCGCATCGGATTCATTCCGCTTTGCGACGCCACCGCGCTGATCGTCGCGGTCGATAAGGGCTTCACCGCCGCCGAGGGGCTCGACGTCGATCTCGTGCGCGAGGTGTCGTGGGCAAACGTGCGCGACAAGCTCAACATCGGCGTGTTCGATGCCGCCCATCTGATCGCGCCGGTGGCGATCGCATCGAGCCTCGGGCTCGGCCACGTCAAGGTGCCGATCGTGGCGCCGTTCTCGCTTGGCATCAACGGCAACGCCATCACCGTGTCGCCGGCGCTCTATGCCTCGATCGCGGCCGCCGCCGACGGCAACATCGCCGATCCGATGGTGACCGCATGCGCGCTGGCGAAGGTGGTGGCCACCCGCAAGACCCGCGGCCACGATCCGCTGACCTTCGGCATGACGTTCCCGTTCTCGACGCACAACTATCATCTGCGATTCTGGATGGCGGCCGGCGGCGTCGATCCCGACGAGGACGTCCGGCTCGTGGTGCTGCCGCCGCCCTATATGGTGGAGAGCCTGGCCAACAAGCATGTCGATGCGTTCTGCGTCGGCGCGCCGTGGAACTCCGTCGCCGTCGATCTCGGCATCGGCCTCATCCTGCATTTCGTCTCCGAGATTCTGCCGCGCGCCGCCGAGAAGGTGCTGGCGTTCCAGAGCCGCAAGGCGCGGGAAAACCCCGAGGTGCTGGCCAAGCTAGTGCGTGCGCACGCGCGCGCCGCCGCGTTCGTCGAGGAGGTCGAAAACCGCGACGAGGTGGCGGCGATCCTGGCGGCGCCGAAGCGCATCGGCGTTGCCGCCGAGGTGATCCGCCGCACCCTCGACGGCCGCCTCAAGGTTTCACCCGATGGCGCCATCCGAACCGACGCCAATTATCTGATGATCGGCCGGGAAGGCGCCGGCCGGCCCGACCCCGCCCAAGCCGCTTGGCTCTATGCGCAGATGGTCCGCTGGGGCCAGGCGCCGCTATCCGATGACATGTGCCGGGCCGCCATGGGCGTGTTCCGGCCCGACCTCTATGACGCGGCGCTGGGAGCCACGGAGGCAACGCCTCGGCCGAACGGCAAAGTCGACGCCTTCGCCGGCCCCGCGTTCGACCCGGGCAATGTCGCCGGGCATCTTGCGTCGTGGCGGATTGGACGCGTGCCAATCTCCTGATTCACGCGCCTGCCTATTTTTTTGCACTGCATAAAAATTCAACATCGTGCGGGCTTGGCGAGCAGCCATTTTGCCGCGAAGTGATTCGCCACAATTGCCGAAGGCAGGCCCAAGCCATTGGAAACGCTTGCCCGTTTGGAACCCGTCCGGACTGGCATGACACTTGATTTGATAAAGACCAGACGACAACGGATGTGAATCCGATGTCCGGTCCAATGACGGGCCACAAGGCAACGCCGCTGACCTGGGAGGCTGAAAGAGCCGACTTCAGGCTGCGGTTTTTTTGTTGGCCAAAGCGGGAAGCCAGTCGGGCGCGAGCAACAGTTTCGAACCAGAGAGGACAACAGAGACAATGACCACCAAGAGCCGCAACAAGGGCATCAGCCGACGCACATTCCTCAAGGCCAGCGCCGGCACCGCCGCGCTGCTCGGCGCCGTACAGACGCAGTTTCCGTTCGGCACGCACATTGCGCAGGCCGCCGGACCTGAGGTGACCAAGGCGACGCTCGGCTACATCGCGCTGATGGACGCCTCGGCGCTCGTGATCGCCAAGGAAAAGGGCATCTTCGCGAAATACGGCATGCCGGATGTCGAAGTCGCCAAGCAGGCCTCGTGGGGCGCGACGCGCGACAATCTGGTTCTGGGCGGCGGCTCCAACGGAATCGATGGCGCTCACATCCTCACGCCCATGCCGTACCTGATTTCCGCCGGCAAGGTCACTCAGAACAACGTGCCGACGCCGATGTACATCATGGCGCGCCTCAACCTCGATGCGCAGGCGATTTCGGTCTCCAACGAATACAAGGACCTCAAGGTCACCGCCGACGCGTCCGCGCTGAAGGCCGCGTTTGCGAAGAAAATCGCCGACGGCAAGAAGGTCAACATCGCGATGACGTTCCCGGGCGGCACCCACGATCTGTGGATTCGTTACTGGATCGCGGCGGCCGGCATCGATCCCGACAAGGATGTTTCGACGATCGTGGTGCCGCCTCCGCAGATGGTGGCCAACATGAAGGTCGGCAACATGGATGCCTTCTGCGTCGGTGAGCCGTGGAACGAACAGCTCGTCAACCAGGGCATCGGCTTCACCGCATGCACCACCGGCGAAATCTGGGCGAAGCATCCGGAAAAGGCGCTCGGCCTGCGCGCCGACTGGGTCGACAAGAACCCGAACGCCGCCAAGGCGCTGCTGATGGCTGTGCTCGAAGCCCAGCAGTAGTGCGAAAAGATGGAAAACAAGGAAGAAATGTCGACCATCGTCGGCAAGCGTCAATGGTTCAACGTGCCGGTTGCCGACATCGTCGGCCGCGCCAAGGGCGACATCAACTACGGCAACGGCCGGGTCGAGAAGAACACCAAGCAGTTCATGAAGTTCTGGAGCGACCACGCCTCCTACCCGTACAAGAGCCATGACGCCTGGTTCGTCACCGAAGACATCCGCTGGGGCAAGTTCGAGCCGACCACCGACGTCACAGCGCTGGTGAACAAGGTCAATCGCGAAGACCTCTGGCGCGGAGCGGCCAAGGAGCTGTCGGTGCCGGCGGCGGACATCCCCGCCTCGCCCTCGCGCGGCAAGGAGACCTTCTTCGACGGCAAGATCTTCGATCCGGCGAACCCGACCGCTTATCTCAAGAGCCTTTCGATCAAACGCGTCGAGGTGTGAGCAAGCGCGGGCCGCTTCCGGTGAAGCGGCCCGCAAACGTCTGACGGAGAAAGTCGATGAACATGCACGCCCTCAAGACCGAGAATGCCACAGCCGCTCCGCTGCCGGCCGGCGAAGTGGTGCGATTGCCGACGCCGAAGCCAAGCTTCATAACCAGCAAGGTCATTCCCAACGCAAAGAACATCGCCGCCAACGTGATCCCGCCGATCCTCATGATCGGCCTCATCCTGGTGGTCTGGCAGATCCTGTGCTCCAAGCCCGGCGCGACACTGCCGTCGCCCTCCAAAATCAGGACCGAAGCCTACGACCTCATCGTCGATCCGTTCTTTATCGCCGGCCCCCAGGATATCGGCCTCGGCTGGCGCGTCCTGACCTCGCTGCAGCGCGTCGCCATCGGCTACGGCTTTGCCGCCGTCGTCGGTATCCTGCTCGGCACGCTGGTCGGCCAATCGGTCTGGGCCATGCGCGGACTCGATCCGATCTTTCAGATTCTGCGCACGATATCGCCGCTCGCCTGGCTGCCGATTTCGCTGGCGGCGTTCCGCGACAGCCAGCCGTCGGCGATCTTCGTCATCTTCATCACGGCGGTGTGGCCGATCATCATCATCACCGCCGTCGGCATCCGCAACATCCCGCAGGACTACCGCAACGTGGCGGCTGTGCTGCGGCTCAACCCGGCCGAGTTTTTCATCAAGGTAATGATCCCGTCGGCTGCGCCTTACATTTTCACCGGGCTGCGGATCGGCATCGGCCTGTCGTGGCTCGCCATCGTCGCGGCGGAAATGCTCACCGGCGGTGTCGGCATCGGCTTCTTCATCTGAGACGCTTGGAATTCCTCGAAGCTCTCCGACATCGTGGTCGCCCTTGTCTACATCGGCGGCGTCGGATTCGTGCTCGACCGCATCGTCGCCGCGGTCGCAACCTTCGTTACTCGCGGCACCTCGGCCAACTGAGGAGAACAACCATGCCCGCCTATCCCTATCTGAAGATCGACCACGTCGACAAAAGCTTCAAGCGCGGCTCGGCCGAGACCGAGGTGCTCAAGGACATCACCCTCGGCATCGAGAAGGGCGAATACGTATCCATCATCGGTCACTCCGGCTGCGGCAAGAGCACCCTGCTCAACCTCGTCGCCGGCCTGTTGCCGGTGTCGTCAGGCGCAATCCTGCTGGAGAACAAGGAGGTTAACGATCCGGGTCCGGACCGCGCCGTGGTGTTCCAGAACCACTCGCTGCTGCCCTGGCTCACCGTCTACGCCAACGTGAAGATCGCGGTCGACAAGGTGTTCTCCGGCACCAAGACCAAGATCCAGCGCCACGACTGGATCATGCACAATCTCGATCTGGTGCAGATGGCCCACGCCAAGGACAAACGGCCGTCGGAGATTTCCGGCGGCATGAAGCAGCGCGTCGGTCTCGCCCGCGCGCTCGCCATGGAGCCGAAGGTGCTGCTGCTCGACGAACCGTTCGGCGCGCTCGACGCGCTGACCCGGGCGCACCTGCAGGACTCGGTGATGGCAATCCACACAAAGCTCGGCAACACCGTGCTGATGATCACCCACGACGTGGACGAGGCCGTGCTGCTGTCGGACCGCATTGTCATGATGACCAACGGACCGGCCGCGCGGATCGGCGAAATCCTCGACGTGCCGCTGCAGCGCCCGCGCAAGCGCCTCGCGCTCGCCGGCGACACGACCTACCTGAAATGCCGCCAGCGCGTGCTCGATTTCCTCTACGAGCGGCACCACTTCGTCGAAGCGGCATGATGGGGGCTCTGTCATGACGTCAGACGAGATCGACCTGGTGCAATCGACCTTCGAGCAGGTCCGGCCGATCAGCACGGCGGCGGCCGGCATGTTTTACGGCCGGTTGTTCGAGATCGCGCCGGACGTGCGGCCGCTATTCAAGGGCGATATCGCCGAGCAAGGCCGCAAGCTGATGGCGACGCTCGCCGTCGTGATCAGCGCGCTGCACAGCCTGCCGACGATCCTGCCGGCGGTGAGCGCGCTGGCAAAGAGACACGTCGAGTATGGGGTGAAGCCGGACCATTACGCCTCGGTCGGCGCGGCGCTGCTGTGGACGATGGAGCGTGGCCTCGGCGCGTCGTGGACGCCGGAAGCCGCGGCGACCTGGACCAGCGCCTACACCACGCTCTCCGATTTCATGATCGGCGAAGCCTACGGAAAGCCGGCGGGATAAACGCAGATGTCGGGCGATTTTTCACCGGAGCAGAAACGCTACCTGGAGGGCTTCACCTCCGGCCTGCAGATCGCGCGCGCCGGGCGCGGCGGCGGCAAGCCGGCGGCGGCGGCGCCGTCCGGACCCGACGCCGAACACCTGCGCGCCCAGGATGCCACCGTCGCGCGTGGCGGTAAACTCAACGAACAAGAGAAGATCAAGTGCGAGCAACACCCGTTCGACGCCTATGCGCGGCTGAAGGAACAGGCTGCCGCCAACGAATTTCCCAAGCCCGCGGACACCTTCCGCTGGAAATACTACGGCATTTTCTACGTGTCGCCGGCGCAGAACTCCTACATGTGCAGGCTCCGCATGCCGAACGGCATCATGACGCATTGGCAACTCACGGGGCTCGCCGAGCTGGCCACGCGTTACGGTGGTGGCTATTCGCACGTCACCACGCGCGCCAATCTGCAGATCCGCGAGATCGAGGCCAAGAACGCGGTTCCTGTGCTCGAAGGCATCTTGGACCTCGGCCTGAGTTCGCGCGGCTCCGGCGCAGACAACATCCGCAACGTCACCGGCACGCCGACCGCCGGCATCGATCCGCAGGAACTGATCGACACCCGCCCCTACGCCCGCGAATGGCACCATCACATTCTCAACGAGCGCGGACTGTACGGCCTGCCACGCAAGTTCAACGTCGCCTTCGATGGCGCCGGCATGATCGCCGCGCTGGAGGACACCAACGACATCGGCTTCCAGGCCGTCGCGGTGAAGGACGGCTTCGGCATCGAACCGGGCGTCTGGTTTCGCCTCGCGCTCGGCGGCATCACCGGACACCACGACTTTGCCCGCAACACCGGCGTGATCGTCAAGCCGGCGGATGCAACCAAGGTTGCCGACGCGATCGTGCGCGTGTTCAGCGAACACGGCGACCGCACCAACCGCAACAAGGCGCGGATGAAGTACGTGCTCGACGCCATGGGCTTCGACAAGTACCTCGCCCTGGTCGAGGAGAAGCTCGGCTTCCCGCTCACCCACGTCGCTGGCGAAGCCGTCATGCCGCGGCCGGTGGCCAACCGCTCGGCCCACATCGGCGTGCATCGCCAATCGCAGAAGGGCCTGCACTGGATCGGCGTGGTTCTGCCGGTCGGCAAGCTCACCGCCGCGCAGATGCGCGGTCTGGCGGCAATCTCCCAGCAGATGGGCGACGGCGATGTCCGGCTCACGGTCTGGCAGAACCTGCTGATTTCCGGCATCCCGGAGTGCAAGGTCGCGGCTGCCGAATCCGCCATCGAGAAACTCGGGCTGACCACCAAGGCGAGTTCGATCCGCGCCGGCCTCGTCGCCTGTACCGGCAACACCGGCTGCCGGTTCGCCGCCTCCGACACCAAGCGGCACGCCGAGGAGATTGCGCGCTGGTGCGAGGCCCGCGTCGAGTTGGACGGGCCGGTCAACATCCATCTGACCGGCTGCCATCACTCCTGCGCGCAGCACTACATCGGCAACATCGGTCTGCTCGCCTGCAAGGTGCAGACCTCGGAAGACGGCGATGCCATCGAGGGCTACCACATCCTGGTCGGCGGCGGCTTTGGGCCGGACGCCGCGCTCGCCCGGGAGGTCATCCGTGACGTGAAGGCAGAGGATGCCCCGTCCACCATCGAACGCATGCTCAAGATTTACCTCACGCGGCGGTCGTCGCGTGACGAGAGCTTCCAGGCGTTCACTCGCCGCCACGAGATTCCGGCGCTGACCGAAATGTTCTCCGGGGCCGCGCCATGAATTCGCCGATGCGCCCGCCGCTCTCCGCCATCGTGCCGGAAGGCGCGCCGTTCACCGCTGACCAGCGCGTCTGGCTGAAAGGATTCTTCGCCGGCCTGCTCGACGGCGACGCGGCGGCACTGTCACCCAACGAAGCATCCGCCCTGATGCCAGGCGTGCAAATCGGCGGCGAGGAGGAGGACGGCGCGCCCTGGCACGACCAGACCATGCCGATCGCCGAGCGCATGAAACTCGCCGAGGGCCGCCCGCTACCCCGCAAGATGATGGCTGCCATGGGCCAGCAGGACTGCGGCCAGTGCGGTTATGACTGCAAGGATTATGCGGAGGCGCTGTTCAGCCAGAAAGAGTCGCGGCTCAACCTGTGCGTCCCGGGCGTCAAGGAAACCGCCCGAATGCTGAAGGCGCTGCACGCTGAGATCGGCTCCGCGCAGGCACCCGTCGCTGCGAAGGCGCCGGACGCCGCCTCGCCCGCCGCCGGGACGCCTCAGGCGCCCGCCGGCACGTCGCGCGACAATCCGGTTGAGGCGGTGTTCATCTCGCGAGCGCTTTTGAACAAGCCGGGCTCCGCGAAAGAGACCTGGCACATCGAATTCGATCTGTCCGAATGCGGGCTGGACTACGCGGTGGGCGATGCCTTCGGACTCTATCCGCACAACGATCCCGGTCTGGTCGAGGCCGTCATCAAAGCGCTCGGTGCACCGGCCGACTTCCCGATCGGCGGGCGGACGTTGCGCGCGGTGCTGACTGATGGCGTGTCGCTGTCGCCCGCGCCCGACAACCTGTTCCAGTTGTTCTCGTACATTACCGGCGGTGAACGCCGAAAGAAAGCGAAGGCGCTGGCCGCTGGCGAAGACCCCGACGGCGACGCCGCCACGCTCGACGTTCTGGCCGCGATCGAGAATTTTTCCAGCGCACGCCCAGACCCGGAAGCCTTTCTCGAATCGCTCGATCCGCTGCAGCCCCGGCTCTATTCGATCTCGTCGTCGCCCAAAGTTCACAAAGGCCGGGTGTCGCTCACGATCGATACCGTGCGCTACAAGATCGGTGCGCGGCGGCGGCTGGGCGTGGCCTCGACCTTCCTCGCAGGCCGCGTCGCGCCCGGCGACAAGCTCCGCGTCTACGTGCAGAAGGCCCACGCGTTCGGGCTGCCGGCCGCCGCCAACGTCCCGATCATCATGGTCGGCCCCGGCACCGGCGTCGCGCCGTTCCGCGCCTTCTTGCACGAGCGCATGGTGACCAAGGCGCCGGGCCGCAACTGGCTGTTCTACGGCCACCAGAAGCGCGACTTCGATTTTTTTTACGAGGACGAATTCTCCGGAATGAAGAATTCCGGTCTGCTGACGCGGCTGTCGCTCGCCTGGTCGCGCGACGGCGACGAGAAGTTCTACGTGCAGGACCGCATGCTGCAGGTCGGCCGCGAGCTTTGGTCGTGGATCGCGGACGGTGCGCACATTTACGTTTGTGGCGACGCTCAGCGTATGGCCAAGGACGTCGAACGCGCGCTGATCGACATTGTCGCGGCGCACGGCGCACGCTCGACCAACGAAGCGGTCGCCTTCGTGGCAGAACTCAAGAAAGCCGGGCGCTACCAGACGGACGTGTATTGATGCACGCACCCGTGCCGCTGCCGCCTCCGATCCGCACGGCTTGTCCGTACTGCGGCGTCGGCTGCGGCGTGTCGGCCCGAGCAGATGGCGCGGGCGGCACGATCACCACCGGCGATCCCGACCACCCGGCGAATTTCGGCCGGCTGTGCTCGAAAGGCTTTGCGCTCGAGGAAACGCTCGGCACCGGCGCGCGCCTGCTGCATCCGATGCTGCGACGCGCTGACGGCAGCCACGCCCGTGTCGATTGGGACACCGCGCTCTCGACTGTCGCCGATGGCTTCCGCCGCGTGATCGAGCGCGACGGACCGAACGCCGTGGCCTTCTACCTGTCCGGCCAATTGTTGACGGAGGACTACTACGTCGCCAACATGCTGATGAAGGGGTTCCTCGGCTCCGCCAACGTCGACACCAATTCGCGGCTGTGCATGGCCTCGACCGTGGCCGGGCACCGCCGGGCCTTCGGCGAGGACGTGGTGCCCGGCTGCTACGAGGATCTCGACGAGGCCGATCTTCTCATACTCACGGGCTCCAACACCGCCTGGTGTCATCCGGTGCTGTACCAGCGGATGACGAAGAATCGCCGCGAGCGAGGCGCCAAGATCGTGGTGATCGACCCGCGCCGCACCGCGACCGGCGGCGAGGCCGATCTGTTTCTTGCGATCCAGCCCGGCACCGACACCGCGCTGTTCTCCGGGTTGCTGGTTCACCTCGCGGATGTCGGCGCGCTCGACCAGACCTACATCAACGTGCACACGACGGGCTTCGCAGACGCACTTGCCCGCGCCAAGGCGATCGCGCCGGATGCCGCGGCCACCGCCGCCGCCACCGGCCTCGACGAGGGCGAGGTGGCGCGCTTTTTCCACCTGTTCCGCGCCCATGAAAAAGCGGTCACCTGCTTCTCGCAGGGCGTGAACCAGTCGGCGCAGGGCACCGACAAGGTCAACGCCATCATCAATTGCCATCTCGCCACCGGCCGCATCGGACGCATCGGCATGGGGCCCTTCTCGCTGACCGGCCAGCCGAACGCGATGGGCGGCCGCGAGGTCGGCGGGCTCGCCAACATGCTCGCGGCGCACATGGGCTTTTCGCCAGGCGAGGTCGACCGCGTTCGCCGGTTCTGGAATGCGCCGCGCATGGCCGAGCGCGAAGGGCTCAAGGCCGTGCAGATGTTCCAGGCCATCGAGCGCGGCGAGATCAAGGCGCTGTGGGTGATGGCGACCAACCCGGCCATGTCGCTGCCGCGCGCGGGCGCCGTCCGCGAGGCGCTGAAGAAGCTCGAAATGTTCGTCGTCTCCGAGAACATGCTGACCAACGACACCGTCTCGGCTTCACCGCACGTTCTGCTGCCCGCCGCCGCCTGGGGCGAGAAGGACGGCACCGTCACCAATTCTGAACGGCGCATATCCCGCCAGCGAGCGTTTCTGCCGCTGCCTGGCGACGCGCAGCCGGATTGGTGGATCGTCTCCGGGGTGGCGCGCCATCTCGGTCACGAGGCCGCATTCGACTATCACAACGCCGGCGATATTTTCCGCGAGCACGCGGCGCTGTCGGCCTTCGAGAACGGCGGCGCGCGCAAGTTCGATCTCGGCGGCCTGGCGATTATGTCCGAAGAGGAGTTCGACGCCTTCGAGCCGGCGCAATGGCCGGTGCGCGAGGGGCAGGCAACCACCGCGCGGCTGTTCGCCGAAGGCGGCTTCAGCACACCCGACGGGAAAGCTCGGTTCATTGCGCCGGAGCCGCCCGCCTTGCGCGAGGCGCTCAGCGCCGAATATCCCCTCCGCCTCAACACCGGCAGGCTGCGCGACCAGTGGCACAGCATGACGCGTTCCGGCCAGAGCCCGAAACTCGGCGGGCACAAGCCGGAGCCGTTTCTGGAAATCCACCCGCTCGACGCCAAGGCGCACAGGCTTTCGCACAACGGTTTTGCCCGCGTGCAATCGCAACACGGCGCCTGCACGCTCAGGGTCGTGGTTTCCGCGTCCCAGCAATGCGGCTCGATTTTCGCCCCTATCCATTGGAGCGACACCACCGCCTCGGCGGCACGGATCGGCGACCTGGTTTCGCCCCAGACCGATCCGTTCTCCGGTCAGCCCGAGGCGAAGGCAACGCCCGTCTCGGTCACGCCCGTGAGCTTCGCTTACCGCGGATTAGCCCTCGCCCATGAACCACTGACATTGCCGGATGGAAATTTTTGGGCGCGCGTCGCCCTGCCCGGCGCCAGCGGCCTTGTCTTCGCCACCGACGATGCGCCGTCGGTCTGGCGCGACCGCGCCCCGAACCTTTTCCCGCAGGCCGTGCTCACCGAATACGTCGATCGCCAGCGCGGCATCTACCGCGCCGCGGCTTTTGTCGATGGAAGACTCCAGGGAGCCCTGTTCATCGGTCAGGCCGACGCGCCGCCGCAATGGGGCCATCTTCGCCAGATGGCCGGCGGGCCCAGCATCGGCGGTTCCGGCCCGGTGGTGTGCGCCTGCTTTGGCGTGGGGCTTGCTTCAATCCATGAGGCATTGCGCTCACGTCAGGCTGCCAGCGTGGAAGACATCGGCCGCTCGCTTCGCGCGGGCGGAAAATGCGGAACCTGCCTTCCGGAATTGAGGAGCATCGTAAATCATGAACGTCATGCTCACGCGCTCGCCGTCTGAATCGATGCCGGCGCGTATGGAACCGCTGGCGCGGTTGCCAGTGTTTCTTGCTCTGGAGGGACGCCGCGCGGTGGTTGCCGGCGGCACGGCGGCCGCAGCCTGGAAGGCGGAACTGCTCTCGGCGGCCGGCGCCGAGGTGAAAGTCTACGCAGCATCCCCATGCGAGGAACTGCTGGCGCTGGCCACAGAGCCGCCGCGCGGCTCGATCTTCATCCACCGCCGCGCCTGGTATGTCGATGACATCCGCGGCGCCGCGATCGCCATCGGTGCCTGTGACACCGACGAAGAGGCGGTGCATTTCGCCAACGCCGGGCGGGCGTCCGGCGTTCCGGTCAACGTGATCGACAAGCCGCAGTTTTGCGACTTCGCGTTCGGCGCCATCGTCAACCGTTCGCCGCTGGTGATCGGCATCTCCACCGACGGGGCCGCGCCGGTGTTCGGCCAGGCGATCCGCGCCAAGCTCGAAGCACTGATCCCGCGCGGTTTCGCCCAATGGGCGGAGGCTGCGCGCCGCTGGCGGGGCGACGTCAAGAACTCCGGTCTCTCGTTCAACGCACGCCGCCGGTTCTGGCAAATCTTCACCGCGCACGCGGTCGTGCATCCCGAACATGAGCCGACCGCCTCCGATTATGAGCGTCTATTGAAGGCCGCCGAGGCGGAGCGCGAACGCGCCGACCGAGGCTCGGTCACCCTGGTCGGCGCCGGGCCGGGTGATCCGGAACTCCTGACGCTGCGCGCGGTGCGCGCGCTGCAATCCGCAGACGTCATCCTGTTCGACGATCTGGTTTCGCCGGAAATCCTCGAATTCGCGCGGCGCGAAGCCAAAAAGATGCTGGTCGGGAAGTCTGGCTATGCACCCTCCTGTACGCAGGACGAAATCAACGCGCTGATGGTCGGGCTCGCGCGGGCCGGCCGCCGCGTGGTGCGGCTGAAGGGTGGCGATCCAATGATCTTCGGCCGGGCCGGCGAGGAAATCGCCGCCTGCCGCAAGGCCCATGTCGCGGTGGAGGTGGTTCCCGGCATCACGGCGGCGCAGGGCGCGGCGAGCCGCCTCGGCATATCGCTGACGCAGCGCGGCAACGCGCGGCGGGTGCAATACGTGACCGGCCACGGCGCCGACGGCGCGCTGCCGGCGGATATCGACTGGCGCAGCCTCGCCGATCCGAACGCGACCAGCATCATCTACATGCCGGTGAAGACCATCGACGAACTCACCGCCCGCGCGATCACCGCCGGCCTCGATCCGGCCACCCCCGCTGTCGCGGTGGCCCGCGCGACCCGGCCCGACGAGACGCGCGTGGTTTCGACCATCGCCGAGTTGCCGGAACGGCTGGCCGAAGCCGGGCTGCCGGGCCCTGTGGTGGTCATGATCGGGCGGACGTTCAGCGCGCTGGCGGCGGCGCAGGCCGTCGGAACCGAAACGCGGAAGTTACTGCCCTGACGGTCAGGGGGGATGCGGCCAGCACCGCTGGCCTGCCCAGTCATGCAACGACGGCAGGCACCGGAGGCATCCCCTCGCCGGCCTCCAGCGAAAGGACTTTCAGGATTTCGTCCTGAATGGCCTGCCGGCCGGCCCCCTTCGACGCCGCGTCCATCCGCGCCTCGTAGGCGATCCGCGCCGGACGGTGGAACACCATGATGCGGTCTCCAACGTCCATCGCTTCGTTGATGTGATGGGTGATGAACACAGCGGTCTTGCCGGCCTGCTTCACCAGCCGCACAAACTCGGCGCGAAGATCGCGCGCGGTCATCTCGTCGAGCGAGGAGAACGGCTCATCGCACAGCAGAATGTCCGGCTCGACGGCGAACGCGCGTGCGATCGAAACCCGCTGGCGCATGCCGCCGGACAGCGCGTGCGGGTAGTCTCCCTCGTGTCCGGACAGTCCGAGCCGCGACAGCCAGCGCCTCGCGATCACCTCGGCCTCGCTGCGCCTGGCGTCGAGGATTTCGAGGCCGAGCACGACGTTGTCGAGCGCGGTCCGCCACGGCATCAGCCGGTCGTTCTGAAATACGATGCCGATCTTGCCGCGGAAGGCGTTGAAATCCTGGAACGGATCGTGGCCGGTCACATCGACTTTGCCGCTGGTCGGTTCGATCAGCCCGGCCAGCAGGTTGAACATGGTCGACTTGCCGCAGCCGGTCTTGCCGAGAACGGCGACGATCTCACCCTTCTCGATGCTGAACGACAGCCGATCGACGGCCGTGAAGCTGCCCGAGCCGTCAGGCTTGGCAAATTCCTTGGTGACATTGCTGAAGCGGATCAGCGGCGCGGGGGCGGATTCCTGCATCGGTGTCACGCTGCCCGCTCGGAGACCGGCCGATAACGCAGCAGCCAGTTCTCGATCCAGACGATGATCTGCTGCACCACCAGCACGAACAGCACCAACTGGATGGTCCAGGCGAGCGCGCCGGCCATATCGAACAACTGCTGCTGGCGAAGCAACTCGTAGCCGACGCCCCCGGTGGCGCCGACCAACTCCGCCACCACCACCACGCGCGCGGCATTGCCGAGATTGATCTTCCATGCCGTCAGGATGCCAGGGAGAATGGTCGGTACGATCAGCACGCGGAACAGCGTCCAGCCGCTCGGCCGAAACGACATGGTCATCTCGAACAGATCCTTCGACATGGAGCGGTAAGAATCCAGCACCTGGAAGGTGAACGCCGGCAGCGTGGTGATGATCATGATGAAGGCGATGCGGAATTCGGTGCCGTGGAACCAGATGATGGCAATGATGACCCAGGACAGCGCCGGAATACCCTGCAGGAACACCAGGAACGGCGTGATGTAGCTTTCGATCTTCGGATAGCGGCCGATCGGAATGGCCAGCAGGCTGCCGAGCACGAACGCCCCGGCGAGGCCGACGAAAATCCGCATCGCGGTTTCCAGCACCTGCTTCAGTTCGGGCCAGGTGACCAGAATGCGGACCGTGCGCACGACGATGTCCTGCACCGGCGGAAACAGATAGTGCGGAAAGAAATAGGACGCGATCTGCCAGGCGGCCAGCAGCACGAGGGTGCTGGCGGTCGCCTGGAGAAACTGTCGGAGTCTTGGATTAAGCGTCATCGGCCCGAGGCGATTACTTCAGCGGCTTGTCGTAGATCGTCGCATCCGACGGCATGCTCGGCAGATAGTTGATTTCCATGCCGGCCTTGTAGACCGCCTGGATGTCCTTCTTAATGTCAGCCGCCTTGGTGAGCTTCATCGCCAGCCGCTCGTTCGACTTGATCATGGCGGCGACCGCCTTGAGCTCGTCCGCCGGAGCCCCCTTGGCGAGCAACGGCGCGGCTTCGTCCGGGTTCTTCTGCACCCACTCCACCGCCGCTTTGTAGGTCGTATAGAGCTTCTGCACCTTGTCCGGGTTCGCATCGGCCCAGTCGCTGTGGGCGCCAACGCCGAGATAAGGAATGGTCGTGCCGCCGAAATCTTTCCAGGTTTTGGCGATGTTGAGCTCGCTGGTGCGGATGGTGGACTTCTTGGCCAGCATGAGCGT
>JAPLPD010000322.1:0-13784 GCA_026400395.1 Alphaproteobacteria bacterium | reverse complement strand
TGTTAACGACCTTGATCTTGCCGACGTCGACGCCGGCCTTCTTCTCGAAGAACTCCGACATCTGATAGTTGGTCGTCGAGCGCGCGCCGGCCAGTTCCTTGCCCTCGAGGTCCTTCAGGGTCTTGACGGTGTCGCGCGAGGTGACGATCGCGCCCCAATAGTCGAACAGGTTGAATAGGTACTTCACCTTGACGCCGCGCACGTCGGCAAGGCCGAGCGTCGTGAGCGAGGCGCTGCCGCCGATCTTGAATTCGCCGGAGTTGAACTGCGTGGCATAGGCGTCCGGCGTGCGCTCCTCGAAGGTGATGTCGAGCCCGTTCGCGATGTCGAACTTCTGCGCCTTGATTACCGGCGGCAGCAGGGCGCCAAGCGACGGCGGCGAGAAGATAACGATCGTCAGCTTGTCGGCGGCCTGGGCGCGAGCGTCGGCCATAGCGCCCATGACGAAGGCTGTGGCCGCGAGCGCGAGCGCCGGCAGCCGCGTGTTGTGAAAGTTCATCTGATCCTCCCGGTTTATTTTAGTTGATGCGGAACAGCTTTTGCGCGGTCCCGCCGTTGATCGCCTCGACCTGCTCCGGCTTCAGTCCGGCATTCTTCACGATGGTCATCGGCTCGTGGTCGCCGATCGGAAACGGCATGTCCGAGCCGAGCATGACACGATCGGCTCCCATCATCTCGATGACAAATCGTAGCACGCGCGGATCGTGCTCGATGGTGTCGGTGTACATCAAGCTCAACGCCTCAGCCGGATCGGAGGTGCCGGGCGTAATGGCATGGTTTCGCTTGAGGCGGCCGACCACCAGCGGCAGCCCGCCGGCGGCGATCGGAACGAAGACCTTCGCGTTCTTGTAGCGGCTGATATGGCCGCTCATGGCGATGCGCGAAACCGCCACCACAGCATCGCTGACGCGGCCGACGCCGTTGGCCAGGCCGTAGTCGTGCACCCGGCTCTCCCCCGCGTCGAACGCCGGGTGGATATGGATCACCGCGCCGGTGTCGTCGGCAGCCTTCCAGAATGGATCGAGGTCGGCCGCGTCGAGCACACTGCCAATGCCGCGCGGCAAAGTGGAGATCATGGCGCCACGGAAGCCCGCCGCCATCGCGGCTTTCAGCACCGTGCCGGCGCGGGCGCCGTCCTGCATCGGCAGGGTGGCGAGCGGCACGAAGCGCGGTTCGGACCGGGCGGCGGACAGGAGCGCCTCGTTGAACATCGTGCACCAGCGCTCGCCCTCGTCGGCCGGCAATTCGCTGGCGAACCAGTCTGGCCAGCCGCCGTTGACCTGCTTGTCGATGCCCTGCTTGGCCATCCACGCCACACGGCCCGCAACGTCGCTCAGGCCTTTCATCACCGGCCGGCTCGGCTTGCCGTTGCCGAAGGCCAGCGACAGGCCGGCGGGGTCTTCGGCAATGCGGAGCGAAGCAAACCGCGAGGCTTCCTTGCGGATGGTGTTCAGGAGGTCCGGCGGGACCAGATGGCCGTGCGTGTCGATAATCACTTAGTTGCCTTTCTGCTTTTCGCGCGCATTGCTTTCGAGTGCTTGGGCGATCATATCGCCAAGCTGCGCCACTTTGATAGGAAGCGAATTGATCACAATGCCGAGCGGACGCACCGCGTCGTTGACGGCGCTGGCGACCGCGGCGGGCGCGCCGAGATAACCGCTTTCGCCGGAGCCCTTCTGGCCGAATACGGTGTGTGGCGACGGCGTCTCGTGATGCACGAGCTCGACCGGCGGCACCTCGTGGGCGGACGGCAGCAGGTAATCCATGAAATTCTGCGCCACCAGCAGACCATCCGTGTTGTACGCGAACTCCTCGTAAAGCGCCGCCCCTATTCCGTGGGCAATGCCGCCCATGGTCATGCCGCGCACGATCTTCGGATTGATCACCGTGCCGCAATCGTGGCCGAGGACGTAGCGCTTGATCTCCGGCTTGCCGAGATCGGGATCGATGGTCACCAGGATGAGGTGGAATTCGAACGAGTAGCAGGGATACATCTGGACGCGGCCGTCCGCGGTCGGCAGCCCCCCGCCCATCGGCACCGGCATGATGTGGCTCACCGACAAGCCCGGCTCCATGCCGGCCGGCAGTTTGTGGATGTGGCGGTGCGCCATGGTCACGAGTTCAGCCCAGCTTCGCGCGCGGTCCGGCGCCGTGGTGTCGTAGACGCTGCCGTCTTTGTAGGCGACGCGCTCCAGCGGCACGCCGAGATCGTGCGCCGCGATGGCGACGAGCTTGTCCTTGATCTTCTTGGCGGCGTGGAACGCGGCGCCGCCGAGCATAATCGCCATGCGGCTGCCGACCGGGCTATTGCTCGGCAAAGAGTTGAGCGAGTCGGCCCGCACCACGCGCACCTGATCGGGATCGACCTCCAGCACTTCGCCAACGACAGTGCCGACCATGGTTTCATGGCCCTGTCCCGCCGACGTGGTGTGCATCGTCGCGGTAATCGAGCCAACCAGATCGACGCTGATGCGGCAGGAATCCATCCAGGTGGTGGTGCCAACCTTGGGATTGAGCAGCGGCTCGAACGATGAGTTGCCCCCGGACGGCTCCAGGCACGCGGCGATGCCGATGCCGGCCAGCTTGCCGGTGGCGCGCAAGCGCTCGCGTTCGGCGATCAACTCATCATAGCCAGCGTGCGCCAGCACCTTGTCCACCACCGTGTGGTAGTCGCCCGAATCGTAGGCCGAACCGCTTGGGATCAGATACGGAAACTCGTCGTGGCGGATCATGTTGCGGCGGCGGATTTCCAGGCGGTCGAGGCCCAGCTTGTTTGCCACCTCGTCGACCGTGCGTTCGAGCGCGTAATTGGTCGGCGACTGGCCGAACGCGCGCACCGCCTCCTGCACCGTCTTGTTGGTGACGACGGCGATGGCCTGGTATTGCACACTCTTGATTTTGTATGGCCCGACGATGGCGCCGACCGGTTTGCCGAGCTGGAATGGCGAGCGCCCGGCATAGGCGCCGACATTGTCCAGCGCGCGCATCTTCATGGAGCGGATGATGCCCTGGCCGTCGAAGGCGACCTCGACGTCGAAGAACCGCTCGGGCCCATGCATGTCGCCGCCGCGCATGTTCTCCAGGCGATCCTCGATCAGCCGCACCGGCACGCCCAACCGCTTCGACAAATAGCCGACCAGGATGGTGTGCTTGATGCCGCGCTTGACGCCGTAGCTGCCGCCGACATCCACGTCGTAGTGCACGCGCACCGACGACATCGGGATTTTCAGTGCCATCGCGGTCTGATCGGGATACTTCGGCATCTGGATCGACGCCCAGATGTCGAGAATTTCCCGCCACGGGTCCCAGCTTGCCGTCACGCCGAAGGTCTCAATCGGCACCGTTGAGCTGCGTCCCCATTTGACGCGGTGCTTGAACGTGTGCGGGCTCGCGGCAAAATCCTTGTCGACCTCGCCCCAGGTGAACGTACGGTCGAGCAGCACGTTGGAGCCGTGCGCCTCGTGCACCAGCGTGCCGCCGGCGTAGGCCGCGTCGGCGTCGAGCACGAACGGCAAGGTCTCGTAATCGATCACGACCGCTTCGGCCGCATCCTCGGCGAGCGCGCGATTGTCCGCGACCACCGCCGCGACCCATTCGCCGGCGTAGCGCGCAACGTTCAGCGCCAGCGGATAGCGCGGCACGTTCGGGGTATCGAGACCCGACGCCAGCATATTGGTCGCACCGGCAAGCTCGGGGCCGTCCAGCACATAAAGCACACCGGGCATCGCCAGCGCGGCGGACTTGTCGATTGAAACGATACGCGCCGCCGGATGCGGACAGGTCACCAGCGCCACATGCTTGACGCCCTGCGGCACGATGTCGGCGGCGAAGTTGCCCTTGCCGACGACGAAGCGGCGATCCTCGCGCACGCGGCGGTCCGACGATACGAAACGGAACTTGCCGGGGACACTCATGGCCGCACCGGATCGTTCTGGCCGCGCATGCGTTCGGCGGCGAGCGCGATGGCCTCGACGATCTGCGTATAGCCGGTGCAGCGACAGATATTTCCGGAGATGGCGTCGACGATTTCCTCGCGGGTCGGCTGCGCATTTTTCGACAGCAGCGCGTGAGCGGCGAGGATCATCGCCGGCGTGCAGTAGCCGCACTGCATGCCGTGAGTTTCGCAGAACGCGTCCTGCAGGGGCGACAATTCGCCAGGGCCAGGCGCCAGACCTTCAATGGTGGTGATGGCATAGCCGTCGGCCTGCACGGCGAACATCAGGCAAGAGCGTACCGCTGCGCCGTCGACCAGAACGGTGCAGGCGCCGCAAACACCGTGCTCGCAACCGGCGTGCGCGCCGGTGAGCAGAAGCTTGTCACGCAGACAATCGAGCAGGCTGGTGCGCGGCTCGACTTCGACCGCGTGTGTCGCATTGTTGATGTTGAGCTCGACCTTCATGCGCGCCCCGAAGCGTCCTGGTAGGCGTCGGCGATGGCGCGAGCCGCCATCGTCACCGCGACGCGCTTGCGGTATTCCGCCGAGGCGTGCAGATCGGCCATCGGCTCGATGTCGGCGACTGCGGCTTTGACCGCCTCGCGCACCTTGTCTTCGTCGAAGCGCTGGCTCTGAAGCGACTGCGCGACCCCTTCGAGCCTGAAGGGCACAGCGGTGACAGCCCCGATGCCGATAGCGGCCCGTGTGCAACGGCCGTCGCCATCGAGCGCGACCTGCGCCGCGGCGGACACGAAGGCGAAATCGCTCTGCCGCGCGTTGACCTCATGAAACCCGACGCCGATCCGCGCGTCGGACCAGACCGGGAAGCGAGTCTCCGCAAGACACGCGGTCAGCGGTAACGCTGTGACCATCGGTCCAAGGAAAAAGTCGGATGCGGCGATGGGCGCGTTCTCGCCGCCCTCGCGCCAGACCAGCGTTGCGCCGAGCGTCACCGCGACCAGCACAATTTCAGCCGCCGGATCGCCGTTGACGATCGAACCGCCGACCGTACCCCGTGCCCGCGTCGCCGTGTGGCCGACGAACGGCATCACCTTGGCGAGCAGCGGCAGTTTCGACCGGACCACCGGATCGCTTTCGATCACATGCTGCTTGGTCGTGGCGCCGACGGCGATTTCCCGGCCCTCGTCGCGCACATAAGACAGGCCGGGAATGCGTGCGATGTCGATCAGCCGGCTTGGCCGCGCGAGCCGCATCGCCATCAGCGGCACCAGCGTCTGGCCGCCGGCGATCACCCGCGCGCCATCATCGGCCGCAAGAAGCGCGCAGGCTTCGTCGATATCGGCGGGACGCGAATACTCGAACGCGGCAGGCTTCATCCGCTCAATGCCAATACGGCGGAAAGCCGGAGTTCTTCTGCTCGGCGTCGAGCAGGCGGAGCATCGCGGGCCATTCCAGCACACCATAGGGGCGCCGGGTGCCGGGCTGATAGAGGTGCGCGGTGTGCGCGAGAACATTCTCGCCCGGCATGGTCAGTTCGGTGCGCGCAGCCATCGAGTCCACCTGGGATCGGCAGGATTGTTCAAGCTGGTACATGGTGTTGAACGCCTGTTGCACGTTCGGCCCGCAGGTGAGCAGGCCATGATTGCGCATGACCAGCGCATCGTGCGGTCCGAGATCGCTGACAATGCGCTCGCGTTCGTCGAGGTCCACCGCCGGCCCCTCGTAGTCGTGGTAGCCGATGTGGCCGACGAAACGGATCGAGGTCTGCGACAGCGGCAGCAGCCCACACTGCATCGCCGAGACGGCGATGCCGGCCCGGGTGTGGGTGTGCAGCACGCATTTGACCTCCGGCCGCGCCTTGTGGATCGCGCCGTGGATAACGTAGCCGGACTTGTTGATGCCGTAGTCGGTGTCCGGCTTCGCGATGATCTCGCCCTCGACGTCGATCTTCACCAGGCTCGACGCGGTGATCTCCTTGTAGAGCAGGCCATAGAGGTTGATCAGCAGGTGTTCGGTTCCGGGGATGCGCGAAGTGATGTGGTTGTAGATCAGGTCGGTCATCGCGTATTGGTCGACCAGCCGGTAGCAAGCCGCCAGTTCGACCCGCGCCTGCCATTCCTCGGCCGAAACCTGATCTTTGACCGACTTGAAGTTGGTATCGTAGTTCATGAGACTTCAGGCCTGCGGGGTTGAGCGGCTTGGCTGCCGCGATCATACCCCCTGCCCCTAGATCAGGCCAAGCGAATTGGCCTGATACGAGGGACGTTAAGTCGCGACCGGACACAACCTGTCGGCCAACGCCCGGACCAGGCAGATCAGGGACATCACGCTTGATGAAAAGGCCGAATAGACAGGCGGTGAAGGTTGCGGCAATTTGAACAATCGGCCAGGACCGGTGACCACACGCCGTTGCGGCGGGGCGTGTTATACCGACGATAACAATCGGGGAGAGAACATGCCCAAACTGCGTTCCCTGCTGCTCACCGCCGCGGGCCTGCTGGTGGCGCTGGCCACTTCGGCCTCGGCGCAGTCGGACTATCCGAACCGGCCGGTCCGGCTGATCATTCCGTTCCCCCCCGGCGGCAGCAATGACGTGGTCGGCCGGATGATCGGCACACAACTCAGCCAACAACTCGGCAAGCAGGTGATCATCGACAACCGTGCCGGCGCCGGCGGCGTGATTGGAACCGAAATCGCCGCCAAGGCCCCCGCCGATGGCTACACCATCCTGGTGATTTCCCTCGCCCACGCGGTCAATCCGTGGCTCTACAAGTTGCCTTACGAACCGATCAAGGCGTTCGCGCCGATCGGCGTGATGGGCTCGGGTCCGAATGTGGTCGTGGTCCATCCCGACCTCCCGGTCCACTCGATCAAGGAACTGGTGGCGCTGGCGAAGCAGAAGCCCGGCGATCTGCAATACGCCTCCGCCGGAGTCGGCTCGTTCCAGCATCTGGGCGCCGAGCTGTTCAAGCTTGAGGCCGGCGTCGACATCCTGCACGTGCCGTTCAAAGGCGGCGGCCCGGCCATGATCGACGTGGTCGGCGGCCACACCAAGGTGATGTTCTCGTCGCTCGTGCAAACCACGCCGCACATCAAGACCGGCAAGCTGCGCGCGCTCGGCGTCGGCAGCAAGGAGCGCAGCAAGGTGCTGCCGGACGTACCGTCTGTCGCCGAGGCCGGCGTGCCGACCTACGAGGCCGTCAACTGGTGGGGTATCGTCGCGCCCGCCGGCACCCCGCAGCCGATCATCGACAAGCTGCACGCCGCGCTGACCGCCTCGCAGGATACCGCCGACGTGGAGAAGCAATTCGCCAGCGAGGGCGCTACGGTCGTGAAGAAGTCGCCGACGGAATTCGGCGCGTTCATGGTCAGCGAAATGAACAAGTGGGAACAGGTTGTGAAGAAGGGCGGCATCAAGGCGGAATAACCGCCGGCGCCGCTTCGATTTCCGGGAGGAACCATGCACACGACGCGGGCTCTGCTTGCCGCCGCCGGATTGCTGATTGCGCTGACCTCCCATGTCGCCGCGCAATCGGACTATCCGAACCGCCCGATCCGGCTGATCATCCCGTTCCCGGCCGGCGGCAGCAACGACATTGTCGGCCGCGCCATTGCCACTCAGATCGGCGAGCGGCTGGGCAAGCAACTGGTGATCGACAACCGCACCGGCGCCGGCGGCGTGATCGGCACGGAGTTGGCATCGAAGGCCTCGCCTGACGGCTACACCATCCTGGTCATCTCGATCGCGCACTCGGTCAATCCGTGGCTCTACAAGCTGCCTTACGATCCGATCAAGGCGTTCACGCCGATCGGCATCATGGGGACCGGCACCAACGTGCTCACCGTGCATCCGAGTCTGCCGGCGAATTCGCTGAAGGAGTTCCTGGCGCTGGTCAAGGAAAAGCCGGGCGAACTGACCTACGCCTCGGCGGGCATCGGGACCTTCCAGCATCTCGGCGCCGAGCTGTTCCGGCTCGATGCCAAGGTCAACCTGCTGCACGTGCCGTTCCGCGGCGGCGGCCCGGCCCTGGTCGATGTGCTCGGCGGCCACAACAAGATCATGTTCTCCTCGCTTGTGCAGGCGGTGCCGCACATCAAGGGCGGCCGCCTGCGGGCGCTCGGCACCGGCGGCAAGGAGCGCGTTCCGGCCCTGGCCGATGTGCCGACCATCGCGGAGGCCGGCGTTCCGGGCTACGAGGCGCTCAACTGGTGGGGGCTGATTGCCCCCGCCGGCACGCCGCAACCGATCATCGCGCGGCTGCACAAGGCGTTGGAGGAGGCGCAGGACGCGCCAGAAATCCAGGCCCAGTTCGAGAAGGAGGGGGCCGCGACCCGCAAGATGAGCTCGGCCGACTTCGGCAAGTTCATCGCGAGCGAGATGGGAAAGTGGGAGCGCGTGGTCAAGGAGGGCGGGATCAAGGCGGAGTGATGTAAAATTCCGGCCGGGCCGCATCGCATGCAACTCGCAATTCGCAACAACAGGGACGTCTGGGCCGGTGTGATGCTGATCGTCACCGGCGCGGCTGCGGTGATCATCGCGCGCGACTATGCGTTCGGCTCGGCGCTGCGGATGGGACCCGGATATTTCCCCTCCGTGCTGGGCGGCCTGCTGGTGCTGTTCGGTCTCTATCTGATCGCTCAGGGCCTGCGCAGCAACGAGAGGATCGAGGGCAACTGGTCGCTTCGCGGCCTGATCGTGCTGCCGCTGTCGCTCGTGCTGTTCGGCGTGCTGATGGAATACGCCGGCTTCGTGCCCGCGCTGATGGTGCTGATCGTGGGATCGGCCGCGGCCGGCAGCGAGTTCAAGCTCAAGGAGGTTCTGCTGCTGGCGACCGGCCTCACCGCATTCGCGGTGGCGCTGTTCATCTATGGGCTCGGCCTGCCCTACCCGCTGTTCACGAGCTGGTAACGCATGGATCTGTTCCAGAACCTGATTTTCGGTTTCGGCGTCGCGCTGTCCTGGCAGAACCTGCTCTATTGCATGATCGGCGTTTCGGTCGGCACCCTGATCGGCGTGCTGCCGGGCATCGGCCCGCTCGCCACCATCGCCATGCTGCTGCCGATCACCTTCAATGTGGCCCCGGTCGGCGCGCTGATCATGCTGGCCGGCATCTACTACGGCGCGCAATACGGCGGCTCGACCACCGCGATCCTGGTCAACCTGCCGGGCGAGACATCGGCGGTGGTCACCTGCATCGACGGCTACCAGATGGCGCGGCAGGGCCGCGCCGGACCGGCGCTGGCGATCGCCGCGATCGGCTCGTTCATCGCCGGCACCTTCGGCACCATGCTGATCGCGGTGGCCGGGCCGCCGCTTGCCGAACTGGCGCTGAAATTCGGCGCCCCGGAATACTTCTCGCTGATGCTGATGGGGCTCGTCGCCGCGGCGGTGCTGGCGCAGGGCGACATCATGAAGTCGCTCGCCATGGTGGCGCTCGGGCTCTTGCTCGGAATCGTCGGCACCGACGTCAACACAGGCGTGCAGCGGTTCTCTCTCGGCATCACCGAACTGTCCGACGGCATCGGTTTCATCGTCGTCGCGGTCGGCGTGTTCGCGATCGGCGAAATCGTCGCCAACCTCGGCAATCCGGAGGAGCGCTCGGTGTTCACCGGCAAGGTGAAGGGCCTGATGCCGACCTGGGCCGATTTCAAGCAATCCGTCGGGCCGATCACACGGGGCACCCTGCTCGGCTCGTTCTTCGGCGTGCTGCCCGGCACCGGGCCCGCCATCGCGTCGTTTGCCTCCTACATGGTCGAAAAGAAGATCGCCAAGGACCCATCGCGTTTCGGCAAGGGCGCGATCGAAGGTGTGGCCGGGCCGGAGGCCGCCAACAACGCCGACGCGCAGTGCAAGTTCATCCCGATGCTGACGCTGGGCCTGCCGGCGTCGAGCGTGATGGCGCTGATGCTCGGCGCGCTCACCATCCAGGGCATCCAGCCCGGCCCCGAGGTGATGGTGACGCGGCCGGAGTTGTTCTGGGGCCTGATCGCCAGCATGTGGATCGGCAACCTGATGCTGGTGGTGCTCAACCTGCCGATGATCGGCCTGTGGGTGAAGCTGCTGAAAGTGCCTTACCGCTTCCTGTTCCCAGCGATCATGGCGTTCTCGGCGATCGGCGTTTACAGCGTCAACAACTCGTCGTTCGAGATCTACCTCACCGCGCTATTCGGCGTGATCGGCTTTATATGGATCAAGCTCGGCTGCAGCCCCGCGCCCATGCTGCTTGGCTTCGTGCTTGGCCCGATGATGGAAGAACACCTGCGCCGCGCCATGCTGATGTCGAAGGGCGACCCGTCGGTGTTCGTCACCCGCCCGATTAGTCTGGGCTTCATCATCGCGACCGTGCTGATCCTGGTGGTGATCATATTGCCCGCGGTGCGTAGCCGCCGCGGCGAGATCGCGGGCTAGCAACCTTCCTTCGCCACGCCGCCGATCGGCATTTTCTCGCCGAGCGTGCTAGTCTCTGACAAAGCCATAAATGTCAGGGAGGCAATCATGCGGCGGCGGGATCTCATCGGCCTTGTCGGCGGCGGACTGGCGGCATCACCGCTGATCTGGCCCGTTGCAGCCAGCGCGCAGCCGGCTCCTGGAGCCGCGGCGACGATCAAGCCCGCCCAGATCATTGCCAATTTCATTACCGGCTTCGACATCAAGACAGCGCCACCCATCGTCATCGATCGCGCGCGCCTTGCGTTTATCGACACAATGGGCGTGATGCTGGCGGGTAGCCAGCATCATCCGACCGAGTTGGTCTGCGACATGATCAAGGCGGAAGGCAGCGCGCCGGCCGCAACCATTGTCGGGCGGGCGCTGCGAGCCTCGCCGCAGCTCGCGGCACTTGCCAATGGCGTCTCCGGTCACGCGATGGACTACGACCTGACTTATTTCGCCGGCCAGTCGATTGCCGCTGTCATTCCGGCGATTTTGCCGATCGCCGAAACCAACAAATCGTCACCGTCGGAAATGCTCGCGGCGCTCATCATCGGCGCCGAAGTGTGCGGACGGATGTCGCGGGCGGCACCGACCATGTCACGCACCGCCGGATGGCACGCCACCGGCACAGTCGGGACAATGGCGGCGGCGGCGGCCTGCGCGCGCCTGCTCAAGGTGCCCGCGGCGGCCATTCCCGACATCATGGGCATCACCGCCTCGCTGGCGAGCGGCGTGACGGCGAATTTCGGAACGATGACCAAGCCGCTGCACTCCGGTCAGGCTGCCCGCAACGGAATCCTCGCGGTCCAGCTTGGCTCGCACGGCTTCACCGCCAGCGCTTCGGCGCTCGAAGGCCGCGACGGCTTCTATGAGAATTTTGCCCGCGGTCTCGAACGGTCGATGGAGCCGTTCGCCGATCTTGGCAAGACCTACGACCTTGAGAAGTACGGCTACAAGATCAAGCCCTACCCGAGCGGCGGCCTCGGACATACCGCCGTCGACGCGGCGCTTGAGCTGCGCAGCAGAGCGCCGCTCGCCGACATCGCCAGCGTCGAGGTCGCGATCACGAAATACGCCGGGCGGCGCTACACGTCGCGCTACCCGGATTCAGTCGAGGGCGCCAAGTTCAGCGGGCCGTACCTCGCGGCCTATACGCTCGTCCACGGCGCGCCGATGCTGTCCGCGTTTACCGAACAGGCATTGCGCGACGAGGCCGTGCGCACCCTTGCTCAAAAGGTCACGCTGACGACCTATCAGGAGCACGCCGACGTGCTGGACGAGTCACCCGCCAAGGTGACGGTTACCCTGAAGGACGGGCGCAAGCTCGAACGGTCGAAATACTATCCGAGCGGGTCGGTTCAGGTGCCGATGACCAAAGCGCAGATCGAGGAGAAGTTCATGGTCTGCGCGACGGCCGCTATCAAGCCAGATGCGGCAAAGCGGCTGCTCGCCATGCTGAGCACGATCGGCGAACAGCCCTCATCCGACGAATTCTGGCCGCTGCTTCGGGCGGGCTGACGCCACTCAAACCCAGTTCAGCCGCGCCAGGATCGCCTTGCCCATCACCCAGTCCTTGTCTTCCTCGGAGAGGAAATCGAGATGCTCGGTGAAATGAGTGACGCGCTGGCGGTAGGTCGCCTTCGGCATCGAGTTGGTGAGGTCGGTGCCCCAATAGCAGCGCTTGGGGCCGAAGGCGTCGAACACGCGCTTCAGATGATCGCGCATGTCGCGGAACGGATACGGCTCATACGAGAAATTCGGCGCCGACGAGACCTTCACCGACACGTTCGGAAACTTGGCCAGCAGCACGAAATCGTCGATCGCGCCGGCAATACCGCCGGCCGCCGCGATCTCCGCCGTCAGGCTCATATGATCGACGATCAGCGTCAGGCCCGGATGCCGCTCCGCGATCGGCTGGAACTTCTTCATGTTGCCCGGCGCGAAGAACATGATCGGCAGTCCGGCCTTCTCCGCCGCCGGAAAAATCCAGTCGGCCTGCTCGAGCAGCGCCGCCTGCTCGCGCATGAAGGTCAGCCGGATGCCCTTCATGCCCGGCTGCTCCTTCCACTTCGGCAGCAGCGCCGCGGACTTCGGATCGCCAAGCGGGATGCGGCCCATGATGGCGAAGCGGCCGGGATAGCGCGTGGCCGCCTCGATGGCGTAGTCGTTGCGGTCGCCCGGCCACGACGGCGGCACGATGACGACACGATCAACGCCGGCCTCGTCCATCATCGCCAGAAGCATCTCGATGGTGAACGGCTCGGGCAATTGCGGCTTGCGGCCGGGCACCCATTTCCAATCGTCGCTTTCGGCTTTCCACAGATGCGCTTGGGCATCGACGATCATTCGTCTGGCGAGCATGGATGTTTCCTTCCGCGGATTGGTCGGGAGTTTGCGATGTTTTGTTGCGGGTCACAATGGAGGCGCGGCGAAAACTATCGTTCGTCATTGCCGGGCTTGCCCCGGCAATCCAGTACAAGTGCGAATTGCGCAAAGTCCAAACGAAGCCCAAGTCCAAGCGCACTGCATCGCTTGATGGATGCCCGGGTCAAGCCCGGGCATGACGCGGGGTATGGTGCACCGGCGGCGGACCACCCGCAGCCGATTTACGGAATCAGCAATATCTTGCCGAAGTGCTGGTTCGCGCGCATGTGCTCGTGGCCGGCCTTCGCCTCGGCGAGCGGATAGGTCTTGTCGATCGGCACCTTGATGCGGCCGGCCTTCACGTCATCCCACAGGTCGGCGCGCATCTTGATGAGGATGTCGCGCACCTCCTCGATGCTGCGGGTGCGGAAGGTGACGCCGATGTAGTCGATGCGCTGGCGGGCGTGGGCGTCGAAATCGAACTCCGCCTTCATGCCGGCGAGCCGCCCGATGTTGACGATACGGCCGAGCAGCGCCGTGCAAGCCATCGTCTGGCTGACGGTCGGACCGGACAGCATGTCGACGGTGAGGTTGAGCCCCTTGCCGCCGGTCGCCTCCAGCACCTGCTTGGGCCAGTCCGGATCCTTGGTGTTCACGGCGAGATCGGCGCCGAATTCCTTGAGCCGCGCGCGGCGCGCCTCGTTGGTCGAGGTGCCGACGACGAATTTGGCGCCCATCAGCTTGGCGATCTGCAACCCGATGATGCCGACGCCGGAGCTTGCGCCCTGCACCATGACGTTCTCGCCGGCCTTGAGACGGCCGGCGGTGATCAGCGCGTTGTGCAGGGTGTTGAGCCCGATCGGCAGGGTCGCGGCCTGTTCGAAGCCCATGCCCTCGGGGGTTTTCATGGCGCGGCCGTGGTCGCTCACCGCGAACTCGGCGTGGCTGCCGGGCGAGTGGCACATCACCCGGTCGCCCTTTTTGAAGTCGCGCACGTCGGCGCCGACCTCGATGACCTCGCCGGAAAACTCGCTGCCGACCGGCTTGCCCGCCGCGGCGCCGTGACTGGTGTCGCCCTTGGCCGAGCCCAGA
>JAPLPD010000132.1 GCA_026400395.1 Alphaproteobacteria bacterium | reverse complement strand
ACGCAGAGTCGGCGAGGCCGAGCAGGGCCATCGCCAGCACCGGCCAGCCGAGTGCAACAACGACGACGTAGGCGCCGCCGAGCGTGAACGGCCGGCTGCTCATGCCGCGGGTTATCGCATGCAGCACGGCGAAGCCGAGGATGGCGTAGGCCATCATGAGGCTGGCGCTGAGAATACCGGCCGATGCCCCGGCGATACCGGGAATGAAGGAGACGGCGACCGCGGCGGCGGTCAGCGCCGGCGCATATGCTGGAAAACGCATGGCCGAGAGTTCGGACGTCGGGCGGCGCAGCCGGCCGGAGATTTTCACGACCCGTTCTGCGAGCCACAGGTTGACGACGTTGGTCAAAGTGGCGAGCACGGCCGCCGCAGGCGGCAGCACGGTCACCAGAATGTCGATCAGGCGGCTTGATCCCGGTGTGGGGGAGGCGGCATCGCCGGCGCCGGACGCCGCGCGGGTCGGCCCGTTCAACATCCTTTCGATGCCGGTGCGAAGCGAACCGCGGACTTGGTCGAGGTCGGTGCCGAGGCTGAGCATGGCTGTGATCACGATCATCGCGCCGATGATGGCGGCCCAGAACACCAGATGGCCGGCAGGGTACCATTCGAGGGCGGGCGTGGCCTCGCTCGCCGGACGCGCCAGCAGCGCGAGATAGCCCAGCCACCACGCCGGCAGTCCGACGCCAACGAGAAAAGCGAGGAAGAAAAAACCGCCGAAGATCGCCGCTAGCGAACCCGAGGCGACGACAGCGGCGATCAGCGCCGCCCAATGGCTCCAGCCCATCGCCGCGATCAGGATCGGCAGCGGCGCGAGATAGAACAGCGGCACCGACAGCGCCGAGCCGGACGCCACCGAGGCGAACAGCAAAGCCGTCGCGGCGCCCGCGCTTATGCCTATGAGGACCAGTTGCATCATCGAGCTGTCCCGCTCCTTCGAGCGGTTAGGGACCGATCCAGCTCGGAGAACTGGTCTGCCCCAACCATCGGTCTCCGGGACCATTCCCGGCGACTTCGATCTGCTTCGGCCGCGCCGCGAACGGCGGGGGCGATTTCACTCAGCGTATCAGCGGATCACGTAGGGCAGCAGGCCCAGGAAACGTGCGCGCTTGATCGCCTGCGCAAGCTCGCGCTGCTTCTTGGCCGACACCGCGGTGATGCGGCTTGGCACGATCTTGCCGCGCTCGGACACGTAGCGCTGCAGGAGCTTGGCGTCCTTGTAGTCGATCTTCGGAGCATTGGCGCCGGAGAACGGGCAGGTCTTGCGCCGCCGGAAGAACGGCCGCCGTGCGCCACCGGCGCCACCACCACCACCGCCGCCGCCACCAAAACCACCTTCGCGAGAGTCACCGAATGCCATCATCGTTACTCCTGCGTGCCGGAAACATCAGAGTCTTCGCGCGGGCGCCGGTCGTCGTCGCGGTCACGCCGCGGAGGCCGATCGCCGCGGTCGCCGCCGAAGCGGTCACCGCCGCCACCAAAGCGGCCGCCGCCTTCGCGGTCGCCGAAGCGGCCGCCGCCGCGCTCGTCGCGCTCACGGTCGCGCTCGACCTTGCGCATCATCGCGGAGGGGCCTTCCTCCAATTCATCGACGCGTACGGTGAGATAGCGCAGCACGTCTTCGTTGATACGCTGCTGGCGCTCGACCTCGGTCAGTGCCGCGGGCGGCGCATCGACGTTGAGCAGCGTGAAATGCGCCTTGCGGTTTTTGCGGATGCGGAAGTTCAGCGACTTCACGCCCCAGTACTCGTTCTTCAGAACCTTGCCACCGAGACCTTCGATGACAGTCGTGAACTGCTTGGTCAGGTCTTCGACCTGCTGCGCGCTGACATCTTGGCGCGCGAGATAGACGTGTTCGTATAGCGGCATGAAATGCCCTTCCTCTGTTCGATCCGTCTTTCGGCGCCAAGCCCTTCGAGCCCTTCGGAAAGGCTCGATTGCTCTGAAGGCGGGAACACGGGACGACGGACCTTATGGCCCTACCGCCTCTTTCGAGACAGCCGTCCGTTCAGCTCCCGGCCGATCCACGGAATGCGCGGTTTATAGGTTGTTCCTGGCAAAACGCAAGCTTTCGAGCTGTTTTAGGTCGCCAGGGGGACCTGGAGGCAGTCTGGCTTGACACACTCCCCGATATTGGGGCCTTTCGGGCCGATTTTGCTGGGGATCATACAATGACGGCAGCCTTCGTATTTCCGGGCCAGGGCAGCCAGGCGGTCGGCATGGGCAAGGCGCTGGCGCAGGCGTTCGCCCCCGCGCGGGCGGTTTTTGACGAAGTGGACGCCGCGCTGGGCGAAAAGCTCACCGCGACCATGTGGGAGGGCCCGGCCGAAAAGCTGACGCTCACCGAGAACGCTCAGCCCGCCTTGATGGCGGTCTCGCTGGCGGCCATGCGCGTGCTGGTGGCGGAGGCGGGGATCGATCTCCGGCGCGACGCGCAATTCGTCGCAGGCCATTCGCTCGGCGAATATTCCGCGCTGGCCGCCGCCGGGACCTTCACCATCACCGACACCGCGCGGCTGCTTCGGATCAGGGGCCGCGCCATGCAGCAGGCCGTGCCGGTCGGCACCGGCGCGATGGCGGCTCTGCTCGGGCTTTCGTTTGAGGACGCCACGGCGGCTGCCGCCGAAGCAGCGCAGGGCGAGGTCTGCGATGTCGCCAACGACAACGGCGGCGGACAGGTTGTGGTGTCCGGCAAAAAGTCCGCGGTCGAACGAGCGGTCGAGATCGCCAAGGCTAAGGGCGCGCGGCGCGCGATGATGTTGCAGGTCTCGGCGCCGTTTCATTGCGCGCTGATGAAACCAGCCGCCGATGCCATGGCCGAAGCATTGGCTCAGACCAGCGTGAATCCGCCGGTGGTGCCGGTGTTCGCGAACGTACTGGCCAAGCCGATCAGCGATCCACAGGAAATCGTGAAACGGCTGGTCGAGCAGGTGACCGGTACGGTGCGCTGGCGCGAATGCGTGGCCACGATGGCCGGCGCGGGGGTGACCAATTTCTACGAAATCGGTTCGGGCAAGGTGCTGACCGGTTTGCTGAAGCGCATCGCCGAGGGAACCACCGGCTCGACCGTGGGCTCGCCGGAGGATGTGGCGGCTTTCAAGGTTTCGCGCGGCGGCTGACTGCGGCAAACGGGGGAGAGATTCTCATGTTCGACCTGACCGGCAAAACAGCACTGGTGACCGGCGCCACCGGCGGCATTGGCGGCGCTATCGCGCGAGCACTCCACGCCCAGGGCGCCAAGGTTGCGATTTCCGGAACGCGCCGCGATGTGCTGGATCAGCTTGCGGGCGAGCTTGGCGGCGCCGTGGTGCTGCCGTGCGACCTCGCCAGCAAGGATACGGTCGAGGCCCTGATCCCCGACGCGGAAAAGGCGCTCGGCCAACTCGATATCCTGGTCGCCAACGCCGGTATCACCAAGGACAACCTGTTCGTGTCGCTCAAGGACGAGGACTGGGAGCAGGTGCTGAACGTCAATCTCACGTCCACCTTCCGGCTCGCGCGCGCGGCGGTGAAAGGAATGATGCGGCGTCGCTTCGGCCGTGTCATCGGCATCACCTCGGTGGTCGGCGTCACCGGCAATCCGGGACAGGCGAACTACACGGCGGCCAAGGCCGGCATGATCGGCATGTTCAAATCGATCGGCAAGGAATACGCCAAGCGCAATGTCACCGCGAACTGCGTGGCGCCCGGGTTCATCGCGACGCCGATGACCGACAAGCTCAACGACAAGCAGCGCGAAGCGATATTGCAGATGGTTCCGGCGGGACGGCTCGGCGATGGCGCCGATGTCGCTGCGGCGGTGGTCTATCTCGCGTCCAGCGAGGCGGCCTATGTCACCGGTCAGACCTTGCATGTGAACGGCGGCATGGCGATGATCTGACAATTCGGCGGGGTGGTGAAAGCGGGGCCTTCGTTCGGCGCTCCTTTGGCTGGCCAAGCCTGATGAAGTATGTTACCCGAGCCAAAGCCTAGCGGGGAAAACCGGATGGGCGAGGGCGACTTGCGGTCCGCTCGCGGCCGTGCGGATCGACCCCGCTTTCTTGGTCAAGCTCGCGACGCACTGTCCCGGGGTCGTTAATCGAGCCCAATTCAAACTAGAGGTTCAGACGATGAGTGATATCGGCGAGCGGGTGAAGAAGATTGTCGTTGAGCACCTGGGCGTGGAGCCCGACAAGGTGGTCGAGGGCGCGAGCTTTATTGATGACCTTGGCGCCGACAGTCTCGATACGGTCGAGCTTGTGATGGCCTTCGAAGAAGAGTTCGGCTGCGAGATTCCGGACGACGCGGCGGAAACGATTTTGACCGTCGGCGACGCGGTGAAATTCCTCGAGAAGAACGCCAAGAGCTGATCGCCAAAAGCTGATCGCCACGGAGCACGGCCCCCGGCGGCTCGCCGGGGTGGTGCGACGAGGGACGGCTGCATTCCGTCAATTCAGGTATAACATCTTCGTCTGGTGCCGGTTGGCGCTGGGGGTGGGCGTTTGGATTTGATGCCAAATCCTGGTTGAGGCCAAGTTTTGGCTGAGGCTAAGTCTTGGCTGAGGCTGGGACTGATTGAGGTCAAGATTTATTCGGGCTGCGATTTATTCGAGGCCGGGACTATTGAGCCTGGGGGAGCAGATGAGGCGGGTCGTCGTCACCGGCATGGGCATTGTCACTCCGCTGGCTTGCGGGGTGGAGGCCACATGGGCTCGCCTGATCGCGGGGCAGAGCGGCGCAAAGGTGGTCGACACCTTCGACGTGTCCGACATCACCTGCAAAATCGCCTGCATGATCCCGTATGGCGACGGCACCAATGGCACCTACAATCCCGACCAGTGGATGGAGCCGAAGGAGCAGCGCAAGGTCGATAAGTTCATCGTCTATGCGATGTGCGCGGCCACGCAGGCGCTTCAGCACGCTGGCTGGAAGCCGACCACGCCCGATGAACAGAACAGCACCGGCGTTATGATCGGCGCCGGCATCGGCGGCGTCGAAGGCATCGCGGAGACGGCCATCACGCTGCACGAGCGAGGGCCGCGGCGGGTGTCTCCATTTTTCATTCCCGGCCGCATCATCAATCTTGCCTCGGGCTATGTTTCGATCGAGCACGGGCTCAAGGGGCCGAACTCCGCCGTTGTCACCGCGTGTTCGACGGGCTCGCACGCCATCGGCGACGCCGGGCGGATGATCGCCCTGGGCGATGCCGATGTGATGGTGGCGGGCGGCACCGAGTCGCCGGTGAACCGGATTTCACTCGCAGGATTTGCTGCAGCACGCGCTCTTTCGACCGGCTTCAACGATAGGCCGACGCAGGCTTCGCGGCCCTACGACAAGGATCGCGACGGCTTCGTCATGGGAGAGGGAGCTGGCGTAGTTGTGTTGGAAGAATACGAACACGCCAAGGCGCGCGGTGCGCGGATGTATGCCGAACTGGTCGGCTACGGCATGTCGGGCGACGCCTTCCACATCACCGCGCCGACCGCCGATGGCGATGGCGCGTTTCGCAGCATGTCCGCGGCGGTCAAGCGCGCAGGCATACAGCCCGGCGAGATCGACTACATCAACGCGCACGGCACCTCGACGCCATTGGGCGACGAGATCGAACTTGGCGCCGTACAGCGTCTGGTCGGCAACGCCGCCGGACGGATTTCGATGTCATCGACGAAGTCTTCTATCGGGCATTTGCTGGGAGCGGCAGGCGCGGTCGAGGCGATATTCTCAATTTTGGCGATGCGCGATGGCGTGGCGCCGCCGACGCTCAATCTGGACAATCCGTCGGTGGAGACGCCGATTGATCTGGTGCCGCATGTGGCGCGCAAGCGCGACATCGGCGTTGTACTGTCGAATTCGTTCGGCTTCGGCGGCACCAACGCTTCGCTGATCTTCCGCCGCGCGGCGTGAGGCCATATCCACGGTTTTGCCATATTTATTTCGATCGATCCCGATCGGCGAACAGGTTCGTTCGGGGGCGGTCGAAAATAATGGGCAGCGCGTCTGAAATCTGCGACCATGCCCATGCGGCGGGTCGCGCCATCTCTGAGCCGGTTTGTTGGGGATATTCGTACTCTTCGGTTTCAGGGATTCGACGCTGATGAAGGCGGGGGCGAGGCATTGAATTCGGCCAATCAACCGCCCGGCGGCGACGGTCGCGCGACTGCGCCGGTCAACCGGCCGGCGCAACGCGAGGCGGCCCCGGCCGGGCCATCTCCCGCGGCCAAGCCGGACGCGCGTCCGCCGCAGCCGGCTGCTGCTCCACCCGCTGGCGCTGCAAAACCGCAGGCTCGCCCGTCGGGCGCGCCGCCGTATCCGCCGGCCGGAGCCGCCTCCGCCGCGCCGCCGCGTAGCGCCCCGGCCGTTCCTTCACAGCCGCGCCCGACGCCGCAATCCAATCCCATCGCGACACCCAAGCCGCCGCGAACACAGCCGCCGCAGGCCAGCGAGCCCAAGGCCGCCCCGGCGAACAACGCGCCCGTTGCCGATCCGCGACCGATCACGCCGCGGAGCCCGCGCGCCACGCTGCAACCGGAAGATATGCCGATGCCGCCACGGCGTTCACGGCGCGTCCGCAATCCCTTCGTCATCGCCGGCAATGCTCTGCTGACAGTGATTTTCCTGATGACGCTTGTCGGCGGCGTTGCTTTCGTGATCGGCAAGCAGCGGTTCGACCTGCCGGGCCCGCTCGCCGCGGACCGGGTGGTCAACGTACCGCGCGGCGGCATCCGAGACACTGCCGATCTTTTGCTGCGCGAGGGCGTCATCGATCAGCCCGCTCTTTTCATCGCCGGCGCGCTGATGCTCAAGGCGCAGAACGAATTGAAATACGGCGAGTACAAGTTTACCCGCAACGCCAGTCTGCGCGACGTGGTCGAGACCATCATCGAAGGCAAGGTGGTGCAGCACGCCTTCACCGTCGCCGAGGGCCTGACCTCGGAGCAGATTCTGCAGCGGCTGACCGAAAACGAGACGCTGACCGGCAACATCCGCGACGTGCCGCGCGAGGGCACACTGCTGCCGGAGACGTATCGGTTCACCTTCGGCGCCACCCGCGAGCAGATGGTTCAGCGCATGCGGCAGGCGCAGCAGAAGGCGCTGCAGGAAATCTGGGAGCGCCGCAATCCGGACCTGCCGATCAAGACTCCGGAGCAGCTGATCACGCTGGCGTCGATCATCGAGAAGGAAACCGGCAAGCCCGAGGAGCGCACCCGGGTGGCGGCGGTGTTCATCAACCGGCTGCGTCAGAAGATGCGGTTGCAATCCGATCCGACGATCATCTACGGGCTGGTCGGCGGCAAGGGATCGCTTGGCCGCCCGATCATGCGCAGCGAGATCGAGCAGCCGACGCCTTACAACACCTATGTCATTGACGGTCTGCCGCCGGGGCCGATCGCCAATCCAGGCCGCGCTTCGCTCGAAGCAGCCGCCAATCCGGCGCGCACCAAGGAGCTGTTCTTCGTGGCCGACGGCACCGGCGGTCACGCCTTCGCCGACAACTACGAACAGCACCAGAAAAATGTGGCGCGTCTGCGCGCGCTTGAGAAGCATGCCGCGCCGTCGAGCTCGATGAGTCCGGCGTCGGCTTTTGCGCCGACTGGTCCGGCGCCGACCTCACCTTCGCCGGCGCGGTCCAACCGGCCTCGCTAGCGGCGCATCTTGTGAGCGGTGCGGCGGCTGGCTAAGGTCGCGGCGATTTTCGCAAAACGGATTCGGAACACGATGGCTTTGTCGAGCATGACCGGCTTTGCGCGCGGACACGGCGTTGCCGGCAGCTACGCTTGGGCGTGGGAGCTCAAGTCGGTCAACTCCAAGGGGCTCGATCTCAAGCTCCGGCTGCCGCCCGGGTGGGAGGCGATCGAGCCTGCGGTCCGCGCGCGCGCGGCCGAGGTGCTGTCTCGCGGCAGCGTGTTCGCCAACCTGACAGTGAGCCGCGAAGGTGCGGTTCCGGTGGCGCGCGTCAACGAAGCGGCGCTGCAAGCCGTGCTCGCAGCGCTGAAAGACCTGGAGGGCAAAGTGGAGGGCGCGGCGCCGAGCCTCGACGGTATTCTTGCCCTCAAGGGGGTGATGGAGGTCAGCGAGGCGCAGGAGAATGAAGCGGAACGCGCCGCCGCCGAGGCCGCCGCGGTTGCGGGCTTCGGCGCGGCCCTGAAGGAATTGGCGGCGATGCGCCGTACGGAAGGTCAGGCGCTCGGTACCATCCTGACGGGGCGCCTCACCGAGATCGGTGCGCTGTCGGCCCGCGCGGAAGCGACGCCGGGCCGCAAGCCCGAGGCGATCAAGGCGCGGCTGACCGCGCAGGTGGCCGAGCTTCTCGAAGCGTCGCAGCGCTTCGATGCCGACCGGCTGCACCAGGAGGCGATCATGCTCGCCACCAAGATCGATATTCGTGAAGAGCTCGACCGGCTGACCGCCCATGTGGCGCAGGCGAAGAAGCTGATCGCCGACGGCGGGCCGATCGGCCGCAAGCTCGACTTTCTGGCCCAGGAGCTCAATCGTGAATCGAACACGCTGTGCTCCAAGGCCAACGATCTCGAACTGACCAACATCGGCCTGGACCTCAAGGCCGTGGTCGAGCAGTTCCGCGAGCAGGTGCAGAACCTGGAGTAGTGATGGCGCGCGGGGCCCACAACAAGTCGATTGCGCGGCGCGGTCTGATGCTGGTGCTGTCGTCGCCGTCTGGCGCGGGCAAGACCACGCTGTCGCGCATGCTGCTGACCGAGGAGCGCATCGCGCTGTCCATCTCGGTGACAACGCGCGCCCGACGGCCGGGAGAGGTGCACGGCCGGCACTATCATTTTGTCGATCGCAAGAAATTCGATCAGATGGCGAAGGCCGGCGAACTGCTGGAGTACGCGGAGGTGTTCGGCAATTGCTACGGCACGCCGAAGAAGCCGGTTGAGAGTGCGCTCAAGGCCGGGCGTGACGTGCTGTTCGACGTGGACTGGCAGGGCACCAAGCAACTGCGCAAGCACGCCCCGCGTGATCTGGTCAGTGTGTTCATCCTCCCGCCGTCGAGCGGCGAACTGGCGCGGCGGCTGCACACCCGCGCGCAGGACGACAAGAAGGTGATCCGCGCGCGCATGGCCAAGGCGGGCGACGAGATGGGCCATTGGACCGAATACGATTATGTGGTCGTGAACCGCGACCTCGATCGCGCGTTCAACGACGTCCGCTCGATCCTTGCCGCGGAGCGGCTCAAGCGCGAGAGGCAACCGGGCCTGTCCGCTTTCGTGCGCGGCCTGCAGTCGAAACTCTGAAGCTCCTGCGGCGTCAGCTCAGGTTGCGCTCGGCGGAGCGAAGAAGCACTTCCTCGAGCCGCCCCACTGGCAGCGCCAATAGGTGCCGGTCGGCGAGGGGGGCGCCTCGCTGAACGGGATGGTCTCCTTGATGCTGACGACGTAGTAGCCGCTGGACGTGACCTTCACGTCGGCGTCGGTCAACTCGGAACAATCACGCTCCCCGCAACACAACTCGCCGGCCGCGTTCTTGTAGTTGCCGCTCTGGATCCATTGCGCGGGTCCGTGAGCGTGGGCGATGGTGAGCATCGCCACCGCGGCGAGGCCGACTAGGACGGGACGCGATACGCCAATGGCGAAGTGCAAGGCCATGACCTTGCTCCTCGTGATTCCCCGGCCTAAAATGGTGCGCTACAACATGAATTAAATCAAGTGGGTTCTAACCCTCACCAATACCTGCGAAAATATTTTCAGCGGCAGTTGCTGCCATGCAACAAAAGAGGATTTTCTGCTTATCCGGCAAGGACCAGACGTCCAACCACCCGGCCGGCGCGGAGGTCGTCGAGGGCGCCCTGGGCCTGATCCAGTGGTCTTTCCGCGATCGGTAGCGGGCTGAGCGCGCCGGTGCGGGCCAGCGCCATCAACTCATTGGCCTCGGACAGGGTGCCGGTGAGGGTGCCTTCGACGGTCATCGCCTTGAGCACGAACATGGTGGCCGCCAGGGGAAAATTGCCGCCCAGCAGGCCGGTGACAGCGACCTTGCCGCCCTTGGCCAGCGCGCCGGTGGCGAACGCCAGCGATTTCTCCGAGCCCACGAAATCGCAAGCCGCGAATACGCCGCCGCCGGTGGATTTGATGAGAGCGCGGCGCGCTTCGCGGTCGGCGGGATCGAACGCCGCCGCGGCGCCTGCCTTCAGCGCGGCATCGCGTTTGCCGGCGTCGATATCGGCCACGATCGGCGGCTGCGGAAACAACGCGTGCGCGATCGACAGGCCCATCATTCCGACGCCACCGAGCCCCACCAGCAGCACTTGACCGCGCGCGGCATGCGCCTGCAGCCGCTTCAGCGCGGAATAGGCGGTGAGACCCGAGCACATCAGCGCGCCGGCGAACGACGGCGACAACGGCGCGTAGTCGATCAGATAGCGCGGATGCGGCACCAGCACATGCGAGGCAAATCCGCCATCGACCGAGATGCCGAGATGGCGGTTGTTCGAGCAAAGATTTTCCTCGCCCGCCTTGCACGCGGCGCAGACGCCGCACCCGATCCAAGGAAAGACCGCGACCTTCGCGCCAGGCTTCGCGCCGGCGGCATCGGGGCCTGCCCGTTCGATGACGCCCGCGATCTCGTGCCCCAGCGTGAACGGCAAGGTCCGGCCTTCGCGAACATCGAGTATCTTGCCGTCGCCCAGCGCGAAATGGCCATCCTGCATGTGAAGGTCGGAGTGACACACGCCGCAGCGTTCGACCCGCACCAGCACCTCGGAGCCCTTCGGCTCCGGACAATCGATGACGGTCTCGCACAGGGGGGCTTGGTAGGCGGTGAGTGAGAAGCGGCGGAGCTTTGTCATGGCTACATTCTATAGCGGATGGTCGTGTTCCGAAATCGCTTCCTGCTTTCCCGGATCATCCGCCCGCGTGTTCAAACGCGCGCGCGAGGGCGACGAACCCCTCGACCGGAATTTCCTCGGCTCGCGCGGTCTGCTCGATGCCGGCGGCGGCGAGCAGCGGCAGCGGGTCGGCGCCGAGCGATTTCAAACTCTGGCGCAGCATCTTGCGGCGCTGGCCGAACGCGGCTTCGGTCACCCTCTCCAGCATGCGGCGGTCGCACGTCAGCGGGCTTGGGCGCGGGATCAATTCCACCACCGACGAGATCACCTTGGGCGGCGGTACGAAATTTGACGGATGGATGTCGAACAGGATTTTCGCCTGGGTGCGCCAGCCGGCGAGCACGGAGAGCCGGCCGTAGGTCTTGCTGCCGGGCGGCGCGACGATGCGCTCGGCCACCTCGCGCTGAAACATCAGCACAAGCCGGTCGTACCATGGCGGCCACGGTTCGGTGGTCAGCCAGCCGACCAGCAGCGCCGTGGCGATGTTGTAGGGCAGGTTGGCGACGATCCGGGCGGGATGCCCTTTGTGGTCGGGCGTTTCAACGTATGGGCCGGCGTCGAAGCCCAACGCATCGCCGGATACGATCGTAAGCCGCCCCGGATAGTGCGCGGAGATTTCCTCCAGCGCGGCGATGGCGCGCTGGTCGCGTTCGATCGCGATCACCCGGAGGGCGCCTTCGGCCAGCAGCGCGCGGGTAAGGCCGCCCGGACCGGGGCCGATTTCGACCACGGTCGCGTCGGCAAGCGGACCCGCGGCGCGGGCGATGCGGCCGGTGAGATTGAGATCGAACAGGAAATTCTGGCCGAGCGATTTCTTGGCGGACAGATCGTGCCGCCGGATCACGTCGCGGAGCGGCGGCAGATCGTCCGTGGCGCTCATACGAGCGCGGCTTTGCCGGCCGTGCGATCCGTCCGTTGCTTGTTCTGGTCCGCTGCGGCGAGACGCGCCGCAAGCTTCAGCGCTGCGATGAGGCTCGACGGATCGGCCTTGCCGGTGCCGGCGATGTCGAACGCTGTGCCGTGGTCCGGCGAGGTGCGCACGAACGGCAGTCCAAGCGTCACGTTGACTGCGTGGTCGAAGGCCAGCGTCTTGATCGGGATGAGTGCCTGATCGTGATACATGCATAGCGCCGCGTCGTAGGTCTGGCGCGCCGCTTCGTGGAACATGGTATCGGCGGGAAGCGGTCCGCGTGCGTCGATGCCGTCGGCAATCAAACGCTCGACCGCCGGACGCACCACGCTTGCGTCCTCCTTGCCCATGGTGCCGTCTTCGCCGGCGTGCGGATTGAGCCCTGCGATCGCCAGCCGCGGCCGGGCAATGCCAAACCGAGCGGTCAGATCGCGCGCCACCACGCGGCCAGTCTCGAATATCAGGTCGCGGGTTAGCCGCTCCGGTACTTCCTTGAACGGCACATGGATCGTCACCGGCACCACCGCCACCTCGGGCGACCAAAGCATCATTACCGGCCATGCCGGATTGCCGGAATTCTCAAACGAAAGCCTGGCGATATACTCCGTATGGCCCGGATCGGTGAATCCGCCCTTGTACATCACGCTCTTGGCGATCGGATTGGTGACCACTGCAGTGGCCACGCCGGTGATGACATCGGCGACGGCGCGATCGATCGAGGCAATGGCTGCGGCGGCGCTGGTGGCGTCGGGCACGCCCGGTTCGGCGGTCGCGGGCAGTCCCAGCAACACCACTGGCAACGCGCGGTCAAAAGCGGCGGCTGCGGTCGCGGGCGTGACCACTTCGATGGGTACGTCGAGGCCGAGGCGTTTCGCACGGCGCGACAGACACAGCGGGTCGGCGAGGACATAGAACGGCGGCAGGCCGAACTCCCGGCGCCGCATCCAGGTCGCCAGCGTGATGTCCGGCCCGATGCCTGCGGGTTCTCCCAGTGTCAGAGCCAGCGGTCGCGCCATCTCCGCCCCTATTTGAATTCGATCATGGCTTGATCGCGCAATTCCTTGAGGAATTTTTTGGAGATAATCGCGAACTGCTCGTTGAACATTTCGTCCCGGATTTCTTTTTTTGCGGGGGCGTTGTCGGATTGGCGTTTGCCGCACAGGGCCTGCACTTCGACGCCCTGCTGGGTGGTTTCCGGAGTGGTCAGGCGGCCGACCTCGGTCTTGGCCAGCATGTCGCGTATGGGCGGCGGCAGGTCGGCGGAACCGCGAACGACCGGAGGCCGCACCGCCACGAAGCGCAGGTTCCGCGCGAGCGCGATACCCTCGTCGCAGCTTTGAAATCGGGACCGCAGCGCTTCGGCTTCCTTGGCGCGCGCTTCGAACGCCGCCGGGGGGGATCCGCGCGGCACGAGGAACAGAATGGGGCGAAGCGTATATTCGAAGCCGACCACGCCGGCATCATCGCGATTTTTGCTCTGCAGTCTGGCGTTGACCTCCTGATCGCTGAATTGAAAATTGCTCTGGTAACGGCCCCGGATGATTTGGCCCCAGATCAGGTCGGCCTTGATGCGGGATTTGATCGTTTCGACCTTCACGCCCTGCTTCCCGAGCGTCTCGGTGAAGTCCCTCGGGGTCGAGCGCATGCGCCGCGCCATGTTGGCGAAGGCGTTGTCGACATCCTTGTCGATGCCGTCGATCATGAAGCGTTTGAGCAGGTTGATCTTCAGCTTTTCGCCGATCAGTTCCTCGATAACCTCGTTGCGTGTCGGAGTCTTTTGCGTGCTGATCTGAATGAGTTTGGCGCGCTGATCGATATCGAATTGGGTGATAGGGTCGCCATTGACGAGGGCAATCGTTTGCGCCGCCGCCTGATTCATGCCCATCGCGACCGTTGTCGCGATGACGACGCCCCATATCAAGCGGCGCAAGACAGACTGCAGGGCAGTTGGCTCTATCATCGGTTGTCTGTGTTTCCACGTAAGCATGCAGCGTCCATTCCGTGCCGCACAACCTCTGGGCGGTGTTATAGCCCGGATGAAATGGAGTTAACACTCTGGGAGATCGATGTGCCGCCCAGCGTGCGCAGCGTGACCTGCAGCAAAAACCGCTGATCCGTGGTCGCGTTTCCGCTGTAGGTGTAGTTGGTCATGTAGTTGAGGGCGACAATAAGACAATCGTCGATGTAGCCCACGCCGAACATGGTTCCGACCAGCGAGTGGGCGTCGATGTCGTAACGGAACTGAGCGGTGGCTTGCCAGTTTTCCGTGATCTTCAGCGAGGCGGTTCCGAGAATGCCTTCGCGCCGCGTCAGGAATCCGAGCTGGGGCTGGGCTTCGTAGCTGCCGTAGAGCACGGAGAACGACCAGCGGTCGATGTTGGCGCGGGCTTCAGCCTCGAACTGGCGGACATGGAAGTCATCCTTGTCGAGCCGGAAGCGGGAGGTGAACATCCAGATGCGGTCGGGCGCGTAGGAGGCACGCGCGATGTAATCGGACCGGTTGGTGTCCAGGCCGCTGGCGATGCCGGTGTTGGTGGCGTCGCCGGTGGCGAATGAGTTGGTGCCGAACAACTGGTAAGATTGGCCGAATACGCCGATGATCGAACCGCCCCGGTTGAACTGGGCGGTGTACTGGGCGCCGACGTTGGCGCGACCGCCGCCTTCGACGCGGTCCCATCCGGCGAACTTGTCGATCTTGAACAGGTTGGAGTCGTCGAAGATCAGGCTCTGGGAATCTTCGTTGGGCAGTTTGCCGACAGCCATCTCGTTCGGGCGCGCGATGATCTGCGCGATTGGCTCGATGGTCTGGGTGCCCCAGGAGTGCACGCTGATGAACGGGTAGCGGTAGTCCAGGCCGATCGTCGGCATCGCACGGAATTCGGTGGAGTCTCCGGGCGTCATGTAATTTGCGACGCCGGGCGCGTTGGTGATCGACACCTGCGCCACGTCGGCCCGCACTTTTACGAACGGGGTCCACTTTTGTCCGTAAGGGTCGATGAAGGTGCGGCGCCACTGTGCCTCAGCGGACGCGCGGGTGTAGGTGCCGGGCACGCCGCGCAACAGGCAATTGGCCGGGATGAGCGCGTTTGGATTGGCCGTGTTGAATACGCACGAACCGGTGTTGAACGCCGTGGAACTGATCGGATTGAAATCGGCTTTGCCGCGCGACAGGCTGGTGAAGTTGCCCTGGTAGCTGAGCTCGCCCCCGAACACCGGCTGGCCGAAAACATAGTTGTAGTCGATAACCGGGTGAATGACCGGTATCTGGCTCTGCGTGTCGGCTTCGGAGAAGCCGTAATAATAGATCGCCCGCATGTCGAAATAGCTGCGGTCGCCGCGGCCGGCGATGTAGGTCTGGGATACGCCCTCCGACAGGCCGTTCACCAGGATGTTGGTGCCGCGCTGGTAGGTTCGCAGGCCGTAGTTCTGGATGAATGTCGGGTCGGTCGGCAGGATGCCGTCCCAGCCCCAGGTCCATTTGTCGCTCAGCGCGAACTTGCCCGTGGTTTCGAGGCTGCCTCGGAAATCCCGGTTGCCAGGCGTGTTGACGCCGCCCGAGCGGACGAAGGCGCCAGGATCGAGCTGATAGATGCCGCTGGCGCGGATCGAATAGGCGCCGTTGATCAGCCGCTGGCGGAATTCGCCGCGCATCAGCACGCCCTGCTGCGACGTGATGCGCGGCGACAGGGTGAGGTCGTAATCGGGAGCGATGGCCCAGTAATAGGGGACGTCGAGGCCGACGCCGTAGTTGCTGCTGTGGGTCACCAGCGGCAGCAGGAATCCGGACTTCCGCTTCACCGTGGGGTCGGGCGCCGAGAAGTACGGCATGTACGCGACCGGATTGCCGAAGAACTCAAGCCGCGCGTCCTCGAAGTAGATCATCTTCTCCGTGGAATCGTGGATCATCCGCTTGCCTTTGACCTGCCAGAGTGGCGGCCGTTTCGGATCGTCCTTGCAGGCCTCGCAGGCGGTGTAGACGCCGCTGTGGAACACCGTGAAGGTGCCGCTGGTGCGATCGGCGCGGGCCGCCGCCATGCGCGTCTGGTCGGCGGTGTCGATATGCATGGAGTCGACGAAGCCGTCGCGGAAGTCGTCGCTCAGGTCCATCGAGTCCGAATAGGTGATCCGGCCGTCGGCCTCGTTCAGCCGCACATTGCCTTCGGCGCGCAGCCGCTTGGTGGTCTCGTCGTAGATCAGCCGGTCGGCTTCGACGGTGGAGCCGGCCTGGTAGAACTGCACGTTGCCGACGGCGGAGATGCGCTTGTTGTTGTAGTCGTAATTGACCTCGGTCGCCTGCAGCAGCATCGGCGCCTTCGGATTGGCCCCCTGTGTCTGCGTTTGCGCCGGCCGCTTGGGAAAGGTGAGGATCTGAGCCTGCGCCGGGGCAACGGCCAGCCAGCCGCCGGCAACCAGCGTTGCTGCGCTCAGGAGAACCAGTACGCGTTGCTTGACCCGCCCCCGCCGCGACGAAGGACGATTGCTGACGTCCGCTGCCATCAACCATCCTCCTGGTACAGGAGGGCGACAAACCCGGTCATCGCGCCGACCACGGCGGGCATCCAGGCGGCGATCATCGGCGTCAGCAGGGCGGCCTTGCTCAGGTCGTCGGTCAGCTTCGACATGATGTAGAGCGCGAAGCCCGAAGCGACCCCGCCGAGGACCATCTTCTGTACGCCGCCCATACGGAAGAAGCGGAGGCTGAAGGCGGCGGCCAGCAGCACCATGGCGGCCAGCATGAACGGCCGCGACAGCAGCTTCTGGTATTGCAACCGGTATGCGGCCGCGCCGAGACCGGCGCGTTCGGCCATTTCGATGTAGTAGGGGAGTTGCCAGAACGGCACAGTTTCCGGCGTGGAGAAGGTCTCGCGAACCTGCTCGGGCGTGAGGTTGGTCGCCAGCAGATAGAACGGCCGTTCGACCGGCGGCGATCCCGGCGCATAGACGCGCGCGTCCTCGAGCCGCCACTGACCGGACTGCAGGACGGCCGAGTTGGACTCGACCCGCTCGATGAAATGGTTGCTCTGATCGAACACGAAGGCGCTGACTTTGCTCAAAACCACGCCCTGCTCACGGCTGCCGGCGGCGTTGATGATCGACTGGCCGTTGTCACTGCGCTGGCTTACCCAAAAGCCGTTTACGGTTGCTTGCAGTCCCTCGGTGTTGTTGCCGGAGACCTCCGCCTCCATGCGCTTGGCCTTCTCCTGCAGCACGGCGGCAATCGGGTTGTAGACGGTGGTGGCGATAATGCCGATTCCGAGTGCGACCACGATGGCGGGAGCGGTGAACTGCCAGGCCGACATGCCCGCCGCGCGCGAAACCACCAGTTCGAGCCGGCGGGACAAGCCCAGGAAGCAGGACATGGCGCCGATCAGCACACAGAACGGCAGGATGCGCTCCGCGATCTGCGGCACGCGAAACAGCGAGATATTGGCAACCGTCAGAGCGGAAACGTTCGGCACGTCCGCCATCCGCCGCATCTGTTCGACATAGTCGAGCAGGATGATCAGCGCGAACACGCCAAACAGCACCGCGAGCAGGGTCACCAGGAAGCGCATGCCGAAGTAACGCTGCAGCGTGGTGATCATTGCGCCGGCCTCGCGGCGATCTTCGCGCGGCGGGTGAACCAATCGGAGACGGCGCCCAGGCTCTTAAGCAGGATCGCTGGCGGCTCGATGATCAGGCCGCGCGAGATCGCGTAGAGGCTCGCCGCCATCGACAACAGCACCGCGGAATATTGGACCAGGACGGCGAGCGGATATTTGATGGTCAGAACCGCGCAGGCAAAGCCGATCAGGCGAAGTGTTGCGACTGCGAAAATTACATTGCCGAGCGACCAGGCAGCGCTTTGGCGCGTGGTGCGCGGCGCTCCGAGAAACGCGAACGCGATCAGCACGAAGGCGAACGGATAGATCGGCGCCAGCAGGCGTTCGTGCAATTCCGCGCGGAATACGCCCGGCTGCTCCTTGTACAATTGATCGGTGGGGTCGGGATTGATCAACTGCCACAGGTAGCGTTCGCGCACGGTGTAGCGGACAACGGGGGCGTTGCCGTATTGCGACAGGTCGAAGGCGTAACGATCGAAAACAACGATGTTGGGGTCGCGCTGTTTGGTTTCGTGCCGCTGGATGCTGCCGTTCTGCATCAGCAGGAAGTTGCCGCTTTCGTTTTTCACCATCTCGCCGAGTTCGGCGACAATGGTGATGCGCAGCGCCGGATCGCGGCGGTCGTCCATCAACAGGCCCGCCAGGAGTCCGTTGGGCCGGCGCTCGCGGATATAGAAGGCGAGTCCGGATTCGATCGCGGTGAACCGGCCGGGTTGCACGATGTTGCTGACGAGATCGGCGCGCACTTCGGCGCCCCAGCGGCGCAATGTCCGCAGGCTTTCCGGTGCAAGATAAGCACCGAGCGCGCCAAGCAGCAGCGACGCGATAACCGAATCGGTGGCCAGCTTGTGCAGGACGTAGGATGCCGCCACGACCAGCGCGACCGGCGCGATCACCATGACCAGTCCCGGCACGACAAGGCTGGTGATGCCGAGGAATGTGAGGATGGTCTGGCCCTGACCGGTCATCAGGTCGACGTCGCGCAACGCCTGGGTCACCCAGATGGCGGCCGTCAGGCTGACGAGCACCATTAGGAACGCCCCCAACGTGGTGCGAAAAATGTACCGGCCGATTGACCCCATCCGCCTACGCCGTCCCACCTTCGGCAAACCAACCCGTACGCCGGACCTCAAATCCAGCGAACCCCTCCAGGCGGTCCGATTCCCCCACGCAGCTATTATCCATTGATGGTCCGACAAAGTGGCTTAGGAATGGCAAACCCGTTGAACATGCACAACAAACGGTTAACGGAGGAATGACCAAAGATCACCCCGGATCGGGCTTTGCAGAGCCCGCAGACCGCGCCATAAGGGCACACCTTCGCCACTTCCTGAAAGGAACCCTAGATGGCCAATGCCTCAAAGCTCGCGTTCTCGACGTTCGCGACCCTGGAGAAGGGTATTCTGGTCGTCTTTTGCGAAGAAGGGTTGAAATTCGGCCCTGCCACACGCAAGGCTTTGACGCCGACCGGCGATTTGGTGCAGAGGGCGGCCCAGGCCGACAGGTTCACCGGCAAAAGCGGTACCAGCCTGGATATCGTGGCCCCCAGCGGGCTTCCGGTGGTGCGGCTGGTCGTCCTCGGGGTCGGCAAGGCCGACAAGCTCGAGGCTCAGGACCTGGTCAAACTCGGCGGTGTGGCCATGGGCAAGATCCCAACTCGGGCCGAGGAAGCAACGATCTTCGTTGAATTTTCAAGCAGTTCACTGAAGCCCGAAGACGTGGCCGAAATCGCTCTTGGTACCCAGCTCCGCGCCTACACGTTTGACCGATACAAAACCAAGCGCCGGGAGGGCGAAGAGGCTCCGGCCGGGACGGAAATCACGTTTGCCGTCAGCAACCCCACAGCCACCGAAAAGGCATGGACGAGGGAGCGGGAGCCGGTGGCGCAGGGCGTCATCATGGCCCGCGACCTGATCAACGAGCCGGCCAACGTGCTGTTCCCGGACGCTTTCGCCCGCAGGGCGGCGCTGCTCAAGAAGCTCGGCGTCGCCGTCGAGGTGCTCGATGTGCCGGCGATGAAGAAACTCGGCATGAACGCGCTGCTCGGCGTTGGGCAAGGCTCGCGCAAGGACAGCCGCGTGGTGATCATGCGCTGGTACGGCGGCAAGAAAAGCGAAGCCCCGATAGCCTTCATCGGCAAAGGCGTGACCTTCGACACCGGCGGCGTCTCGATCAAGCCGGCGGCCGGGATGGAGGACATGAAGGGCGACATGGCGGGCGCCGCCTGCGTCGTCGGCCTGATGCACGCGCTCGCGGCGCGCAAGGCCAAGGTCAACGCTGTTGGCGCCATCGGCATCGTCGAGAACATGGCCGACGGCAATGCGCAGCGTCCGGGTGACATCGTCAAGACGATGAACGGCCAGACCATCGAGATCATCAACACCGATGCCGAAGGCCGCCTCGTGCTGGCCGACGTGCTGCACTACGTCAACACGCGGCATAAGCCCAAGTTCATGATCGACCTGGCGACGCTCACTGGCGCGATCATCGTCGCGCTTGGCCAGGAATACGCCGGCATGTTCAGCAACGACGACAAGCTTTGCGAGCGCCTCACCAAGGCAGGAATGGCAACGATGGAGCGGGTTTGGCGCATGCCGCTGGGACCCGAATACGACAAGCAGATCGACTCCAAGTTCGCCGACATGAAGAACACCGGCGGCCGCTTCGGCGGCTCGATCACAGCGGCGCAGCTGCTGGCGCGGTTCGTCGACAAGACGCCGTGGGTGCACCTCGACATCGCCGGCACGGCGTTGGGCTCACCGCAGAACGACATCAACAAGAGCTGGAGCTCGGGTTGGGGCGTGCGGTTGCTCAATCAACTCGTGGCGGACCACTACGAGCGATGACCGAAGTCGTTTTTTACCATCTGCTGGGCAAGCCGCTGGAGAAGGCGCTGCCCGAGCTTTTGGAAAAGTCGTATGAGCGCGGCTGGCGGGTGGTGGTGCAGGCGGCGTCCGAGGAGCGGGTCGATGCCCTCGACGCCCATCTTTGGACCTATCGCGACGACAATTTTCTGCCGCATGGCACCGCCCGCGAAAGCGAGGCCGCGCGTCAGCCGATCCTGCTCACCACGGCGGACGACAATCCGAACAGTGCGACGGTGCGCTTCCTGATCGATGGCGTGCCGATGCCGCCCGATGCGGGGGCCTACGACCGTCTGGTGCTGATGTTCGACGGCGAGGACGACGACGCGGTCGCCGGCGCCCGGGCCCGATGGACCGAGGCCAAGGCGCAGGGGTTCGAGGTGGCCTACTGGCAGCCGGACGATCAGGGCCGCTGGGTCAAGAAGGCCTGACGAGGCAACCGGGCATTAACCGTTGCGGCTGCCTACATGGTGATGCAAAGATGGGGTTGGGTCCGCTGCGTGGGGCAGGGCACCGGGGAGAAATCGTGCGGTTTTCCGCAAATCTTTCAATGCTGGCGGCGGTTCTGATGGTGGGCGCTTGCGCCCTGCCGGAGATCGAAACGTTTCGCGCGCCCGATGCGGCCAACCTGTTCACCGGCCGGTCGGTGTCGAACTTCCGGGACAAGGTACTTCCCCCGGTGACGGCGGCCGATCTGGTCGATTCCAGCGGCAACTGCGCCGGTGCGTATGTGCCCGCGCCGAGCGGCGATCAGCCCGGTCAAAACAACGTGTCGCTCCGGCAGGCGGGCGTGCCGATGATCCCGGCCTCGATCGCGCTTGAGATGACCGAGTGCGATGTGGTCAAGCGCATTGGCGTGCCGGCCAGAGTTGAAATCGGCGCCAACGAGCGCCGCGAACGCACCGCTGCGCTGACTTACATTGGCGGCGAGCGGCCTGGCATCTATGCCTTTACCGATGGCCGGTTGAGATCGATGGAGATGGGTGCCGAGGCGCCGGTGGCGCATAAGCCGGCAAAGAAGCCGGCTCGGCCCTCCCAACGGGCGGCGCAGCCGAACCGGGTTTCGACTCAATAGTCAGTTCGTCGCTGCTTCGAGTTCGGTGCCGGCTGCGAGCCAGTCCTCTTCGGCCTTGGCCAATGCGCTGGCGTGCTCGGATCGTGTCCTGGCCATCGCCGCGGCTTTCGCCGGATCGCGCGCGAACAACTGGCCATCGGCCAGGGCGGTGTCGAGCTTCTCGATCTCGAGCGTGAGCCGGGCCACCTCCGCCTCGGCGCGCTGCACGCGCTGGCGCAGCGGTTTCGCCGGAGGCCGTGGCGCGGCTCCGCTTTTACGGGAGTCGCCGCTGCGTTGCGGCTTGGCGGCGCGCTCGCCACGGCCCTTGTCGCCGCTATCGTCGCGGTCGGACAGCACGCGCCGTCGATAGTCGTTCAGATCGCCGTCGAACGCCGCGACCTTGCCGTCGGCCACCAGCCACAACTGATCGGCGCAGGCGTCGAGCAGATAGCGGTCATGGGAAACCAGGATGACCGCGCCCGGATACTCGTTGATCGCCTCGATCAGCGCGCCGCGGCTGTCGATGTCGAGATGGTTGGTGGGCTCGTCGAGGATCAGCATGTGCGGGCCGCCATAGGTGGCGATCCCCAGCATGAGTCGGGCCTTCTCGCCGCCGGACAGTTTCTCGACCATCTTGTCGGCGTTGATCCCGGAAAAGCCGATCGCGCCAGCGAGCGCGCGGATCTTGGTCTCGGGGGCGTCAGGCATCAGCTCGCGGACGTGCTCGTATACCGTGGCGTCCTCGTCCAGTTCGTCGAGTTGGTGCTGCGCGAAATAGGCGATCTTCAACCGCGCGGCGCGGGTGATGCTGCCGGTCATCGGTTCGAGCCGCGACGCGATCAGCTTCACCAGCGTCGATTTGCCGTTTCCGTTGGAGCCCAAGAGCGCGATGCGGTCGTCGTTGTCGATGCGCAGCGTCAGCCCCTTCAGCACCGGCTTGCCGGGCACATAGCCCACCGAGACGTCGTCCACCGCCACGATCGGCGGCGAGAGCAGCTTTTCCGGAGCGGGGATGTTGATCGGCTGCACGTCGCTGACGACGATGCTGGTGACCGGACCCATCTTCTCCAGCATCTTGACGCGCGATTGCGCCTGGCGGGCCTTGGATGCCTTGGCTTTGAAGCGGTCGATGAACGCCTGGATGTGCTTGCGCTGCGCCTCCTGCTTCTTGACCATCTTCTGGTCGAGCATCAGCCGCTCGCTGCGCAGGCGTTCGAAATCGTTGTAGCCGCCGCGATAGAGCGTCAGCGTTTGGTTCTCCAGCGACATGATCTGCTCGACCGAGGTGTTGAGCAGGTCGCGGTCATGGCTGATCACGATCATGGTGCGCGGATATTTCGCGAGATGGTCCTGCAGCCAGAGCGTGCCTTCGAGATCGAGATAGTTGGTCGGCTCGTCGAGCAGGAGGAGGTCGGGTTCGGCGAACAGCGTGGCCGCGAGCGCCACCCGCATCCGCCAGCCGCCGGAGAATTCCGAGCAGGGCCGCTCCTGGTCGGCGGCGGAAAAGCCGAGGCCCGACAGGATCGAGGCCGCCCGCGCGGGCGCGGCGTAGGCGCCCATGTCGAACAGCCGGCCGTGGATTTCGGCGATCTCGTTCGGATCCTGTTCGGTCTCCGCCAGTTCCAGCAGGCGGGTGCGCTCGACGTCGGCCTTGAGCACCACGTCGATCAGGCTTTCCGGACCGTTCGGCGCCTCCTGGGCAAGCCGCCCGACGCGCCAGCGCGGCGGCAGTTCGATATCGCCATGCTCGGCGGCGATGTCGTGGGTGATGACGTTGAACAGGGTGCTCTTGCCGCTGCCGTTTCGGCCGACGAATCCGATCCGCGACCCAGGCGGAATGCGCACCGTGGCGTTTTCGATAAGCAGGCGTCCGGCAACCCGGACCGAAAGGTCATCGATGATGAGCATGCCGCGCTCTATGGCCGAGCCTGCCTTCCCGCGCAATCTTAATGTTAACCGGACCGTCCGGTTGCGCGCCGCGCCGTTCGGGGGTGAAGCTAGGCGCGACCCGCGGGCGCGAGCAGGCCCGCCAGCAGACCAGGAGGCCCATCATGTGTGTTCCCGGGTGCCAGGAGGCGTTGCACGCCACGCTCAGCCGCCGCCGTTTTTTCACCGGCGCCGCCGCCGCGGGATTTGCCGCGACGGCTGTCGTCGAGGCCGAAGCAAAGACCAAGAAAGAGGCAGCGTCCAAGACGCCCGCCGCCGGGACCAAGGCTCCCGAGGGGCAGAGCTATTTCAAAGGCGTGGTCTATCTCACGCACACCATGTCGCCGGAGTTTCCGACCTTCTTCGGCGTGCCGGGCATCGAGTTGCAGAAGCAGTACGACTTCAAGAAGGACGGCTTCAACCTCAACTGGTGGCGGCTTCTCGAACATGCGGGAACCCATCTCGACGCGCCGATCCACTTCTCCGAAAACGGCGTCACCGCCGACGCGATCGGCGCCGGTGAACTGGTTGTTCCACTTGCCGTCATCGACGTGCGCAAGAAAGCCGAGGCCGACGCCGATTATCTGATGACCATCGAGGACGTGCTGATCTGGGAGAAGCGCTTCAAGAAGCTGCCGAACAGTTGCTGTGTCGCCATGCTGTCGGGCTGGGGCTCGCGGGTCGGCGACGCCGCCAAGTTCACCGGCAAGGATGCTGGCGGAAGCTTCCACTTTCCCGGCATCGCACCCGAACTCGCCGAATGGCTGCTGAAGGAGCGCAACGTGCTGGGTCTCGCCGTCGATACGATGTCGCTCGACCACGGCCCGTCGAAGGATTTCAAGACCCACCACGTCTGGCTGCCGGCCGGCCGGTGGGGGCTGGAAAACGTCGCCAACCTGGAAAAGCTGTCGCCGTCCGAGGCCATCCTGGTGGTCGGTCTGCCCAAGGTGAAGGGCGCCACCGGCGGTCCGGTGCGGCTGATCGCGCTGGTCTGATCTGAGGTTGGCCCGGTCCGCGCCGGGGTACCTCATGCCGCTCATGCAGAAGGCCGCCCCGATTGGCGGCCTTCTGAAAACGGTGCTGCAAATTTAGGCGGTCGCCGCGGCTTAACGGTCGACGCCACCGCCGTGACCGGGCTTGCGTTGTTCGTCAGCGGGACGTTGCCCGCCGCTCTCGACACTTTCGCCCGCCTGACCGCCCGGATTGTAATTGCCGATCGGCTTGCTCGGCTCGCCACCCTTGCCTTTCGGATGAGCGCCGCTCTGATGCTGTCCGGCGCTCTCGATGCTTTCACCAGCCTGACCGCCCGGATTGTAGTGATCCCCGCCGTTCTGTTGGGCGCTCTGCTTCTTCGGGTCCTGACTTTGGCTCGTCATAGCTGACACTCCTGACGGTCTATATTCGCCGCGACCGCTAACGCGAGGTCTTGCCGTAAGTTCCTGTTGTCCATGCTCCCGGCGGTCCAGACTCCGATCAGCTATGCGTGCTGGCCATGATGCCGCGCGCTTTGATGTGGATCACTTTCCAAGCCTTGATGAACCTTGATATAGGGTACAGGAAAATGCCGATCGGAGAGAGACATGGACGCAAAGACCGATGACAAGAGCGCCGGCAAGTGCCCGGTCGCGGGCGCGACCCGCGTACAGGCGAACCGGGATTGGTGGCCGAACCAGCTGAACCTGCAGGTTCTGCTTCAGCACTCGACCCTGTCCGATCCGATGGGCGAGGCGTTCGACTATGCGAAGGAATTCAAGAGCCTCGACCTGAATGCCTTGATCAAGGACCTGCATGCCTTGATGACTGACTCGCAGGAATGGTGGCCGGCCGACTTCGGCCACTACGGGCCGTTCTTCGTCCGCATGGCGTGGCACAGCGCGGGCACCTACCGCGTCGGCGATGGCCGTGGCGGCGCCGGAGCCGGACAGCAGCGCTTCGCGCCGCTCAACAGCTGGCCCGACAACGTCAGCCTCGACAAGGCGCGCCGGCTGTTGTGGCCGATCAAGCAGAAGTACGGCCGCAAGATTTCCTGGGCCGATCTCATGATCCTTGCCGGAAACGTCGCCCTGGATTCGATGGGATTCAAGACCTTCGGTTTCGGCGGCGGCCGCGCCGATGTCTGGGAGCCCGAGGAGGACATCTACTGGGGCCCCGAGGGCACCTGGCTGGCTGACGAGCGATACTCCGGCGACCGCGATCTTGAGAATCCGCTCGCCGCCGTGCAGATGGGCCTGATCTACGTCAACCCGGAAGGGCCGAACGGAAAGCCGGACCCGCTCGCAGCGGCGCGGGATATCCGCGAGACCTTCGCCCGCATGGCGATGAACGACGAAGAGACCATCGCGCTGATTGCCGGCGGACACACCTTCGGCAAGGCCCACGGCGCTGCCGACCCGGCCAAGTACGTCGGTCCGGCTCCGGAAGGCGGCTCCATCGAGAACCAGGGGTTCGGTTGGAAGAACAGCTTCGGCAGCGGCAAGGGCGGCGACACGATCAGCAGCGGCCTGGAGGTCACCTGGACCACGACGCCCACAAAGTGGAGCAACAACTTCTTCTCTAACCTGTTCAACTTCGAGTGGGAGCTGACCAAGAGCCCGGCCGGTGCGCACCAGTGGACGCCGAAGAACGGCGGCGGCGCGGGCACGGTGCCGGATGCGCACGACAAGTCGAAGCGTCACGCGCCATCCATGCTGACCACCGACCTCGCGTTGCGGTTCGACCCGGCCTACGAGAAGATTTCCAGGCGCTTCTTCGAGCATCCGGAACAGTTCGCGGACGCCTTTGCCCGCGCGTGGTTCAAGCTGACCCACCGCGACATGGGACCGATCGTGCGCTATCTCGGACCGCTCGTCCCCAAGGAGACGCTGGCGTGGCAAGATCCCATCCCGGCGGCGGATCATCCGCTGATCGGGGAGCAGGACATCGCTGCCCTGAAGTCGAAAATCCTCGCGTCCGGCCTGTCGGTATCCCAACTGGTTTCGACCGCCTGGGCATCGGCATCGACGCACCGCGGCTCCGACAAGCGCGGTGGCGCCAACGGGGCACGCATTCGCCTCGCGCCGCAGAAGGACTGGGAGGTCAACCAGCCCGCCCAACTCGTCCCGGTTCTGCAGAAACTCGAGGCGATCCAGAAGGAGTTCGGCAAGAAGGTTTCGCTGGCTGATTTGATCGTTCTCGGCGGCGGCGCGGCGATCGAGAAGGCGGCGAAAGACGCCGGGCACGATGTGAAGGTCCCCTTCACGCCAGGACGGATGGATGCGTCGCAAGCGCAGACCGATGTCGAGTCCTTCGCCCCGCTCGAACCCACCGCCGACGGCTTCCGCAATTATGTCCGCGGCAGGCATCGTCTTGCCGCTGAGGAAATGCTGGTGGATCGGGCACAACTGCTGACGCTGACGGCGCCGGAATTGACGGTTCTCGTCGGCGGCTTGCGCGTGCTCGGCGCCAACACCGGCGGCTCGAAGCACGGCGTGTTCACCAGCAAGCCGGGAACATTGACGAACGACTTCTTCGTCAACCTGCTCGACATGAGCACCGAGTGGACGCCGGCCGGCGACAACGCCTATGAGGGCCGCGATCGCAAGACCAAGGCGGTCAAGTGGACCGGTACACGCACCGACCTGATCTTCGGTTCGCACTCCCAGCTCCGCGCACTCGCGGAAGTCTATGCGTGCGCGGACTCGAAAGAAAAGTTCGTGAAGGACTTCGTGGCGGCGTGGACCAAGGTGATGAACCTGGACCGTTTCGACCTCGCCTGATCCAAGGGCCTGACATCGAAAGCCCCGGTCTCGCTTGCGCGAGGCCGGAGTTTTTCGTTGCAGCACCCGGCGGCGCTTAGCCGCAGATGTTGATGACGCGGCGCACCATGTTGCCGTAGCGGTTCATGACCCAGCGGGTGCGGTAGCAGGAGTCGTAGCCGTAGAGACCGACACCCGAGTAGAGACCGAAACCGCCGCCGTGGTAGTGGTGGTGATGGAACCCGCCACCCTTGCCGCCGGCCGCGGCCGGGGTCGAAGCGGAGAGCGACGCGGTGCCGAGGGCGACGATGGCCGCGGCAGCGATGGCGAATTTGCGGATCATGGTGGGGCACTCCTGTTTGGCTGGATGCCTGATTGCATCCCATGCCCGTCAGTCGAGTCCGGTGACGGGCCGGTTCAGGAGCCGGGACCGTTGCGCGCCGGTTCTGTGCGATAACGCACTCTGCCGGGGAGGCGGCCGCGAACCTTGCCGCTTGGCGGGCCGGCGGCTATAAGCGCCCCACTTTCCGCGCGCACCCGCGCGTATGGCGATCAATCCCAAAAGGACACACACACCCATGGCGATCGAGCGTACGTTTTCGATCATTAAGCCGGATGCCACGGCCCGCAACCTGACCGGCGCCGTCAACGCCATGATCGAGCAGGCGGGCCTGCGGATCATCGCGCAAAAGCGCGTGCGCATCCCCAGGAACCAGGCCGAGACGTTCTACGGCGTGCACAAGGCGCGGCCGTTTTTCGGCGAACTCGTCGATTTCATGATCTCGGGACCGGTCGTGGTCCAGGTTCTGGAGGGCGAGAATGCCATCGCCAAGTACCGCGAGATCATGGGCGCAACCGATCCAAGCAAGGCCGCGCCGAACACCATTCGCAAGGCGCACGCGAAGTCGATCGGTGAGAATTCGGTTCATGGTTCCGACGCCCCCGATACGGCGGCGCAGGAAATCGCGCAGTTTTTTGCCGGCAACGAAATCGTCGGCTGACAACCGGATGAAGTCCCATGCGGCGCACAGCCGCTGGTCAGCGGTCGGCGTTCGCCTGTAGATTACAAAGGCCGCGGCGGGGGGGCCGCGGGACGGGGCGACGCCGCCGGGTAACGGCGGGTAAAAACAAAGGGGTAGGGCGGTGGATTTTCTTTGGCAGGACATGACGCACGCGGCCTTCTGGATCGCGGCGCTTCAAATCATCGGCGTCAACATCATCCTCTCGGGCGACAACGCCGTTGTCATCGCCATGGCATGCATGACGCTGCCGCCGAAGCAGCGGCTTTGGGGCATGATCCTCGGCGCCGGTGTGGCCGTGCTGCTCCGCGTTGTCTTCACGCTCGTCATCGCGCAGGCGATGAACTACCCCTATCTCAAGCTGTTCGGCGGTTTGTTGCTGTTCTACGTGGCGATCAAGCTCGTCACCGAGGACGCTGACGGCGAAGAGGGCG
>JAPLPD010000009.1 GCA_026400395.1 Alphaproteobacteria bacterium | reverse complement strand
GCCGAGGAACGTCCGAGTCCGATTCACCCGCTGGGTGCGCCATGATCGCCTCGCTCGATCCAGGATAAGGTGCTGATGCCTATATCTGAATCGGCGTGAGCGTTGCGGAAATCAGAGCGTCATCCGGGGAATGCGGGCTAATCTCACCTAGGGGATGGCGTTCAGGGAATTCTATCGCTGACGGCCTTCACCTCCTTGTAGAACGCCGCAAGCTCCGGCTTCCCTTGGGTTACTGCTTCGCCGACCGTGCTAAGTTTTTGGTAGATTTCCTTCTGCTCGGCTTCGGACAGGCGGATGGTCTTGGCACCGCGATCCTCCCACTTCTTGGTCAGGCTCGCCACAAACTCATCAGAAATCTTGACGCCCTTTTCAAACTGAGCGCGGCTGTTTTTGATGACCATCGCGCGCAGATCGGCCGGCATTGTATCAAGCCATTTCTTGCTCATTGCGCAGTAGGAGATGATGATCGTGTCTTCCACCTGCAAAAGCTCTTTGGAAATGGTCTCGAGATTGAAGTTTACCCAGATGGTGATTCCGCTACCTGAGCCATCGATCGTGCCGTTCTGTAGCCCCGTGATCATGTCTGACAGATTCATTGGAACCGAAGCGACGCCGAGGCGGCGAAAGCGTTCGCGTTCCGCGTCGGTTCCATTAATGCGCATCTTCTTACCATTGAAATCGGCGATCTTGTTCAACGGGCTGCGCAGCATGTAACGCACGTCCGCCGTTGCAACCTGGCCGCAGCCGACGATCCCCTTGGCGTCGAGCATGCTGGAGATCTTATCCGCGAGCACCGGGTCTGCCAGGACGCGATTGGCGTGCGCCCGATTCTTGAATAGGAACGGGAAGCTCAACACGCCCATGCGGGGGTCAATTCCGGAATAGAAGTCAGCCGGCGTGATGAAAGCTTCGATGGTTCCCAGTTGCAGCCCCTGGATCGATGCGGACTGTGATCCAAGTTGGCCGCGCGTAAAAATCTGCCCTTCGATGCGCCCTTTGGAGTCCGGCTCAACCGCTTCCTTTATGAGGCGCAGGTAGTTGGTTTCGGCGTCCTCGGCGGATACCACGCCCATCTTCATCGTGAATTCTGCAGCGCTCGCCGGCTGGTTGGCATTGAAGTATCCGAGGCTCGTCAACAATCCAAGCGATAGAGCCAGGCCGAAGGCCGACGCCCATTTGTGATCGTCACTCGTCCGCATGTTCATTTCCTCCTTGAACGTTTTTGCATCTACCGATTGGCGGAATAAAGAGACCTTAATTCAATCTCCAGTGCGGCAGCAATCGCTATAGCGACGCGGATCTAAACTACAGCAAGTAGGGCAAGATGAAGAGTGACAAGGCTGGGATGTATGTCACCAGCATCAAAGCGAGGATCGCAAGAAGTACAAACGGTATGAGGCCTGGAAAAAGCACGTTCGATGGGGTTTTGAACAGGGCTTGAAACACGAAGATATTCAGTCCGAATGGCGGGTGGAATCCACCAATCGTAAGATTCATCACCACGATGACCCCAAAATGGATGGGATTGACGCCGATCTGCTTGGCGATTGGGAGCAGCAGTGGCGACAATACCAGCAGTGCGGTGCCGGTATCGAGAAAGCACCCGACGATAAGTAGGGTGATATTGATCATCAGCAGAATAACCCACGGTGAAGCCTGCATCGCCGTAATGCCATCTGATAGTGTGGCCGCCACCCCGCTGATGGTTAGGAGCCAGCCAAACATCCCTGCGATCGAAACAATGACGAAAAATGTTCCTGTTAGAAATAATGTTCGGGCTGCGCATTGAAATAGCTG
>JAPLPD010000256.1 GCA_026400395.1 Alphaproteobacteria bacterium | reverse complement strand
GCTGTCGCTTCGATGAGTTGGCCATCGGGAAATGATGCCCAATTCAACCGCCTTACGAAACCCCGAAAACCCAGTATCCATAGGCCTTCAGGCCGCATTCCCCATCAGATTCACCCACTCGTTTTCCTGATGAGCCAAAACTTTGTACTTGCGAAAAACACTTCGCTCCCGAACCGGATATCGCACGCGAAGTTCATGATACTTCTTTCGTTATTGAACAATCCCGATATTGCTCCAACCGCAGTCACTGAGCTGAAGAAAATGCATTCGACAGCGATCACTGATGACAGCTACGCATTACTCGTTCCGTAGCAAGCGAATGGTCAGGTGAGATTTTTGTGTCGAGATTGAGTCGTTTTTTCGTTACTGCACCTATGGCGCCTCTGAGCTGACCCAAACGGTCGCAATCGCGTGGTCAAAGGTATAGTTTCCCCAACGACCCGCGATGCTGTCTGTGGATACGAATGCGATCGCCTTCCAGCCTTCGAGCGGGTCGGATCGATTGAACTCGCAAGCGCAACAGGGGCAATTAACATGGCTGATGCGGTTAAGGTAACGAAGGGTGAGGACTACACTTGCCATTGTGGAGCGGTCTATGAGGTCAACTGGACCAGTTCGCCGTTTCCTGACACCGATTACGCCGATTGCGAGCATTGCAAGGTGAGAATAAAGAGTTGGAAAGGCTCCACCACTTGGCCCGGCTACACACTTAAGAGCACGCCGAAATAACGCCGACCGAAAGCGCTCGCTGAATCCGGGTTGACATTTTGTTTTAAGGTTTATATTCCTATAACCCTGCTCACCGAGGGCGCCTTCCGGAGGCGTTCGGTTTGGCGGAGTGGGGTGCGGCGCCTGCGTCTGTGCCTCGCAAGCACAGGCCCGGGAGACCTCGGGTTGCCGTCCGTCCCTACTACGAGGGGCCGCCCACGATAGGGCTAGGCGGGATGGATGAAGGCGGGCGAAAGCCCGCCGGATCAGCGGGCGCCAATGCCCGCTCCGTCTCCGGAAGCACGGTCCGAGGACACAAATCGCCGCGGTGGAGCGCCGAGAGGCGTGCGCGCCCGCGCAAGGTGCGCGCCGCGCCTCCGGTTGAGGTGCGGACGATAAGGATGCGCCTTTCGGCGCTCCGCCCCCTCACCTCGCGGAGGGGGATTTTGGGAAGCGCGCGGCCCATCGGGCCGTGCGTGGATTTGCGCTGCGCGGAATTCCGCGCGCGACGGCCTACATCGCGCTGGCGCTGCGCACGCGGGGACCGAGCGCGGGCGCCTTGGCGAACGCCGGCGGCTTGCGCAGCCGCTCGACCACGACGATGCGCTCGATCTCGCCGCGCAGAAACGCCCGCAGGAATTTCGGATAGTCCTTGAACGACACGCAGCCGTTCGACTGGCCGTTCGGCCCAAGCATGTAGGAATGCGCCAGGATGCCGTCGCGGTTGAACATCTTGTCCTCGTCCACCGGCTTGAGGCGAATGGCCTGCACGCCGTGGAACAGCGACTCGCGCAGCTTGAGGTCGTAGACATTCGGCGGCGTCGGCCCGCGGTTTTTCACCCGCACATGCTTGGGGTTGTCCATCAGGTCGCCAAGGCCGGAATGCGCTTCGAGCGTCTCGCCGTTCGGCAGGTACACGGCCTGCGCGGTGATGTCGTAGACCGCGGTGCGCGGCGGATGCGCGTCCTCGTCGGGCTTGATGCCGAGATTCTGCACCGGGCCGAGCGCGGCGAGCTTCGGCCGCGGCAAGGGAAGCGGCGCCGGCATTGCCTCAACGGGGATCGCGGGCGCGGCGGGCTTCTTCGGCGCGGGCACGTCCGGCACGGCGCGCGCGGCGACCACCGGGCCGATCGAACCGGTGGTGGTGTTGTCGGCGAACACGTCGTCGGCGGATTCGGTTTTGTCCGGAGCCGCCAGCGCAACGGTGAGGACGGGCGTTTCGAATGCGCGCACCGTCTCCGACAGCGGCAGACGCGCCAGCACCGGTTGCCGGTTCGCCATCGCCGTGGGCGCAGCCCTCGCGATCCGCTCCGACGCGGGAGCGAGCGTGGTCCGGATGTCGGTTCGCGCCTTGATGGAGGCCGCCAGCATCCATCCCGTACCGGTCAGAACCGCCGCGACCGATCCAACGACAACGGTTACGGCGGCGGCGCCGCCGGCCAACGCCTTCAGCACAGTCCGGACGCGGGTGGTCGGTCTCGCGGGAACGCGCGAAGACCTGGCGGCGAGGGGCATGGAACGCGGTACTCGGCACGGGACAATCCGCCTCACCTTGATCGAGCATGGTTAAGCTGCCCTGAAGGCGCCGGCCCGCCGCGGGCGCGCAAAGCCGCCGCCACAGAGGGGCGGCCCGAAAAGCCAGACAGGTCCGGCGAAATCATCGTTAACGCTTCGTTAACGCGCGGGCTTTACCCCTGGACCGTCAACCGGACGGAGTCCCATGCGATCCCCGACACTCCTCCTTTGTCTCGCGCTGGCCGGCTGCGCCGGCGCCAACGCCGACGTGACGGGCTCCACCCCGGACGCGCCGCGCGCCTCCGCCCATGCCACTTCGCCCCTCGCCCGCGCCGCCCAGGCGCAGGCCTCCGGCAAGGAGGACTGGTGGAAGGAAGGCGGCGTCACCCGCGAAAAGATCAACGCCATGTGCTGGATGAAATTCGAACAGGGCCGCAACGATATGCCGGTCGAGAAGCGCGCCGATCTGGTCAACGTCTGCGTCGCCAAGACGCTGAAGGAAAATCCGATCCGCTGAGTTGCCCTGCAAGGGCCTTGGCGGCGGGTGACGATCATAGGGCGGCGGTGATAATCTTGCCGCGACTCACCAACCCGCAGGAGGACCAGTCATGGCCAAAGGGCAGCAGCGTCAGCCGAAGGAAAAGAAGAAGCCGAAGGCCGAGGGCAGCAGCAAACCGGTGTCCGGCTACAAGTCGCAGTACGGCGGCAGTGGCGGCGCGCCGACCAATACGCTCGGCAGCAAGAAGTAGTCGCGCGACATCAACGGTCATGCCCGGCGCCAGGCCGCGCATGACCCAATGCAAAAGCTACCCCGCCGGCGCCACCACGGCGTCGGGCTGGTTGCTGCGCTTGAGCGCATCGGCGACGAAGCCCGAGGCTTTCATCTCCTCAACGAATCCGCGCAGATATTGATGGGCCAGGGGTCGGCCTTTCGGCATGCCCATCGCCTGCTGGATCGCCATGAAGCGGCCAGCCATCACCCGCACCCCCGGATCGGTCTTGGCGTATTGCTCCAGCGGCTGCCGCACCCCGCCCGCGGCCTCGAGCTTGTCGTTCTTGAACATCGCCACGCCATCGTCGCCGCGCAGCAGCGTCGCCTGCTTGAGCGTGCGCGAGAGATAAAGGTCGTAGGCCGAGCCTTTGTTGACCCCGATACGGACGCCGGCACTATCGACGTCCTCGATTTTCGTGAGCTTGGAATCCTTCGGCACCATGTAGGTGCCCTCGATCAGCACATACGGCGCGGTGAAGTCGACCTCGGCGGCGCGTACCGGCTCGATCGCCAGGAAGCCGATGTCCAGGGTGCTCTTGAGCGCATCGAACGCCTTGCCGGCGCCGTCGAAGATGACGAGTTCGATCGGCACCCCGAGCCGCTTGCCCAGTTCGCGGGCCAGTTCCACGGTGACGCCGAGGGGCTCGCCGTTCGGCCCCTTTTGCGCCAGCACGCTGTTGCCCTGGTTGATCGCCGCCCGCAGGGTCCCGTTCGGGGCGAACTCTTTAACGATTTCGGACGAAGCTTGGCTCACGGCGATGCCTTTCCTGGTGACGGATGCCGATGCTAGCAGCATTTCGCCGGCGGCGCGTGCAGCCGTTTTGCGGCCCCTTTTTCGGATAACGTCATGCCCGGATCCAGAGTCACGCGGAGCGGTTCATCCATGCGATCGGCAATGCTGTTGGTCTGTCTCGGCCTTGCCGGCCTCAGTCTCGGCGGCTGCGCCGTCGGCGGCTTTTCCTTCGGTGAGCCGCGCAAGCCGGAGGCTACGGCGACGCCGTCCGCGGTCGGCGCCCCGGGCCCCTCGGTCGCCGGCAACCCCGCCACTGCGCGTTCCAGCGGTGGCGGCGGTGGCGCACGCGGCGGCGCGGCCACCGCCGCCGCCCGCGGCGCTGCCGAACCGGTCGAGGTGGAAGCCGACCCGCTCACCAAGGCCCGCGCCGACTGCTGGATGAAGGTTGAGAGTCAGAAGTCGCTGCGCGGTATCGACCAGCGCATCGGCTTCGTCGACAAATGCGTGGACAGCCAGATGAAGAATGGCCCAGGCCGTTGAACGATTGATCGGGCGTGCGCCGGTTCGTCGCGCTGCCCCAAACTCGCCCCATCATCGCTGCATTCGCTATGCACATCCGTCGCCGGGGAATTGTGGTCCGGCTGGATCGAGGGCGGGCAAAATGCGTATTGCTCCGCCGGGTCGATACTGGCATAGCCAATCTCAATTGCCGCCGGAGAGGGTGTTATGAGTTTCTCACGAGTTAGCGCCGCGCTGGCCACCGCCCTCGTGATCGCGATCCCGGGCTTGGCGCTTGCGCAGGCCCCGGTGCAAGACCGCTGGCCGGACCCGCCGAAGTCGCCGCAGGCCGAGCGCGCGCCGGCGCCAGCCGCCCCCGCCGCGCAGCCCGCGCCCAAGCGCGCACCGGTGCAGGCTAAAGTCGCGCCCGATCCCGAAGATCCGCTGCCACCGGAAAAGAAACCGCCCCCCGCCCCCGCCAACGTGATCGCCTGCAACGGCGTGTTCGCCAAGGAATCCACGCACATCAAGCTCGCGATGAAATACGACTCGCGCAACATCACCTACGGCCAGGTGGACGGACCGGAAGGCAGCAAGATTCCCGGCTCCATTTTGTTCCCGAACGATCCCAAGCGCCGCCTTGAGGTGCTGTGGGCGCAGGAGGCCGGCCGCAGCGGAACGTCGGTGATCGCCATCAACGGAAAGTCGCAGTGGAGCGCGCCGAAGGGTATGAAACTCGGCATGCCACTCGCCGCGCTGGAGAAGGCGAACGGCCGCCCGTTCAAAGTGTCCGGCTTCGACACCGACGGCAGCGCGGGGGTGAGCGGCTGGGAGGGCGGCGCACTGAGCAACATTCCGGGCGGCTGCAAGATGGGCATGCGTCTGATCGCCGATCCGAAGGCGTCCCCGGACGCGCGCAGCGCGGCCGCGGGCGAAAAGGAATTTCTGTCGAACGACGAGGCGGTGCGGGCGCTGAAGCCGACGGTCGTGGAAATCCTAATCGGCTATTGACGGTCGGCGATCGGGCGCGCGCTCCAGGCGCGCGTTTGCGCGGCATTCGCCATAAAGATTCCCAAACGCCGCCGCAATGTTCCGGCATAGCGTCGAACATAACGCATCCGACCAGTCTGCGCATTGCGCTCGTCACCGTTGCATACGCCCTGGGGGCCGGCGCAAGCGCCGCCACAGCCGGCGAAGATCCGAGCTTCGGCATTCGCATCGAAAAGCCCGACGGCTCGGCCGCGATCACGATCGGCAGGCGCTTGCCGACTCTGTGGGAAACCAAAGTCGGCGCCGATGTCCGGCTCGCCGCGCCGGAGGGCACCGCCGCTTCGGACAATCTGTTGCGGGGCGGCGCCGCACCGGACCAATCCTCGGGCGCGGTCTGGGGCAACCTGTCGACGCCCGCTCTGCGATCGGTCGGAATTGACAAAACCGCGGTCGAGGCGCGCCTCGACGCTGGCAAGGACGAAGGCAAGGTCGGCGCGACCTTGAGCCGTTCCGTGCCGATCAATCCGGATATGTCGGTGACGCTGCAGAACACCTATTCGGTGAAGCAGTCGCTCGCGAGCACCGCATCCGTGCTGTTACCCTCGCCTGGCGCCGTCACGCCGACACCCTCCGGCACGACTGCTGCGACTCCTGACCCGGCGTGGTCGATTGACCAGAGCGTTCGGCTCAACGTCGATCCGCTCGGCACCACTTTGTCGGCCGGCGCGGGCTCTTCGACGCAGGACAGCCAATGGCACAACAAGCTGAGCGTCGAGCAAACATTGTTCGGCCCGCTCAAGCTCACCACCTCGGTGGAGGACGCCGGAACCCCGGCGCCCAAGAAGAGCATTTTCGCCGAATTCAAACGAACCTGGTAACCCGGCGAAAACGATCGTGGCGCTTGCGCTCCGCGCTATTGGGATTTGCCCCAGTCGCGTCACCGTGCCGCCGCAGTGCCGTGGCGCAATCTTCGCGCTCTTGGGGCGCGTGATCACATTCATCGTGAAAAGGGATCGCATATGACTGTCATGAAGGCTGAACAGACTGCGGAAGCCGATCAGGCGGCCGCTGCGGCCACCGCTGCGGTAGAACAGGTCGAAGGCGAAATTCGCGCCTTCGTGCGGAGAGACGTTTCGGTGTTTCGCCGCCGCCAAGCCGAATCCAATGACGCCGTCGGCAGCGTAAATTCGGTGATCGAGCGCGTCTCCGGCGCCTCCGTCGTCGAGACAGAACGGGTAATGGCCGAGCTCACCATCGTGCGCGACATGCTTCGCAGCGAGGGCGAGCGCGTACAGCGGGAGATCAGCGGCTACGCATCATTGAGCCAGGCCGCAATGACATCGATGAAGATCATCGGCGACAGCCTAGTGCAGTGGAAAACGCAATCGCCGCAGGCGGCCGCCGTGCGCAAGGACTGAGATTTTGCAACCACGACCATGAAATTGAAATGGCCCCGATCGGGGCCATTTTCTTGAGCGTTTATCTAAGCCCGCATTCCCCGGATGACGCTCTGATTTCCGCAACGCTCACGCCGATTCAGATATAGGCATCAGCACCTTATCCTGGATCGAGCGAGGCGATCATGGCGCACCCAGCGGGTGAATCGGACTCGGACGTTCCTCGGCT
>JAPLPD010000174.1 GCA_026400395.1 Alphaproteobacteria bacterium | reverse complement strand
AACAACAAGATCCGCGTCATCCAGCGGCGCGCCTACGGTCTACGCGACCAGGAATATCTGCGGCTCAAGGTGCTCACATGCATGCTCCCAGCGCTCTGAAGTTGCTGAAAACACCCACTCGTTTTCCTGAAGACCCGAAAAGTATAAGCGCCGATCTTGCATCGGATTGTCTTACGAAAAATGATCAGTCGCCGGGCTTTTTCTTTGGGCGGCGTGTATCCGGCGAAAGCCGTCGTAGCGCGCGGGGCCGGCAAGGCGTGGGCTTCTTTGCGGTGGGGATTGAGGCGGCCGGCGCAACGTCATCGACTTTGGACTTCATTCACCAATTTCCGGTCAACTCATCTGACTGTGTTGCTGTGCGGCCGTGTATTGGCTGCCGGCTGTAAAGCGTGCGGAGAGTTCGATGACGGCATTCGTGATCTGCCGCGGCGGCCGGCCGCTGTTGTTTTCAGTTCTCGGATGTTTTGCCGTCGCGGCTTCCGTCCTCGCGCATCCGAACGCGGCATTCGCCGCCGATCCGGTCCTGGCCAGCACGCTGCGCGAACCCATCACCGTTCATCTCGATCAGGCTCAACTGCTGAAAATCCCGGAGCGCACCTCGACGCTGGTGATCGGCAATCCTCTGATCGCCGACGCAGTCGTGCAGGGCGGTGTGCTGGTGATTACCGCCAAGAGCTACGGCATGACCAATCTTGTGATCCTCGACCGCACTGGCGCCTCCCTCAGTGAAATTCCGATCCAGGTGGTCGGGCCGGCCGACAGCGTGGTCGTGCTTTATCGAGGCATCGATCGGGAGTCCTATAGCTGCGCGCCAAACTGCGAGCGGCGCATCACGCTTGGCGATTCCGCCAACTATTTCGCTCAGAACCTGAACACGTTCACCGCCTTCCAGGCGCAGGCCACCCCCGGCGAAAAGAAATAATGACGGCAACGTCCACCGTGGTTAGCGGTGCGTAAAGGCAGGCTGGGCGGTTGTACACGCTCGCCGCAACTATTCGACAACGGCTGTTTGATAAAACAAAACCGCGCGGCTGACTGCGCAGGTTCAGGTGATGATCATGACCGGGGATATTCGGGCCAGACTACGGCGCATCATCCGGATGCCGCTCCAATGGGCTTCTGCGCGCCGGCTGATCCGAGCGCAGGACGGCGCAACCACCGTCGAATTCGCGATGGTCGCCGCGCCGTTTCTGGCGATGGTGTTTGCCATCATGGAGACCGCGATCGTCTTCTTCGCGGGCCAGGTTCTGGAAACCGCCGGTGCCGACAGCGCGCGGTTGATCATGACCGGCCAGGCTCAGACCCAGGGCTTTACCCAGGCTCAATTCAAAGCCGCTGTTTGCGGCAAGATCTACGGCTTGTTCAATTGTTCGGCCGGTCTCTACGTCGATGTGAAGAACTACACGTCGTTCTCCTCGATCAACAACGCCAAGCCAGTCGACGCGAACGGCAATCTGCAGACCGGCAACTTCGGTTATGCGCCGGGCGGCCCCGGTAATATCGTGGTCGTTCGCTTGGTCTATCAGTGGCCGGTCTATGTCTCGCTGCTCGGTCTGAATCTGTCCGACGCAGCGGGTGGCAAGCGCCTCATCATGTCCACTGTCGCATTCCGCAACGAACCGTATTTGTGATCGCCATGATCAACCTCAGCGTTTTCTTCTCCGCTCTGCGGGAATTGCTCGGCCGCCCCATCGGACGTCTGGCCGGCGATGAACGCGGCGTGTCGGCGGTCGAGTTCGCGCTCTTGCTGCCGCTGATGATGACGCTCTATCTGGGCGCGGTCGAACTCTCGCAGGGCATCGGCGCGGACCGCAAGGTGACGCTGACATCGCGCACCATTTGCGATCTGGTTTCTCAGGTTGCCAGCATCAACAACGCGGATATGACCAATTCTCTCAACGCCGCGTCGTCGGTGATCGCACCTTACCCGGTGAGCAATCTCAAGGTGACGGTGTCGAGCATCAAGATCGACGCGACCGGCAAGGCGACGATCGCGTGGAGCGATACGCTGAACGGCACCGCCCGCGCCGTTAATTCCACGGTGACACTGCCGGCGGCGCTTGTGGTGGCCAACTCGTATTTGATCTGGAGCGAGGTGCAGTACACCTACAAGCCGGTGGTCGGCTATGTCGTAAGCGGGACGCTGACGCTGAAGGATCAGATCTACATGCGTCCGCGGTTGTCCGACTCCGTGGCGCGTGTGAACTCCTAGGACTGTGCCGGGATCGGCAGCGACGTCGTCGATTTGATTTTCTCCATCGCAAAACGCGACGTGACGTTCTTCAACGGCACCGTGCCGATCAGCTTTTTGTAGAAGGTGTCGTAGCCCGCAATGTCGGGCACCACGACGCGCAGCATGTAATCAACATCCCCCGCCATCCGGTAGAACTCCATCACCTCGGGCATCGCGCCCACCATTTCGGCGAAGCGGCCGAGCCACTCCTGCGAATGGTCGCCGGTCTCGACCGATACGAACACGGTGATGCCGAGCCCGATCTTCGCCGGGTCGATCAGTGCCACTCGCTTGGTGATGACGCCTTCGGCCTCCAGCCGCTGGATGCGCTTCCAGCACGGGGTCGAGGACAGGCCGACGCGGCTGCCGATTTCGGCCACCGACAGCGAGGCGTCCTCCTGCACCACGGCCAAAATCTTACGGTCGATGGCGTCCATGCTGCAAATCCCCTCGGTTTAGATGAAAATAACTGGATATCGGCCGAATAGTAGAAGGTATTTTCTTTTGCACAGATCATACTGTCTTTATAGAGTAAGATATTCTATTTCAAGTGCGGCCGATGCGCCGCCGTGGACTTTATTGTCGTCCTTCCAAGAGAGTTCGTCATGTCACAGATCACCGCCTTCCTGTCGCGCCGCGCATTGGCCGCCGCCGTGATGATCGCCGTTGCCGCCGCCGCGGTGCCGGCTCAGGGCGCTCCGGCCGAACCGCTGGTGTCGGCGCAATGGCTGAAGGATCGTTAATCCGATCCGTCGGTTGCGGTGATCGATGTGCGGTCCGCGCTCGACGGCGGCGGGGCCGAGGCGTTTGTGAAGGCCCATATCCCCGGCGCGGTGCACAGCGATTACGACAAGGCCGGCTGGCGCGTCACCCGCAACGGCGTGCCGTTCATGCTGCCGACCCCGGCGGAGCTTGAGAAGCTCATCGGCGAAACCGGAATCGACGAGGATTCTCATGTGGTTGTCGTGCCAGCCGGCGTCAGCTCCACCGACTTCGGCGCAGCCGCGCGGGTCTATTGGACGCTGAAGGCGGCCGGGCATCCGGCGGTCTCCATCCTCGACGGTGGCTTCGCCGCCTGGCAGGCGGCGGGCTATCCGGTCGAGAGCGGGAAGACCGTGCCGACGCCGAAAATCTTCACGTTCAGGTCTGACGACGGCTTGTTTGCGCAGATGAGCGATGTCGAGCGTCATGAACACGGCGTACTCATCGATGCTCGCCCCGCGAGCTATTTCGACGGCAAGGAAAAGGCGCCCGCTGCGCAGGCGTACGGGCACATTCCGGGCGCGATTAATCTCGACAGCGCCGCGTTCTACGATCCGGTCACCAACAGGCTGCGGCCGAAGGATCAGCTCGCAAAAATCGCGTCGCGGCTCCCCGCCGGGCCGGTGGTGGCCTATTGCAACACCGGCCATTGGGCGGCGACCGACTGGTTCGTTCTGTCGGCGGTGTTGGGCCGGTCCGATGTGCGGCTCTACGATGGCTCGATGGTCGAATGGACCGCCGATCCGCGCCGGCCGATCGCGAGCGCGCGCACGCGCCTTGACGACCTCAAGAAAAAGCTCGGCCGCGGCTCGTAACGCGGCCCCATTTCAAGGATCACGATGAGCACGCTGGCCACCTCGTCCGACGTTTCGGCGCCTGCGTTGCGCCGCGACTGGCCGTTCCTGATCGCGTCGGTGCTGGCCTTGGCCGTGCTGGTGACGCTGGTGCTGATCGATGGACAGCCGGCGGCGGCGGCCCTGCTGATGCTCGGGTTCGCGCTCGGCGGCGTTTTCCTCAAGACCGAATTCAGCTTCACCGCGTCGTGGCGGCGGCTGATCGTGCCCGGCCAGGCTGATGGTTTCCTCGCGGGTCTGTTGCTGATCGCCATCGCGGCCGCCGTCATTGTACCGGTGGTGGCGCTGGTGCCTGGCTTCGGCGGCGCAATCGCGCCAATCGGACCGTCGCTGGTGATCGGCGATTTTGTGTTCGGCATCGGCATGCAACTCGCCAACGGCTGCGGATCGGGCACGCTGTACACCGCTGGCGGCGGCTCCGGGCGCATGATCATCACGCTCGCTTGTTTTATCGCCGGCAGCGTGATTGGCAGCCTGCATCTGCCGGCGGTGCTTTCTATCGGTGGCATCGATCCGATCCTCGCCGCCAATGTGTTCGGCCCGTGGGGCGGCCTCGCCGTCACCTGGGTCAGTCTCGCGCTCGCGGCGTTCGCGGGTGTCGTCATCGCCCGGCGGCGCGGCGCGGCATTCGCGCCACCGCGCAAAATGGTGGTCGGCGCGGTCGCGATCGGGCTGCTCTGCATCGCGGTGTTCGCGGCGGGCCGTCATCCCTGGAGCGTGACGTTTGGCTTCACCGTGTGGGGCGCCAAGATCGCGACGGCCTTCGGCGCGGATTTTTCCAATGCCGAGTTCTGGCAATGGGCCGGGCCGAAACGTGCAATCGGCGATTCGATCCTGAGCGACACATCGAGCCTGACCGACCTCGGAATGATCCTAGGCGCCATGGCGGCGGCCGCGACGTCCGCGCCGTTCGCGCGCAATCCGTGGCCGCCGCTGAAGTCGCTGCTCGCGGCGGCGGCTGGCGGTCTGTTGATGGGGTGGGGCGCTCGGCTCGGCTTCGGCTGCAACATCGGCGCGTTCATCGGCGGCGTGGGCTCCGGCTCGCTGCACGGCTGGGTGTGGTTCCTGGCGGCATTGCCGGGCTGCGTGATCGGCATCAAGCTTCGCCCGCTGTTTGGCCTGTCGCGGGAGTAGGCCGATGCGCGCGGTCTATGCCATCGTCTTTGCGGCCGCGTTCGCGGCGCTGGTGGGCCAGCACCTGACCTCGCCGTCGAGCGGGCGGCCGGTGTCGCCGGAGGATTTCGCCGGCGCTTGCGCGCCCTGCGGTGCGCCGTGCCCGTCGGTGCAGAAGAAGTAGCGAGTTGCCCCAGTTGGTCAGGGTCTCACCCGCGCAACGCGGCAGAGGACCAATCAACAACTTATGTTACGGCATTTCGCGCTTTGATGCGGTTGCAATTCACCTATTGCTTATCAACTCATCGTCATATTGGGATTTTCGACGGGGCGATCCAGCGTGAATAAAGAGGGGGCCGAGGGCTACAGTTCGGGTGTGGCCCGGGATCTGGTCGATCTGGCGTTGGAGCGTTCGTCTGAAAAGCGCGTGGAGCTGCTACGCCGCATCACCAACGTTTATGCCGATCAAATCAACGAGCGCAACACCACCGAGCAATACCTATTCGACGAACTGGTCTCGAAGCTGATCGATAAGATCAGCCCGGCTGACCGAGCGGAAGCGTCCTCGCATCTCTCGAAGCTGCCGAAAATCCAGCCGGCGTTGGCGCAACAACTGGCCAATGATCGCGACATCAACGTGGCGGGTCCTATCGTCCGCAACTATGCCGGTCTGCCGGAAAAAGTTCTGATCGGTGTCGCTAAAACGGGTTCGCAGGATCACCTGCGCGCCATCGCCGGCCGTTCTGTCCTTACCCCGCCTGTCACCGATGTCGTGGTCCACCGAGGCGACCAAAGCACTGTGCGGACGCTCGCGGCCAACCAAGGTGCAAAGTTCTCCAGCGCCGGCATGCGGGTGCTCGTGCAAAAGGCCAACAAGGACGAGGCACTCCAGGCGCTGGTCGTGGAGCGAACCGATCTGTCCTTCGAAGCGATTTGCAATCTGCTTTCGATGATTTCGCAGGGACTCGCCGATCGGCTACGCGGCAAGACGCTGGAGCTCGATAAATCGGTGGTGGTCGAACATCTCATCGAGTGGATGGACGATCGGCAGCAGAACGTCGAGAGGACGGACGCCTACATCACAGCGATACGGCAAGGCGACCTCAAGCTGGTCGACGTCGCCATGGAGCTCATCCAGGCCAGGCGATTGCTCGATGCGGTCACAATTTTGGCCGTCGGCATCGACATCGATCGTGATTGCGTCTTCTCCCAACTGACGCGCGGCAGAACGGACTCGGTCCTGCTGCTGCTCAAATCAGCCAGCATGCCTTGGGTGGTGGTCGATGCGTTCCTGAAATTGAGGCGATCAAAAGGTATGGCGCCATACGATCCCTTCCTGGACCCTCAAAGACGCCGAATTGCAATTGAACTACCAAGAGATCGAAGTCGCGGCGGCTCAGCGCGTGGTTCGGTTTATGAAGGTACGGCGCGCCGCCACGGCAGATAGCGCCGCGGCATCATGACGAACGGAGCCTTTGGGCTGGCCTTGCACGGTTGAGAAAAACCTGCCGCCGTTTTTTCAGCCCGATTTATGTTCCGACATCAGCGCCTCGACCTCGATGCGGGTCGGAGCGCCCATGCTACCGCCGAAGCGTGTGCACTTGAGGGCCGCCGCGGCGGCGCCGAAGCGCATCGCGGCGACGGCGTCACGGCCTTCGGCCAGCGCCAGCGCAATCCCGGCATGAAACACGTCGCCGGCCGCGAGCGTGTCGATCGCGTCGATCTTGAACACCGGCATGGTGCGCACCACGCCGCCATCGAGATACCGCACCGGGGCGGGGCCGTCGCTGACGGCCAGGAATGCGGACGTGCGGTGCGCCATCCGCCGCAATCCGTCAGAGAGATTGTCGAGGCCGGTGGTGGCGCGCAGACATTCGCCGGAAAAGATCACATGCGTCGGAACGGCGAGCAGCGGATCGTCCTCGACGGTCGGCCGGTCGGCATCGAGCACGATCGGGATGCCGCGTCGCCGCGCCGCCTCGCACACCGGAAGGACCAGCGCGGGAAACCGGTTGTCGGCGAGCAGCAGGTCGATGTCCGCGACCAAGCGGCCGGGGTCGGCGAGCCGCGCCGTTTCGATCCGCTTGTCGCGATGGGTGACGATCATGCGTTCGCCGGATGCATCGACCATGATGCCCGACACCGGCGCTGTGGCTTCGTGAACGCGCACCACGCCGGTGGTGTCGATGCCCTCGCGCGCCATCCCCGCCATGAGCTGGTTGCTGACGCTGTCACCTTCGCCGCCGAGCGGGCCCGCGTAACGCGCGCGTCCGCCGAGCCGCGCCACGGCGATGGCGGCATTGACCGCGCAGCCGCCGCTGACCACCATGAATTCGTTGGTCATGCACTTGCCGCCCGGCTGCGGAAATTTCTCGACACGAAATACGATGTCCTGCACCGCGATGCCGGCGCACAGGACGATGGGAAGTTTAGAGCTCTGCATGGGGTCGCTCCTGGTGGGAGCGCCGCTTCACCTCTCCCGGCTGGGCAGAGGGAGCACGCGCTGCCTGAAGCAGCCACTCAATCGCAGGCAGCCTCGCATTACGCCGTGTACTCATAAACTGACCCGGAAAGATATTGTCGAGCGATGTCCGCAATTTAAGCCAATAGCGGCAGAAACGCGGACATCGTTTTACGTCCGCTTGGCGCTACTAACGTCCAAATAGCGCTCCCACGGCACGGCAGCAATGGCCGCCTTGTTCGATCATCCCGTCGGCGCGCTCTGCGCCGCGCGCCGATACGCAGCGTCCGTGACTTGAGCCGGATCGAATGTGCGGTTGGCCGAAATAGCGCCGTCAGCCTGCATGCTCTCGTAGGGGTTCGACCGGTAACGGATTGGCATGGTCGTTGCACAGCAGTCTTGTATGCAAGCGTGATAGATGCGCCTCATGAACTTGCCGGACAAAAATCAGCCCGCCTCGAAGATCGACCGCGTCGTGGTTGACGCGGTACTTTCTGGGCGCATAAAGGCCGGGACGCGGTTGCAAGAACAGCAATTGGCGCAGCTATTTGGTGTATCCCGTACGATCGTGCGTGAGGCGCTCATCCGGCTGGAAACGCGCGGCATTGTGCTGGCAAGCGCGCGACGCGGCTGGTTCGTGATTGAGCCCTCAATCGACGAGGCGCGTGAAGCGTTTCAGGCACGACGTGCCATAGAAATAGGCTTGTTGCATAGTGTGCGCTCGGTCAGCGCGGGCGCGATCCACGAACTCAAGCTCCACATCGCGCGCGAAAAGGAGGCGATTCGCCTCGGCGATGTCGCGGCGCGCGCCTATCTGCTCGGCGATTTCCATGTCTGCATGGCGGAGGTGCTCTGCAGCCGCCTGCTCGCCGACATCCTGCGCGACCTCACGGTCCGCACCGCGCTAATCTCGATGATGTACCAGTCGACCCACAAGGCCAGCGAGTCCTGCGACGAGCACATCGACATCGTGAAGGCGCTGGAGGTTGGCGATATGCCTGGCGCCGCGCGGCTGATGATCGACCATATCAGCCATGTCGAATTGGGTCTGCGCGCGCCGGTCAAGGTCGATCCGCTCACCGAATTGCGCGATGCGCTGCGTCCTTTGAACTTGGGCGGCGCTGCCGCGCCGAAGAAGATTAAACCGTCCCCAATCAAAAAAGGAGCCAACCGATGAACCGCAGAATGCTGATTTCCGCCCTGGCACTGGCCGCCTTCGCGGCCGCGCCGCTCACCGCCTCCGCCGACGCGCTCGACGACGTGATGAAGTCGAAGGTGCTGAAAGTAGCGGTGCCGCAGGACTTTCCGCCGTTCGGCTCGGTCAGCGCCGACATGTCGCCGAAGGGATACGATGTCGACATGGCGAACCTGATAGGCAAGGCGATGGGCGTGAAGGTCGAACTGGTGCCGGTCACCAGCGCGAACCGCATTCCGTATCTCCAGACCAAGAAGGTCGAACTGCTGATTTCCAGCCTCGGCAAGAATCCGGACCGCGAGAAGGTGATCGATTTCTCGAACGTCTATGCGCCGTTCTTCAACGGTGTGTTTGGCCCCAAGGACCTCGCCGTAGCCAAGGTAGAAGACCTCGCCGGTAAGACCATCGGCGTCACGCGCGGCGCGGTTGAGGATCTAAAGCTCACCGAGATCGCACCGAAAGACACCACCATCAAGCGCTACGAGGACAACAATGGCACCATCTCGGCCTTCCTGTCCGGGCAGGTACAACTCGTTGCGACCGGCAACGTGGTTGCAGCCGCGATTCTCGCGCGCAATCCGCCGAAGAAGCCTGAAATCAAATTCCTCATCGCCAACTCGGCCTGCTACGTCGGAATGAACAAGGACGAGCCAAAGCTGATGGCGAAGGTGAATGAGATTATCGCGGCGGCGCGAAAGGACGGCTCTCTCAACGCCATTGCACAGAAGTGGCTCGCGCAAGACCTTCCCGCGGATATTTGAGGCAATTCACCAAGCTCTGCTCGTCCCCGCGACCGCGGGGACTCAGAGCCAGGAACTGGATGCCTGTCTTCGCGGGCATGAGTGGAGCGCGCGGCAGGTCTGGGGCACCACACGATGAATTACACCTTCGACTTCTCCTCGATCGGAAGCTACCTGCCGGTGTTGTTCAACGGCATACTGGTGACGATCGAACTGATCGCAGTCGGTGCGACGTTCGGCGTCGCGCTCGGTATTTTCTGCGCGTGGGCGCGCGCGCTTGGGCCGATATGGCTCAAGCCGATCGTGGCGGGTTACGTCGAGCTGATTCGCAACACGCCGTTCCTGATCCAGCTCTTCTTCATCTTCTTCGGCCTGCCGTCGATTGGTATCCAACTCACAGAAATGCAGGGTGCGATGCTAACGATGGTGATCAATCTCGGCGCATACAGCTGCGAGATCGTGCGCGCCGGCATTCAGGCCACTACGAAGGGGCAGTTCGAGGCTGGCTGGAGCCTTGGCATGACGCGTTTCGAGACGTTCCGCTACGTGGTATTGATCCCCTCGCTGCAGCGCATCTGGCCCGCCTTGTCGTCTCAGATCGTGCTCGTGATGCTCGGATCCGCGGTCGTCTCGCAGATCGCGGCGGAAGATCTGTCCTTCGCCGCCAACTTCATCCAGTCGCGCAATTTTCGCGCCTTCGAGATTTATTTCCTTGCGACCGCGATCTATCTGGCGCTTGCCATCACGCTGCGCCAGTTGCTGCGCGGCTTAGGCTGGTGGCTGTTTCCCAGGAAGGCAACACGATGACCGAATTCTCCACCTGGGACATCCTGTGCAATCTCCTGCTTGCGACGCGCTGGACCATCCTGCTGTCGCTCGCAACCTTTCTGTTCGGTGGCATCGTCGGGCTGATCCTCTTGTTCATGCGCACCGGCAAACGCCGCGCGCTGCGCAGGTTCGCATGGGACTATGTTGAGCTATTCCAAGGCACGCCGCTGCTGATGCAGCTCTTCATCGTGTTCTTCGGGCTCTCGCTCGTCGGCCTTAACGTGCCCCCGTGGCTCGCCGCGGGCCTTGCGCTGACCCTGTGGACCTCGGCGTTCCTATCGGAGATCTGGCGCGGCTGCGTCGAGGCGATTGCGAAGGGCCAGTGGGAGGCATCGTCCAGCCTCGGCATGGGTTACTTTCAGCAGATGCGCTGGGTCGTGTTGCCGCAGGCATTCAAGATTGCAATCCCGCCGACGGTCGGCTTCTCGGTTCAAATCGTCAAGGGCACAGCCGTCACCTCGATCATCGGCTTCGTCGAATTGTCGAAGGCCGGCACCATCGTTACCAACGCGACGTTCCAGCCATTCGTCGTCTACGGCTTTGTCGCACTCATCTATTTCGCGCTGTGTTTTCCGCTCTCCATGAGCAGCCAATTCCTCGAAAGGAAGCTCAATGTCGCTCATCGAAATCACTGAGGTGAAGAAGCGTTTCGGCGACAATGAGGTCCTCAAAGGCATCAACATCGATGTCGCTGCGGCCGAGGTGATCGCATTCATCGGCAAGAGCGGCTCGGGTAAGTCGACGCTGCTGCGGTGTATCAACGGACTTGAGACGATCGACGAAGGCTCGATCACGGTTGCGGGCGCACAGCTTCTGCCCGACGAAATCCACCTCAAGGCGCTGCGGCTCAAGGTTGGGATGATCTTCCAGCAATTCAATCTGTTTCCTCACCTCACGGCCGGGCGCAACGTGATGCTGTCCCAAATGGTGGTGAAGAAGGTGACAGAGAAGGACGCCGAGGCAATGGCGCGCAATATGCTCGACCGCGTCGGGCTCGGGCACAAGTTCGACGCCTACCAGGAAGAGCTATCCGGCGGTCAGCAGCAGCGTGTCGCGATTGCTCGCGCACTCGCGATGCAGCCGATGGCACTGCTCTGCGACGAAATCACCTCGGCGCTCGACCCGGAACTGGTCAACGAGGTTTTGGCGGTGGTAAAGGAACTCGCCAAAGAGGGCATGACGCTGCTGATGGTGACGCACGAGATGCGCTTCGCCCGCGAGGTGTGCTCTCGCGTTGTGTTCATGCATCAAGGGCGCGTGCACGAGATCGGGCCGCCGGAGGAAGTGTTTGCCAATCCGAAAACACCAGAGCTAAACCAATTCCTGGGTGTGACGGAGCATTGAAGGCATTGTCGCGGGCGCTTTTTGGCTGGACGAAACACGCTCCCTGATTTCAGGGCCGGAGTCAGGTTCGGGTCGCAAGCGGAAATCCTCAGTCTGAGCACACCTGGTCCGCTTGACCCTCAAAGCGACGGCAAAAGGGGGGCGCGTGTCGGCCCGCAAGGCTATCGAGCCACGCTGACCCGCCGTGATTCAAGCTCCGGAACTGGTGCCTCGAATCAAGCGGTACGAACTCAACGACTATGAATGGGCCGCCATCGGCCCAATGCTACCGAACAAGCCGCGCGGCGTGCGGCGTGTCGATGACCGGCGAGTTCTAAACGGTTGGGCCTTGCGGTCGGGCGGACCGTGGCCAAATCTCGCCTTCATCCGGCTTGCAGCAATCCGGCGATGGCTGCGGGTTAATGAGTCCGCGCCCTATAAGAGGGCGCCATCGGTCTCGACCCAGGTGCGGATGATGTGGTGCGCGATGGCGACCGGCGGCGGGCAGGTCAGACCGTCCGGGTGTTTTTGCATCAGCATCGACGCGCATTCGCTTTTGCTGAACCAGCGGCAGTCCACCAGTTCGTTCTGATCCATCTTGATGTCGTCGTTGAGCGCTTCGGCCATGCAGCCGTTCATCAGCGACATCGGGAACGGCCACGGCTGGGAATAGAGATATTTCACCCGGCCGCAGCGGATGCCGGCCTCCTCCAGAGTCTCGCGGCGCACCGCGTCCTCCATCGACTCGCCAGGCTCCACGAAGCCGGCGAGGCACGACCACATGGTCGCAGCGAACCGGCCGGAGCGGCCGAGCAGGGCGCGATCGCCGTGCACCGTCAGCATGATGACGACCGGATCGGTGCGCGGGAAATGTTCGACCTTGCAGTTCGGGCAGGCGCGCTTCCAGCCGGCGTCCACCGGCGAGGTCGCGGCGCCGCAGTTGGCACAGTGCCGGTGGCGGGCGTGCCAATGCAACATCGCCTTGGCTTCGGCGAGCGGTGGCAGATGTTCGGCGGTCACCAGGCCCTGGACCGCGATCGACCGTAGATCGATCACCAACAAGTCGGCGCGCTCCTTGAGCGCCTCGGCGCTGGCCGGGCTGATGCCGGTGCCAAAGCGGGCGGCGCCATCAAGCAGGCCCAGAAACACCTGCTCCGCGGCGGGCGCCAGCGCCCGCGCCTCATCCGGCGTGAACGCCGGGTTGTGCAGGGCTGTGCCCTTCTTCAGCACGATCATCTCGCCGCCCATCACGTAGGTCTGCGTGCGCGCATCGTTCGCGCATGCGGCTAGCCAGGCCGTGTCGAGCCGCCGCTCGGCGGCGCGGTCGATCAGGCTGTCGGTGTAGCCGAGATGGGGCTTTGGGCCGAGATCGGGACGGGACATTTGTTGGACATTGGCGGGGCCGAGGGAGCCGGTCAAGACGCGGCGGCGCCAGTCGCTTTCGCCAGGGCCTGATCGGCCGCCAGCAGCACCCGTTCGGCGCTGAGTTCATCGAGGCATATGCTGTTGCTGCTGATGTTGCGCTCGCAGCCTTCGAACAGGCACGGCATGCACGGCAGCGGATTTTGCACGACCCAGACGTTGCCGCGATTCTGGATGGTTCCACTGATCTGCCAGGGCACGTCGAGGCCGCCGGCCGGCCACGGCCCCCAGGCGCGCGGGTCCATCGGCCCGAACAGCGCCACCGTTGGGCACCCGGCTGCGGCAGCAAGGTGAGTGACCGAAGTGTCCGGCCCGACATAAAGCCTTGCCCGCGACAGCAAGGTCACGGTGGCGGGCCACGCCGCCGGATTTACCGTGGTGACGCCGTGCCAGACTTCATCGAGATAGGCGCGCTCGGCCGGATCGGGTCCGCTGATGGCGACGACCGCGAGGCCCCGCCGCTGAAGCCCCGCGGCCAGCGCGCGCCAGCCTTCGGCGGTCCATTGCTTGTAGCGGAACATCGGCGCGGCGTGGATCACGGCGTAGTCGCCGCCCGGCGCAATGCCGTCGGCGGGGCCCGCGGCGGGGCAGACCACCTCGGGCACGCGCGCGATGCCGAGCGCATCGGCAAGGCGCAGCATCTGCTCGACCCGGTGGATGTCCGGCACGAGCGGCGTGCCGGCGTGCAGCATCCATCGCTTTAGGGTGCGGCCGATGCCTTGCGTGTCGTCGGTCAGGCCGGCGTGGTTTCGTCCGGCGAGCAGCGCGAACGCGGTCGGCCGGTCGCCGGGCTGGGTCGAGACCGCGAGGTCGTAGCGTTTGAACAGCCGCGCGGCGAGCATCGCGGATTCGATCGGATTCGGGCGCGCCGGCATGGCGATGACGCGGGCGATGTCGGGATTGCCCTTGAGGACGCCGGCGGTTCCGGCAAACACCAGCGCATCGATCGTGGCGCCGGGATAGGCCCGGTGCAGGCTGCGGATCAGCGGCGTGGTCAGCAGCACATCGCCGATGCGCCGCAGCGACACCACCAGGATGCGCGGCCTCGGCGGGAGCGGGATCGTTGGGTTCACCGCGCCGTTTTAATCTATAGTGCCGCCACTTTCAAAGCCGCAGCCCTGGAGCGCCGTTTGACTTCGACCGCCAAGCCGCCCGCCCGTACCGCACCGACCGTCGAGGTGTCCTGGGGCGAACTGATCGACAAGATCACCATTCTGGAAATCAAGGAGCAACGACTCGGTTCGCCCGCGGCGGTGGCAAACGTGCGCAACGAACTGGCCGTGCTGAACCGGGCGGTGGCGGCGCTCGACCCCATGCCCGCGGCCCTCAATATCCTCAAGCAGGATTTAAGGGCGATCAACGAAAAGCTCTGGGACATCGAGAACAGCACCCGCGCCAAGGAGGCGGCTCAGTCCTTCGATGCTGAGTTCATCGAGCTGACGCGCTCAGTCTATCTCAACAACGACAAGCGCGCAGCGATCAAGCGCCGGGTCAACGAACTGTTGAACTCCGGGCTGGTCGAGGAGAAGCAGTACACGTCCTACAACCGCTAGAGCTTTACCTCTCTATATAAAGTCAGAGTTTGTCATGGCCGGCACGAGGCCGGGCATGACGTAGAGAGACTTCTGGAAGCTAACCATGAAATGCTCTAAAGCGGCGTCAGCGTCAGCCGCTCACGGAGTTTCACCATCAGCTTGTCCAGGGCGGCTTTGTCGTAGTCACGCGGCGGCACTGCGTTCCACACCGGCCGCGGCCACGCCGCGTCTCCGCGCGAGCGGGCGATGACGTGCACATGAAGCTGCGCAACCACATTGCCCAGCGCCGCGACGTTGATCTTGTCGCAATCGGTGAGTTCCTTCAGCACGCGGGAGGCGTGAGCGATCTCGCTCATGAGCTGTGCCTGCTGGATGGTGTCGAGGTCGGTGAGTTCCATGGCCAGATGGCGGCGCGGCACCAGCAGCAGCCAGGGGTAGGTGGCGTCCTTGATCAGCAGCACGCGGCAGAGCGGCATGTCGCCGACCACGGCGGTATCACGCTCGAGCAGCGGGTCGAGTTCCCAGTCGGCTAGTGAGGGTGGGAAAAACATGGGCCATTCTATCGCCCGGTTCCGGGACGAAAGCCAGCGGGCGCAGGGGCTTCTACCCTCTTGCACCATCTTGCTTTGGCCGGCCGGACAGTCGATATAAGGGCCGGGAGGTTGGCGGTGGACGAACCACTCGCCAACCGGGTCAGGTCCGGAAGGAAGCAGCCCTAACGAGCACGGATCGGGTCGCTCGTCAGCCTCCCACCTTTTTGACGATTGTCATTCCGGGGCGCGCGGCATGCGCGAACCCGGAATCCATAGTCCCAGCAATCATTTCCGGACCGGGATTATGCATTCCGGATAACCGCGCTTTGCGCGGTTTCCGTGATGACGTGGTGTGGTACGAAAGGGCAGCATGAACGACGCCCCCAAACGCGACGCATCCGCCAATTCAGGCGCGACCGAGCCGGAACAAGCCGGTCTCGGGCTGGGCGTCAACGCGCCGGCGGCCTCGTACCGCGTGCTGGCGCGGAAATACCGGCCATCGAATTTCGACGATCTGATCGGCCAGGAGGCGATGGTCCGCACTGTCTCGAATGCGTTCGAGACCGGCCGCATTCCCCAGGCCTGGATCCTCACCGGCGTCCGCGGCGTCGGCAAGACCACGACCGCCCGCATCATCGCCCGCGCGCTGAACTACGAATTGGCCGATGGCTCGGTGAAGGGGCCGACCATCGCCATGCCGGCGCTTGGTCTGCATTGCCAGGCGATCATGGAGAGCCGGCACATCGACGTGATCGAGATGGACGCCGCCTCGCACAACGGCGTCGACGACGTGCGCCAGATCAACGACGCGATCCGCTACGCGCCGGTCAGCGCGCGCACCAAGGTCTACATCCTCGATGAAGTGCACATGTTGTCGACGGCGGCGTTCAATGCGCTACTGAAGACGCTGGAGGAGCCGCCGCCGCACGCCAAGTTCATCTTCGCCACCACGGAAATCCGCGACGTGCCTGTGACGGTGCTGTCGCGCTGCCAGCGTTTCGATCTGCGCCGCGTCGATGCGGCCGTGCTGGTCAAGCATCTGGCCGGCATCGCCGAGAAGGAAAACATCGGCGCGGAGACCGAGGCGCTAGCGCTGATCGCGCGGGCCGCCGAGGGCTCGGTGCGCGACGCGCTGTCGCTGCTCGACCAGGCGATCGCGCACGCCGCCGGCAAACTGCGCGCCGCCGATGTGCGCGGCATGCTGGGCCTTGCCGACCGCACCCGCGTCATTGACCTGTTCGAATCGCTGATGAAGGGCGACGTCGCGGCGGCGCTGAAGGAGTTGCGCGAGCAATACGATATCGGCGCCGATCCGCTGGTGGTGCTGGCCGACATTGCTGAGTTCACCCATTTCGTGACCCGCATCAAGATCGTACCGGCGGTGGCCGACGATATTTCGCTTGGCGAGTCGGAGCGCACGCGGGGCCGCGCGCTCGCCGCAACGCTGTCGATGCGCATCCTGTCGCGCACATGGCAGATGCTGTTGAAGGGCATCGCCGAGGTGCAGGGCGCGGGCCGTCCGCTCGCCGCCGCCGAAATGCTGCTGGTCCGCATTGCCTACGTGGCCGACCTGCCGACCCCCGACGAAGTGATCCGCTCGCTCGACGATGGCGGTGCCGCGCCGGCCCGGCCCCAAGGCAACGGCGGTGGAGCAAGCGCAGGCCCGGTTTCGGCAGCGCCGGCTGCAGCGCCTCGTCAAGAAGCGCCTCGTTACGATGCGCCGCGCGGCGGCGGTGGGCCGCGCGCCATGGCCGTGCAATCCGCGCCAGCGCCGCAGCACAAGGCGCCGGTGGCCCAAAGCGCGCAGACGCTGGCGATCAAAAGCTTCGCCGATCTGGTGGCGCTGGCGAGCGACAAGCGCGACATCCAGATGAAGATCGCGCTGGAGCGCGACGTGCGGCTCGTTCGCCTGGAAGATGGTCAGCTCGAAATCGCGCTCGAACCCCACGCCGCCAAGACGCTGGTCAACGATCTTTCGCGCAAGCTCCAGGCCTGGACCGGCCGGTCCTGGATGGTGGTGATCTCGCGCGAGGCGGGTCAGGCCACGCTTAAGGCGGTTGCTGATGTGCGCAAGGCTGAGCTTGAGATCGGCGTGCGCGCCGATCCGCTGGTCAAGGCGGTGATGGAGCGGTTCCCCGGCGCGGAGATTGTCGGCGTGCGCGGCGGCAAGGATGCGCCGCCGGAACTGCTCGAAACCGTGGACGAGCCCGAGATTCCTTTGCCGGATGACATTGGCTTTGGCGACAACTGGGAGCGCGACGAGTAATGGCCGATTTTCTCGGGATGATGAAGCAGGCGGCGCAACTGCAGTCGAAGATGCAGGAGATGCAGGCCGAACTCGACCGTATCGAGGTTGAAGGCTCCGCCGGTGGCGGGCTGGTTACCGTCAAGCTGACCGCCAAGGGCGAGATGAAGGGCGTCAAGATTGACGACTCGCTGGTCAAGCCGGAGGAAAAGGAAATCCTCGAAGACCTGCTGGTGACCGCTCACGCGGACGCCCGCCGCAAGGCGGATGACGTGATGCAGGACAAGATGAAAAGCCTGACCGGCGGGTTGTCGCTGCCAGCGGGGATGAAGCTGCCGTTTTAAGAATCGATGCGGGCGTTGACGCCGCCGCCAGCGCCATCCTTTTTGTATTGCACTTCGGACCATGCCCAAAGCCACCGCCGGACCCGAGATCGAACGCCTGATCCAGTTGCTGGCGCGCCTGCCGGGGCTCGGGCCGCGTTCGGCGCGGCGCGCGGCGCTGCATCTCATCAAGAAGCGCGAGCCGCTGATGGCGCCGCTCGCCGCCGCGCTGCAGACCGCGATCGACAAGATCGAGGTGTGCCGGACCTGCGGCAACATCGATAGCCAGAATCCGTGCACGGTGTGCACCGACCCGCGGCGCGATCCCTCGGTGATCGTCGTGGTGGCCGACGTCGCCGATCTTTGGGCGCTGGAGCGCGCCGAGGTGCTGAACGCTCGCTACCATGTGCTCGGCGGAACGCTGTCGCCGCTCGACGGCATCGGCCCGCAGGATTTGACCATCGATGCGCTGGTGTCGCGGGCGCACGACCCCGCGGTGAAGGAGATCATCGTCGCGCTCAACGCCACGGTGGATGGCCAGACCACCGCGCACTACATCACCGATCTTTTGCACGACGCCGGGGTGGCGGTGACGCGGCTGGCTCACGGCGTGCCGGTCGGCGGTGAGTTGGACTATCTCGACGAGGGCACTCTTTCGGCGGCGATCCGTAGCCGGACACCGCTTTAGCCTCTTCGGAGGGCTGCGAGCCCGATTGGGCCTTAACCCTTTCTTGCAATTCCGGCGGGATCATCGTTTGGCCGGTTCGGGACCGGTTTTCGGCCAGATTCTTGCTTCAGGACGAGAGCCACCAAGCCTGGAGATTTTCATGTCCACAGCCGTTGGCGTAGCCCTTTTGACCGTGACACTGGCTGCCGCCGGCGGCGCCGGCTGGGATGCGGCGCTGCCGCGTCCTGTCATCGAAGCGGGCCTGAACAAAGCGAAGTGCACGGTGCCGGCGTCCGAGGCCAGGGTTCTCGGCTCCGAATTTCTGAGCAGCCGGTTGCGGATCGTCGAAGTGGCGTGCTGGCAATCCGACGCCAACGCCGGCAGCATCCTGTTCGCGGTGCCGGTCGGACGGCCGCAGGACGCGCAGCTTGTGTCGGTGGACCGCTGGGAGGACGGCAAGGTTCAGGGTGGCTTCAGCATTTCGTCGCCTGGGTTCGATGCCAAGACCCGGACGCTGAGTTCGACGCACAAGGTGAGCGATGCGGGCGACTGCGGCACCATCCAGGAAATGAAATGGACCGGCTGGCATTTCCGCCTGCTCCACGTCTGGAGCAAGGACCGTTGCGACGGGGAGCTGTTTGAATGGGATGGCCGCTACCGCTGGCAGGTGTTTCCGCAGCGCGGCCTGGAGCCCGACCCGGAAGGGTCGGCAACGCCTGACGAGACCACGTACGCGGCGCGCTGAAGCGCGAACGTTTATTCGCCGTCCGTTTTGGACGGCGTGAGGCTGGCGAAATGCCCGCGCGATTGCAGCAACAACAGCAGCAACAGACTCGGCACTGCGGTCAGCGCGCTTAGGGCATAGAACGTCACCCATCCGGTGCCCTCGGCGACAAAACCCGCGCCCGATGACAGATACGTGCGGCCGACCGCCGACAGCGCTGTGAGTAGCGCGTATTGCGTCGCGGTGTGGAGCGGCGATTGGCAAAGTGCCGAAAGGTAGGCGACGAAGATGACCGTGCCGATCGCCCCGGTGAAGTTCTCGGCGATGATCGCGGCGGTCAGCGCCCAGTAGTTGTGACCGGCGAGCGCAAGCCCGGTGAACACCAGGTTCGAGATCATCTGCAGGATCGCGCCGATCCAAAGGCTGGTTGCCAGCGGGTAGGCGCGGGCGACAAAGCCGCCGGCAAAGCCGCCGATCAGGGTGGCCGCGAGGCCAACGCCCTTCACGATGGTGGCATAATCGTTCCGGCTGAAGCCGAGATCGATCACGAACGGTGTCGTCATGGCGCCGGCTAAGGCGTCGCAGAATTTATAAAGGATGACGAAGGCCAGCGCGGTCAGCGCCATCTCTCGCGAGAGGAATTCCGAGAAGGCGCCGACGGCGGCGCGCGCCACGCGCTTGATCGGGCTTTCGTTGGCATGCTCGGCGCGATCGGCCCGCGCCTCTGCCGAGCGGCCCGGCTCGGTCGCGATCAAGGTGGTCACGATGCCGATCAGCACGAACCCTGCCATGACGATATAGCCCATCGTCCAGGCGGCGTTCTTGCCGAAGCCCAAGTCCTCGAATCCGGTCACCACGAACAACGCGCCGGCGGTGGAGATCAGCATGCCGATGCGGTAGGCGGCGACGTAGGACGCCATGCCGGCAGCCTGTTCGCTGGGATCCAGGCTCTCGACGCGGAAGGCGTCGATCACGATGTCCTGGGTGGCCGAGGCCGCGGCCACCAGCAGCGCGCCGCCGAACAGCAGATACCAGGGCGAGACGGCGGGATTGCAGAACGCGAGCAGAACGATCGCCGCCATCAACAGTAGTTGCGAAAGCACGAGCCAGCCGCGGCGGCGGCCGAGCCGGCGCGACAGCAGCGGCACGTCGAGCGCGTCGACCACCGGAGCCCAAAGGAACTTGATGGTGTAGGGCGTGCCGACCAGCGCGAACAATCCGATGGTGCCGAGATCGACGCCGGCCTCACGCATCCAGACCAGCAAGGTCGAACCCGACAGCGCCAGCGGCAGCCCGGCCGCGAAGCCGAGGAACAGAACGATCAGCACGCGGGGCTTGAGATAGACGGTGAACGCTTCGCGGAAGGAAGGCTTGGCGGGCGCTGGCTTGGCGGATTTGGACTCGGCGGCGGCTGTCATCTCGTCGGAAACACCCCCGTCATGCCGGATTACTCGGCCGCTTGAATTTTCCGAACCGCCCCGGCGATGGCGCTTGGCGCCGGCGCTTCGTCGAATTCGAGCTCTTCGATGCGCGATGCGCGTTTCTCAATCTTACTGGCGGAGGTCATGATGGTGTTGAGGTCTTCGCCGGCCTGGCCGAAATGCATCTGCAACTTGCGCACCCGGTCGCTGAGGAGCTTCACGTCCTTCATCATGTGACCGACCTCGGTGCGGATCAGGTCGGTGGCCTCGCGCATCTGCGAATCCTTTTGGATCTGCTGGATCACCTGGATCGCAAGCATGAGCAGCGTTGGCGACACCATCATCACCTGGGCGCGGTAAGCCTTCTGCACGATGTCGTCGAAGCCGTCATGCAATTCGGCGTAGACCGATTCGGATGGCACGAACATCAGCGCCGTGTCCTGCGTTTCGCCGGGGCAGAGGTATTTCTCGGCGATGTCGTTGATATGCTTCATCACGTCCTGGCGGACGCGCTGGGCCGCGAACTTGCGTTCGTCCTCGGTCTTGCCGTCGCGATAAGCAGTCACTGCTTCGAGCGGGAATTTTGCGTCGATCACCAGCGGGCGCTGATCGGGGAGCATGACGACGCAGTCGGGCCGCTTGCCGTTCTTCAGGGTGAACTGGAATTCGTACGAGCCCTTCGGCAGCCCGTCCTGGATGATCGCCTCCATCCGGCCCTGGCCGAACGCACCGCGTGTCTGCTTGTTCGACAACACGTTGCGCAGTGACGTGACTTGGGAGGTGAGGTCGGTCAGGCCCTTCTGGGCGTGATCGATGACCGCGAGTCTTTCGTTCAGCTTCTGCAGGTTGTCGGTGGTGTTCTTGGACGCGGTTTGCATCGAGGTGCCGAGATGAAGCGTCACGGCGTCGAGCCGCTCGTGGACCGAGCTTTGAAGCTGGGTCTGCGCCTTGGCCAGCAACTCGCCCATCTGCTGGACCCGGGCCCCTAACTCGACAATGCGCTGGTCGGCGAGCAGGACCGCGGGGTGGGCGGCGGGATCGGCCTCCGGCTTGCGCGAACGGCCGACGAACACCGCCAGCCCTGCGATGGCGAGGCCGGCCACCAGTCCCAGCACGACGAGAAGGGCAGTTTCCATGGGAGTCTCTTACGCGATTCGCTCAGGCCGGAGGCCGAGCCCAAATTGTGAATAAGAACAAACACAGAACACATTGACCGGGCGAAGTCCAGCCCTTACATCGCCCACCATGGCGGTGCGCGACATATTGATTTTGCCGGACAAGCGGCTGCGGCAGGTTTCCACGCCCGTGGTCAAGATCGACGCGGCGACGCGGCAACTGGTCGAGGAGATGTTCGAGACCATGTACGCGGCGCCGGGCATCGGCCTTGCCGCGATCCAGATCGGCGAGCCCAAGCGCATCGTCACGATGGACCTGGCCAAGAAGGACGATCCGAAAGAGCCGCAGGTGTTCATCAATCCCGAGTTGATCGACGAATCCAAGGACCAGAATATCCACGAAGAGGGCTGTCTTTCGATTCCGGAGTATTACGAGGATGTCTCGCGGCCGGCCCAGGTGAAGATCCGCTATCTCGACCTGGAAGGCCGGCAGCACGAGGTCAATGCCGGCGGCCTGCTGGCGACCTGCATCCAGCACGAGATTGATCATCTCAACGGCGTGCTGTTCATCGACCATATCTCCAAGCTTAAGCGCGACCGCGTCATCAAGAAGTTCACCAAGGCGGCAAAGCTCGGCAAGCTGCCCGGCGATCGCGCGGCGGAGTAGATGCCGGGGAGCGCAAGCGCGCCCCGACGCACGGTGAAGGCGAAGCGAGACAGCATAGGTTGATGAAATGTCACTTCGCCTGATCTTCATGGGCACGCCGGATTTCGCCGTGCCGACGCTGCTCGAGCTTGCCGGTCAGGGCCACGACATCGCGGCGGTCTACACGCGGGCGGCAAAGCCCGGCGGCCGCCGCGGGCTGGAGTTGCAGCCGTCGCCGGTTGAGCGCGAGGCGAAGCGGCTCGGTCTTGCCGTGCACACCCCCGCGTCTTTGCGGGGCGCCGACACCCAGGCGACGTTCGCGTCTCATGAGGCAGACGCCGCGATCGTGGTGGCGTATGGCCTGATCCTGCCGAAGGCGATCCTCGATACGCCGGAGCTAGGCTGCTTCAACCTGCATGCGTCGCTGCTGCCGCGTTGGCGCGGCGCCGCGCCGATCAATCGGGCGATCATGGCAGGTGATCCCGAGAGCGGCGTCACCGTGATGCGGATGGACGTGGGGCTCGACACCGGCGACATCGTCATGGACAACAAGCCGATGATCGAACGGGTCCCGATCGGACCCAACATGACCGCCGGACAGTTGCACGACACGCTGGCCCGTCTCGGCGCCGATTTGATGGGCCGCGCGCTCACCGCGCTGGAGGGCCGCGAATTGCGGTTCAAGCCGCAGCCGGCGGCGGGCGTGACCTATGCTCAAAAGATCGACAAGGCAGAGACGCGGATCGACTGGAGCAAGCCGTGGCAGGCGGTGCACGATCACGTCCGCGGGCTGTCGCCGTTTCCCGGTGCGTGGTGCGAACTGGCCGGCAGCCGCGTGAAGGTGCTGCGCACGATGAAGGGCGAGGGCAGCGGTTCGCCCGGCACCGCGCTCGATGACGGCCTCACCGTCGCCTGCAACGGCGGAGCGGTGCGCATCGTCGAATTGCAGAAGGCCGGTGGCCGTCCGATGCCGGCCGACGAATTCCTGCGCGGCACGCCGATCCGGTCCGGCTCGGCGATAAGCTGACGCCATGCCCCGCTACAAAATCCTCGTCGAGTACGACGGTGCGCCGTTCGCCGGCTGGCAGTACCAGGACAATGCGCCGTCAGTGCAGCGCACGCTGATGCAGGCGGTCGAGGCATTCACCGGCGAGAAGGTGATGGTGCAGGGTGCGGGCCGCACAGACGCCGGCGTTCATGCGCTCGGTCAGGTCGCGCATTTCGATCTGGCGAGCGAGCGCACGCCCGACACCATCCGCGATGCGCTCAACGCACATCTGCGGCCGCATCCGGTGGCGGTGCTGTCGGCGGAGCAGGTGGCGCCGGATTTCGACGCGCGCCGTTCAGCGGTGCGGCGGCATTACCTCTATCGCATCGGCAACCGTCGTCCCGATCTTGCCCTTGAGCGCGGGCGCGCCTGGCGGGTGCCGCGCCGGCTCGACGACGCGGCCATGCACGGCGCGGCGCAGCGCCTGGTCGGCAAACACGATTTCACGACATTCCGCTCGACCGAATGCCAGGCCAAGTCGCCGGTGAAGACGCTCGACCGGCTCGACGTATCGCGGGTGGCCGATGAGGTGCACGTCAGCGCCGTGGCGCGTTCTTTCCTGCACAATCAGGTGCGCTCGCTGGTCGGCTCGCTGGTGCTGGTCGGCGACGGCAAATGGAGCGCCGGCGATCTTGCCGCGGCGCTCGCTGCCTGCGACCGCTCGGCCTGCGGGCCGGTGGCGCCGCCCGACGGGCTTTATCTGGTCCGCGTGGATTACTGAGCGCGAGCGTTAAAGCTTTGCGCAGACGATCACGACGGTCATGTTGAGGAGGGCGGAGCACTTCGCCCCGCGCGGCGGAACGATCGTCGGCGGCGCGGTGATCTCGGTCGCCGAACTGACGCAATAGGCGCTGATCATCGTCTCGTCCGGCTGGCAGGTGTTGACGGCGCTGCCACGCAGCACGCGCATTGCCGTGCCCGCGCTGCCGCCGCCCGGCTCTCCCTTAGTCCCCGCGTCGCCTTTGGGGCCTTGTGGTCCAGCGTCGCCCTTTGCGCCGGCAGCGTCCGGCTCACCCTTTGGTCCCTGCGCTCCAGGCTCTCCCTTTGGTCCCGCAGCGCCTGCATCGCCTTTCGGCCCCGGCGGCCCCGGCTCTCCTCTTGGCCCCGGACTGCCCGCCGTGCCGGCTTCGCCTTGCGGTCCGCGCAATCCGCGCTCTCCGGGATCGCCCTTCGGCCCGGTCGTGCTGCTTTGTGACCCGGAGCCTTGGCCCACCGAAACCGGAGCGGTGCCCCATGACGGCATCCGCAGTCTTGCGAAAGCGTCGTCGATCGCCTCGCGATGGTCGCCGGCGAGGAGCGCAACGAAGGCCGCGACGACCAGCGCGCCTCCAGCCAACGTAATGAGCCACGAAGCCCACGGCTTCATAGGACATCCCATAAAACTGTCATTGATCGAAGCACAGCGCCCACCGGCCAATGATACGCCAAGGCTACCGATCAATTGTGGCGACGAAAGCACGGCCTGTCTGGGCCTGTCGAGCCGGATACGGCGCGGAGCTCGCCGACCGGCGGACGATGCGCCGCGCGGCTCAAATCAGCGGAAATAATTGTCGAGAATGCGCCGGTACACCGCGGTCAGGGTTTGCAGGTCCGCCACCGGCACGCGCTCGTCGGTGGCGTGCATGGTCTGACCGACCAGACCGAACTCAACCACCGGGCAATAGTCTTTGATGAAGCGCGCGTCCGACGTGCCGCCCGAGGTGGACAGCTTCGGCGTCCGGCCCGTCACCTCGGCCACCGCCTTGATCACCACGTCGGTGAACGGGCTCGGCTCGGTGTAGAACACGTCGGCGTTCGACGGCTCCCACTCGATGTTCCACCTCACGCTGTTGCCGGCCGCCTTGGCCGCGCGCTGCTCGACCAGCGCCTGCAGCGACGCGTAGCTGTGGCAGTCGTTGAAGCGGATGTTGAAGCGCGCGCGTGCCGTGCCGGGGATGAGATTCACCGTCGGGTTGCCGATGTCGATCGAGGTGAACTCCAGGTTCGATGGATCGAATTTGTGACTGCCGGCGTCGAGCGGTTCATCCATCAACGCGGTCATCAGCTTCACCAGACCACGCACCGGATTGTCGGCGCGGTGCGGATAGGCGACGTGGCCCATCTTGCCGGTGACGACCAGCACGCCGTTCAGCGAACCGCGGCGGCCAAGCTTGATGGTGTCGCCCAGCGTATCGACGTTGCCCGGTTCGCCCAGCACGCAATGATCGAACTTTTCGCCGTGCGCCGCCGCCCACCTCAACAGCTTCGGACTGCCGTTGACCGCGATGCTTTCCTCGTCGCCGGTGATCAGGAACGAGATCGATCCCTTTGGAATGCCGCCGTTGGCCGCGAGGTGGTCGAGCGCGGCTGCGACCTTGCAAGCAATTGCGCCCTTCATGTCCACGGCGCCTCGGCCAAATAGCACGCCGTCGGCGATGTCGCCCGAGAACGGCGCGTGCGACCATGCGTTGGGATCGCCCGGAGGCACCACGTCGGTGTGGCCTGCGAACATCAAATGCGGACCGCTGGTGCCGATACGGGCGTAGAGGTTTTCGACGTCGGCGGTGCCCGGCTCGGAGAACGTCATCCGGTGTACGGTGAAGCCAGCGCCCTTCAGCGTGGCTTCGAGGTAGGTCAGCGCGCCGCCCTCCGCCGGAGTCACCGACGGGCAGCGCAGCAGGTCACGGGCGATGGCGATTGGATCGGCGGGGCTTGTCATGCACAGACTTTATCCGGCGGGACGCTGCCTGCGTCAATGCGTGAGCGCTCAAACCGGCGGGCGCGTGGGCAGTACGGCGGGCGGCGCGATCGGATCGGGTCCGTAGTGATTAGGGCCGACGGTGCCGCGCAGACAGCCCAACTCGACGAAAGCCCAAACGCCGATGGCCACTGTCGCGAGGCCAAGGACAGTAGAAACGAGCGTCGCGTCCTCCATCGTCACGTACATGCCGACGGCGGCCGTCATCAGAATGCCGGGCACCACATAGAACAGCAGCAGATACCAGCCGGACTTGTCGCGGTCATGCAGGCGTTTGATGCCTATGGCGACACTGGTGATCAGAATCACGATCCCGACCATGCTGTTGAGTGCCTGCACCGCCGCGCTGTCGGTGACCGCGCCGAGAACGTAGAGAACCAGATTGATGACGCAATAGACCAGCGCCGCCAGCCAGTATTTGGCGCGGTTGATGCGTCCGTTGAACTTGAAGAAAAGAGATCCCCAATCCATCGTCTGCCCCTGTCATGCGCCGCGACGGATTGAATCTATCCCGCCGCGCATGGCGGTGAAAGGGCCTCGCGATCAATCCCGCAGCAGTTCGTTGATGCTGGTCTTGGAGCGGGTCTTTTCATCGACGCGCTTGACGATCACGGCGCAGTAGAGACTCGGGCTCGGTTGCCCGTTCGGCAGCGGCTTGCTCGGCATGGTGCCGGAGACCACGACCGAGTAGGGCGGCACCTCGCCCTGGAACACTTCGCCGGTGGCGCGGTCGATGATCTTGGTCGAGGCGCCGAGATAGACGCCCATCGCCAGCACCGAGCCTTCGCGAACGATCACGCCCTCCGCCACCTCGGCGCGCGCGCCGATGAAGCAATTGTCCTCGATGATGACAGGGCCGGCCTGCAGAGGCTCGAGCACGCCGCCGATGCCGGTGCCGCCGGAGAGATGGCAGTTCTTACCGATCTGCGCGCATGAGCCGACGGTGGCCCAAGTGTCCACCATGGTGCCGGAATCGACGTAGGCGCCGAGATTCACGAACGACGGCATCAGCACCACGTTCGGCGCGATATACGCCGAGCGCCGGACGATGCTGCCGGGCACGGTGCGGAACCCGGCTTCCTTGAAACGTTCGTCGGACCAGCCTTCGAACTTGGTCGGCACTTTGTCCCACCAGGCCGAGTCGCCGGCCGCGCCGATGATCGGGCCGTTGTCGCGAAGCCGGAACGACAGCAGCACGGCCTTCTTGAGCCACTGGTTGACCGTCCAGGTGCCGTTGCCGCCGCGCTCCGCGACGCGCGCCTTGCCGCTATCGAGCAGGTCGAGCGCCGTGTCCACGGCTTCGCGCACCGGCCCTTTGGTCGCGGGAGTGTAGTCGTTTCGCTTCTCGAAGGCGTCGTCGATGGTCTTGGCAAGGTCGGCGTGCATGATTCTGTCCCCGGGGCGTGCGGTTTTGTCGTTGTATCACATGGCGATGTCAAGCGGGCGGGCCCCCCTTTCCGATTGTGCCGGTCAAACCAAAGTCACAAGTCCAATGTCCAGTCGACCATCAGGCTTCGATCGTGCCAGTTTGCGGTCGGGCCGGGATTCAGGAGAGCATCATGCCTTTCATCACCACCAAGGATGGCGTCGAGATTTTCTACAAGGACTGGGGCAAGGGGCAGCCGATCGTGTTCAGCCACGGCTGGCCGCTGTCGGCCGACGATTGGGACGCGCAGATGTTGTTCTTCCTGAACAACGGCTATCGCGTCGTCGCTCACGATCGCCGCGGTCACGGCCGGTCTGCCCAGGTCGCTGATGGACACGACATGGATCACTACGCCGATGATCTCGCGGCGGTGACCGCGCATCTCGATCTGAAGTGCGCCGTCCACGTCGGCCATTCCACCGGCGGCGGCGAGGTGGTGCATTACATCGCGCGGCATGGCGAGAGCCGGGTGGCGAAGGCGGCGATCCTTTCCGCGGTGCCCCCGCTGATGGTGAAAACCGCCGCCAATCCGGGCGGGCTTCCGAAGGATGTATTCGACGGCTTCCAGACGCAGCTTGCGGCCGGCCGTTCGGAATTCTATCGCGGCATCGCGGCCGGACCCTTCTATGGCTTCAACCGGCCGGGTGCGACCGTTTCGGAGGCGGTCATCCAGAACTGGTGGCGGCAAGGCATGATGGGCGGCGCGAAGGCGCACTACGACGGGATCGTCGCGTTCTCGCAGACCGATTTCACGGAAGACCTCAAGAAAATCACCGTGCCGGTTCTGGTGATGCATGGCGACGACGATCAGATCGTGCCCTATGCCGATTCCGCGCCGCTGTCGGCCAAGCTTTTGAAGAACGGGACGCTCAAGACCTACAAGGGTTTCCCGCACGGCATGCCGACCACGCACGCGGAAGCGATCAACGCCGATCTGCTGGCCTTCATCAAGTCGTAGGCAGCAACCTCACGGACAGCAGTTGGCCCGCAGGAACTCGACGAGATCGTCGGTGACGTGATCGACGTGGGCCGCCTCGCGGCCCTCCATCTCCCAGCCCTCGCGAAACACCTCGCGGGTGGCTGGCGGCACCACCAGCACCGTGGTCATGCCGAGCGCGTGCGGCACGCTCAGGTTTCGCGCCAGGTCCTCGAACATGGCTGCCTTGCGCGGATCGACGCCGTGCTTCTTGAGGAAACGGTCATAGACCTGCGGCATGGGCTTCGGATCGAGGTCGGCGGCGGCAATGTCGAACACGTCCTCGAAATGGTGGTCGATCTCCAGCCGCTTCATCACCGCTTCGGCGTGCTTGCGGGTGCCGTTGGTCAGGATCAGCTTGCGGCCGGGCAGCTTCTCGATGGCGTCGCCGAGCTGCGGATTGGGCAGCAGCGGCGAGTGGTCGATCTGGTGAACGGATTCGAGGAAGTCGTCCGGCTTCATGCCGTGCTCGGCCATCAGTCCGCGCATGGTGGTGCCGTAGCGCTTGTAATAGTCCTTCTGGACGCGGAACGCCTCGTCCTTGGTGACCTTCAGGTAATCCGACACGAACGCCCGGATACGTTCATCGATCTGCTGCCAGAGGTTGAGATCGTGCGGATAAAGCGTGTTGTCGAGGTCGAACACCCAGGTTTCGACTTCGACGAAGGCGCGCGGCACGGGCTTTGCGGAGGACTGCATGCTCATCTGCTGACGAATGCACCGTCCGCGCACGGTCCGCAAGGCCGGACCTACTGAAGCCCGGACCTTACTTGAACTGCACGGTGGTTCCGCTGCTGCCGGCCATTTCCACGGTGGCGAAGCCGGTGGCGGTCAGGCCGTTGTTTCCGCAGTCCTTGTGGTCGGAGAGTTCGAACTTGACGTTGCGCGTGCAGAGGATCGTCGAGCCGCCCCAAGAAACGGATTGGGACACGGACGAAGCCGCCGGCTTGCCGGTGTCCTTGAGGGGCTGGCCGTCAGCGCCGACCGCCTCCCCGAAACTGTAGAGGCGGCGAGGCTTGCCGGTGAGGTCCGGGCGCAGACACTTTCCGGGCGCGACGCGATACCAGCCGCGAGTGACCACCGCGCCCTGTTCCTCGAGGCCGAGCGCCGCCATCACGGTGTTGCGGGTCTCGTTGCACCAGGCAAACCCCGCGCCGTTCGGCTTCTGCGCCGCGGCGATCAGCAGATCGAAGAAGTCGGCACGCCCGGCGGCGGTGTTTTCCAGCTTGTTGTCGGCGATGAATTGCGCGAGCGCCGCGTCGGTCTTCTCGCCACGGACGCCGTCGATCGGATTGGCGTCGTAGCCGGCGATCACCAGCAGCCGCTGGATGCCGGCGTCGCGCGCCTGCTCGTCGGTGTACTCGGCGTCTTCCGCGAGATAGGCGACCAGCCCTTTGTCGGTCTCGGTCGGTTTCACTGCGGTGAAGCGTGCGGTGCGCTGTCCAGTGCGGTTGCAGCCCTGAGTCGCCGGCAAGGTGAAGGTATCGGCGCCCACGCAGAAGTCGGCATGGCCGGCCTGCGGCAGCGGCGAGCCGCCATAGGCGGGCAACGCGCGGGCATGGAGATAGAGCGTTTCGCCCGGTGGGGTGCCCTGGATCACGGTGCGGCACTGGCCGGGATTGATGCGGAACCAGCCGCGCGTCGCCGCCGCCCCCTTGTCCTCGATGGCGATCGCCGCCTCGACGACGTAGCTCATGCGGCTGCAAATCTGCAGGTCGGCGTGCGCCGGCCGCGCCAGTCCGCAGAATGCGACGAGCGCCAGAATAAGGCGAATGGTGATTCGATCAGGCATGCGAATCGTCTGCGACATTTAACACGGTCACGCCTGAGTCGCATCGCGGGACGGCTGTCAACGCGGGACGGCTTCCGAGCGCTGTTGAAGCAGGCTATCGTCGCCGCAAAGTCGGGGCTCTTGCGACGCCCAAATCGGACCGAAACGAATCATGAGGAAATGAAGCCGGACATGAACATCACACTCGATCAGGCCAACACGATCATCGGCGCCATCATGAGGCGCGCCGAGGAAAAGAAGACACGAGCGATCAGCGTCATCGTCGTCGAGCCCGGCTGCATTCCGAAGGCGTTTCAGAAGGAGGACGGCGCTTCCATGGTCCGCTTCGAGATGGCCTACGGAAAATGCTGGGCGGCGCTTGCGCTCGGCCGTGACTCCAGTCTGGTGAAGGTGCGCCATGAGGAGAGCCCGTCCTTCACGGGTTTCCTGATCAAATCGAGCGGCGACAAGCTGTTCCCCGAGGGCGGCGGTATGCAGATCCGAGATGACAACGGCGAAGTGATCGGCGCGGTTGGCGTCACCGGCGACACCGAAGTGATGGATCACGAACTGGCCCTGCATGGCATTCGTGCCGCCGGGTTAAAGATCGACACCGATTTCGAGGGCAAGGGCCGCAAGTTTGCCATCCGGCGGACCAAGGCCGAAGACGGGCGCTGAGGGCAGCTAGAGATTTTCACGTTGGTATAGAATCAGAGTTCGTCATGGCCGGGCATAGCCGCCCGAAGGACGGCGTCGCTGTGCTCGCCTATGCCCCGGCCATCCACGCCTCGCTTTGCACCAAGAAAGGCGTGGATGCCCGGCACAAGGCCGGGCATGACGTGGAGAGGCTGCTGCAAGCTAACTATGAAACGCCCTAGCGGTCGTTCATCGCGATTTCCAGGATCAGCTTCCGCAGCACCGCCTGCCCGAAATTGTCGTAGGAGTCCGCTGGTACGATAAACGCACCCGGCCCGCCGATGACGTGGTCGAAATAGTATTTGTCCAGGTCATATTCCAGCGAGACGATCGGCAATCCGTTGATGATTACGCCCGCGCGCACCGCCTCGTCGCGCGCCTCGCGGACATCGCGGCCGCGGTTGTTCGATCCGTCGCCGGAAATGTCGATCACCCGCTTGAGCCCCCGATAGGGCGCCGTCGGCAGGATCAGCATGGCGTGGTCGATGGCGCCGCTGATCGAAGTGCCGCCGCCGAACAACCGCCGGGGCGCGGCCTCGATGGCGTCTGCGAAGGTGTTGGCCGAGCCGGTGTCTTTGATCAACACCCAGGGCACCGCAATCACCTGCATGGCCGGGCCGGTCCATTGCACCATGGTGACTGCAATCGACCCGGTCGCGCCGTTCCGGATCGCATCCAGCACGCGCGGATTGCGGAACGCGTCCGCGTAGCCCTTCCGCTGTAATTCGAAGCGTGTCTGGTTGACGCTGCCGGATGCATCGACCGCCAACACCAGCAGCAGATCGGTGGTTGGCAATGCCTGGCCCTGCGCCCGAGCCGTCGTGCCTGGCGACAGTGCGAGCATGAGGATTAGGGCATTCGAGAAGAGAAACGCGAGAAGACCTGCGCCGAGCGGGGAGCGATGTTTCGATGCCAAAAGCATCTTCAAACTCCCTGATCATGAGCGCGGGTGGGCGCTTACCGGATATGGCGCTAACACCCGAAAATCGGGGTTTCGTGCCGCGACCAGCCGATACTTTACCATTCATTTATCAAACGAGTTCATCGAGTGATTGATAGATGCGTATGCACAACCATATCGCGCGGCATCGAGCCATGTCCTGTTGTCCGCCCGGCTTCTGGCTGTGGAAAGCGGCAGGCTCCGTCAGGAGGCCGGCAAATTCCTGGCCACCGTTCGGGTAGCCTGAACGGCATTACGGTCGGTGACTAGACGCGCGCCGCGGCCCTTTCGGGCAGCCTGATCGGCGGGCGCTTGCCGGCAAAACCGGTTGCCTCGCAATAGCCTTGTGCGATCCGGTAGACCATCGGCTCGCCGAAGGCGCGGCCGGCGATCTGCATGGCGAGTGGTATGCCACTGGCCGTAAAGCCGGTCGGCACCGAGATGGCCGGCGTGCCGGTGACGTTGAAAACAAGGCGGCATTGCTGGTCATACGTTTTCGCGATCGCCGCCGGGTCGTCGATCCTGCACGGTAGCAGCAGGCTCGACAGCGTGATCACCGCGTCGAGGTCGCGCATCGCCTCGGCAAACTCGCGGCACAGCGCGGCGCGCAGTTGCTGCGCCTTGATGTATTTCGCCGATGAAACAAACGCTCCCGGCAACAGCCGGTTGCGGGTCAGCGCGGCGAAGTCCTCCGGCCGCTCCTGCACGTCCTTTTCGTGGATCGCATACGACTCGGCCTGGTGGATGGTGCGGTTGCAGTCGGTCCACAGCGACAAAGGCGACAGCCGGATGGCTTTCACATGGGCGCCGAGCCTCTGCAGCACGCCCGCGGCCTCCCCGATGGCTCGCACCTGATCGAGGTCGGCCGCCGCATCCTCAGTATAGAAGTGCTCGACGACGCCGATGCGAGGGCCCTTCAGTCCCGATTTCAATTCGGTCAGGCAGTCGGGCGTGTCGCGTCGGGTGCTGGTTGGATCGTGCGGGTCATGGCCGGCAATGGCATGAAACAAGATCGCGTTGTACTCAACGGTGCGCGTCATCGGCCCGACGTGGTCGAGCGAATAGGTAAGCGGAAATACGCCGGCCAGCGATATAGCGCCGTACGTCGGCTTCATCCCGACGATGCCGCAGCAGGTGGCCGGATTGCGCACCGAGCCGCCGGTGTCGGTGCCGAGCGCTGCCGGTGTCATGCCGGCGGCGAGGGCCGAGCCAGAGCCGCTCGACGAGCCGCCGGGATGCAGGTCGCGGTTCCACGGATTGCGTGCCGGCGGCCAGGGCAGATCGAACGCCGGTCCGCCGGTCGCGAACTCGTGCAGAGCGACCTTGCCCAGCAGCACCGCGCCGGCGTCACGCAGCTTCTTGACGACGAAGGCGTCGGCCGCCGCGCGATGGTTCATCCGGATTTTCGAATGGCAGGTGGTCGCCATGCCTTCGATGTCGAAAATGTCCTTCGCGGCGTAGGGCACGCCGTGCATCGGTCCGCGCCATCGGCCCTTGGCGATCTCGGCTTCGGCGGTTTTCGCCTGGGCGAGCGCCCGCTCGGCGGTGACGACCAGGAATGCGTTGTAGTCGGCGTCGATCGCGGCGATACGGTCGAGTAGCGCCCGCGTCCATTCAACGGGCGAGAGCCTCTTCGCGCGGATAAGGGCCGCGCCTTCAGCGACACCGAGATACGCGAGGTCGGTCATTTCGCGCGCTCAAACTGCGCGGGGTCGAAAATTGGCGCGGGCGAGTTGAGCGACGTCGTGCCTTTCGGAAATTCGCCGAGCGGCCTGAGACCGCGCTCGGCGGCGGCCTTCACACCATCGGGAAAAAGCTTCAGCGCCTTGCCGAGCCCTTGCTGCTCGGCCAGAAGGCGGACGGTGTCGGAAGCAGTCGGCGTGTCGTTCATGGAGCGACGGTTAGCCGACAACCCGCAGCGGCGTGGGCGCGGGCTTGACCGCCTCGTACATCGCGATCACATCCTCAGCGATCGGCGAATAAGCCGCATGAGTGCGCATGATCCAGCTCCGCGCGCCCTCGCTGTTGTGATGTTTTTTACGCTCGTTCGGCAGATCGATGCGCGCGTTGCGGGCTGAATCGCGGAAGGTGAACATCGGATCGACGCCCTCTTCGACCTTCTTGATCTCGCGCCGGAGCACGCGGCGGTAGAGCGCAATGCCGTTGTCGGAAGCACCGAGCTGTTCCTTGGTCCGGTCGGCGATGGCGCCTTGGGTGCACCAAACCGCCATGTCCTGGCCGTCGTAACGTCAGTTCCATCTCTGAAGATCGGAAGAGCACACGTCATAGACGTGGACCTTGTCGAGCAATTCCGGCGCGACCTTCACGCCCTTCGGCGGCACGTAAGCGGTGTACCAGAGGTGCAGCGTGTGGGTGTCGTCGGCGGGAACGCGGATCTGGAACGCGTAGTAGCGCGAGGTCTCGTCGCCGTTTCCGACCGACAGGGTGTTCGGAAACACCACGGGGTGGCCGATCTTCCAGTCGTCGCCATCCTCCGAATGTCCCGCGAGTAGCCGGTGCTTGGTGATGCCGTGCTCGAACTCGCGAAACGCGATCTTCTCGTGCCGCGTGCTGATCGCCACCTTCTGACTCTGGCCGCGCTGCTCCTTGATAAACTCGTAGGTGTGACCGTGCAGCCACTCGGTGTGGATCGGGTCGAGCGAGTTCTCCATGATCTGCAGCCAGTTCACCGGAATGAGTGTGCGGCCAAGCATGCGGATGGTGCCATCGGTGACGAAGCCGTCGATGCGTGGCAGCAACGGCTTGCTCTCGGCGGGGCCCATGTACGCCCAGAACATCCCGCCCATTTCCTCGACCGAATAGGCCGGCGTCTTGACCTTGGTTTTAAACGAGCTCTTTTCCGGTTCGTTCGGCTGGCTGAGACACTGGCCTTGATGTCCGAACTCCCAGCCGTGGTAAGGGCAACGGATGCCGTCGTCGGTCGGGATGCCGTAGGCGAACGAGGCGCGCCGGTGCGGGCACTGCTCGGTGATCAGTCCCATGCGGCCTTGCTTGTCGCGGTAAAGCACCAGGTCCTCGCCCAGCAGGCGGACGCGCTTGTTCCACTTCGGGCCGGTCAGTTCGGAGACCGCCGCGATCGGCTGCCAGTAGCGGCGCATCATCTCGCCGCACGGTGTTCCGGGTCCGACGCGGGTGAGCAATTCGTTCTGCTCTGCGGTCAGCATGGCTCGGTCTCCTGTTCTTAGGCTCGGCCGCAGTTTACTCTCGCGCGGCAAGCGTGACCAGACGAGCAACCGCAAGAGCAGGTATGTCCGGTAAAATCCGCATCGGGATCGTAGGCATGGGTGCCGCCGGCTGGGCGTTTGTACCGGCGATTCGCGGCAATCCGGCTTTCGAACTGGCCGCCATCGCGGAAGCCGACGCGGGGATGCGAGACGCCGCCGCGGCCGAAACCGGCGCCGCGCCGCACCCCGACCTGCCTTCGATGCTGGTACGCAGCGGGCTCGACGCGGTTTATATCGCGACGCCGACGGAACTGCATCCGGAGCATGTCGCGCTGGCGAGTGCGGCCGGCAAGCACGTCCTGACCGAGAAGCCGATGGCGATCCGCGTCGAACAGGCGCATGGGATGGTTGCCGCGGCGGAGCGAGCCGGCATGGTTCTGCAGGTAGGCCACTCGCACAGCTACGATCTGCCGATCGCCCGCATGGGCGAGATCGTCAGGTCGGGTAAGCTGGGCCGTGTCCGTATGATCCACACCTGGAATTTCACCGACTGGATGGCGCGTCCGCGCCGGTCGGCCGAACTGGACATTGAGCAAGGGGGTGGCGTCACCTACCGCCAGGGTGCGCACCAGATCGATATTCTGCGGCTGATCGGCGGCGGGCTGGTGAAGAGCGTGCGCGCCACCACGTTCGACTGGGACGCCTCCCGCTCCTCGATCGGCGCTCACACGATCTTCTTGAATTTCGCCGACGGCGCGGTGGCGACCGCCATCTACAACGGCTACGGACATCTTTTGGGCGCCGAACTGACCGGCGGCGTTGGCGAGTGGGGCGAGGCGATGCGTCCTCGCGCGCCGGTTCAGCCGGCCGCGGCGCTTACGCCGGAGCAGGAACTGGCGGCCAAGCGCAAGCGCGCCCGCAGCGCCATTCCGGCCAGCGCGCCACACCAGCCGCATTTCGGTCTGACGCTGGTGAGTTGCGAGCGCGGCGATATTCGTCAGTCACCGGATGGCCTCCTGGTCTATTCCCGTGAGGGCCGCGAAGAGATCGCGCTGCCGAAAGACCAAAGTCCGCGCGACCGGGTGATAGCGGAATTCGCCGACGCCATCGCCGGCAAAGCAACGACGCACACCGGCCGGTGGGGTGTGGCCAATCTTGAAGTCTGCACGGCGGCGATTGAATCCTCACGCACCGGCAAGGAAGTTGAATTGAAGTATCAGGTGCCGGCGGCGAATCAGGCGGAGCGGTGAATGAAGACGATCAAGCTCAATCTGTCATCCGATGGCGCGCACGCGGCCTTGTCCGTCGCGGGCGCGAGCACGGACCTTTCCGCTCCCGACATCGATCAACTGATTCGCGATCTTGCTGCACTGCGTTCGAAGATGACGCCGATCCATCCAGCCGAGCCGCCAGACAATCCGGCCAAAATGCACCACAGCGACAACCTGCTCTGGAGCGTGAAGGCCGCGCCGGAAAAATCCACGATTCGGTTCGCCGCCCAGCATCCCGGCCTCGGATGGATGGCGATGTGGCTTTCGCGTGCGCAGGTGGAAGACCTGACGACGAGCTTCGAGTTTGAAATGGTGAAGATTCCGGAAGGGACTTAATTCGGATGCGCGCTCGCGAAGCGGCTTCATTTGAGCTATTCTCATTTCATGCAAACTCCGGGATTTGAGCAAGCCCTTGCGAGCCGCGTCGATGACATGATCGACGCCTGCACCAAGTGCGGCGCATGCTTCACCGCCTGTCCGATCGTGGAACCGGCGGGGCTCGGCTCCGCCGGACCCAGGGACGTCGTCTCCGGCGTGCTCGACATTCTGCGCTTCGGCCAAGGCGCGGCGGAATCCGAGAAGTGGGCCAAGGCGTGCATGGCGAGCGGCGAATGCATCAAGGCGTGCGATTACGGCGTTAATCCGCGCTTCCTGCTGACCATGGCGCGGCTGGCGATGATGCGGAACGACAAGGATCCGACCGAGCGCCGCAAGGCGGGCGTCATGCAGTTCCGCAAGGTCGGCGAGGACACCAGCGTGCTGTCGCGGCTGCAATTGACCGAAGAGTCTCTGATCCGGCTCGGGCAAAAGCCGGCGAAGGAGCCACCAATCGCCGAATTGCCGGACGTTGTTTTCTACACCGGCTGCAATGTGCTGAAGACGCCTCACATCGCGCTGCTTTGTCTCGACATCATGGACATGATCGGTACCGACTATAAGGTGATGGGCGGTCCGACCCATTGCTGCGGCACCGCGCAGCTTCGCTCCGGCGATATCGATACGCTTGGGCGTTTCGCCAACAACACCATCAACAAGCTGTCGCAGTCCAAAAGCGGCAAAGTGCTGGCTTGGTGCCCCAGTTGCGTCATGCAGTTCGGCGAGACCGTGCTGCCGACCTACGAGCGCGTGAACGGCGAGATGCCGTTCGACTTGACGCCGTTCATGCCGTTCCTGCATTCCAGGCTCGACACGCTGCGGCCGTTTCTGAAAAGCCGGGTCGAGATGACGGTCGCGCTACACCGGCATCCGGGCATTGCCGGCGTAATGGAGGCGGCGGAAGAACTTCTGAACGCGGTGCCGGGCATCAATGTCGTCAAACTCGACGTTCCGGGCGTCGGCCTGCAGAGCGTCAATCTGGCGACCTTGCCGAAGTTCAAGGCCGAGCTTCAATTGAAAGAACTGGAGGCGGCGCGGGCGGCCAAGGTCGATGCGCTGGTTGCGGTCTATCACTCCGATCACCGGGAGCTCTGCGCCCATGAGCGCGACTGGCCGTTCAAGATCATGAACGTGCTGGAGATCATCGGCGAGAGCATGGGCTTCCGCCAGGAGGACCACTACAAGAATTTGAAGATCAAGCAGGACGTCGACGCGATTGTCGCCGATGCCTCCGACCTAATGAAGAGTCACGGCGTCGATCTCGATACCGCACGCAAGGTGATCGTCAACGGAATGCTGGGCGACCAGCCGCTCCCGTTGCAGGGTAAGCAGGAAGCGGCGTTGCCGCGCTAGGCCGCCTCGATCTCTTTCACCAGCACATCGGAAATCAGCAAGCCGTCGGCCTTCGCCTTCTCGCGGGCCTTCAATCGCCGTGCGCCCGGCAGCCGTGCGCCGGTCTGCGCCTCGATCTCCTGGGCGATCAGCCCAAACCGCCCGGGCGCGCCGCCGCCGAACGCCGCCGGATCGAACGCCAGGATCAGTTGGCCGGTGCCGGATGGCGGGCCGTCGGCATTGAGATAGGACGACGCCTCCGCCGCGAAGTTCGCGCCGGTCAGGCCCGCGGCCAGGAGTTCCACCATCAGCGCGAGCATCGTGCCCTTGGCGTCGACCATCGGCAGCATCGTACCGCGCAAGGCCGCGTCCGGATCCGTGGTCGGGTTACCGTTTTCGTCCAGTGCCCAGCCTTCGGGAATCGGCTCACGGCGCTGCTTTGCCGTCATGACATTGCCGCGCGCGACCTTCGACAGCGACAGGTCGATCACCAGCGGACTCCGGCCGGGTAGTGGACATGCGAGCGCGACCGGGTTGGTGCCGAACAGCGCCTTGTATCCGCCCCACGGCGCCATCGCGGCTGGCGTGTTCGCGAATATCAGCGCGACGAGGCCCGCGTTGGCCAGCCGTTCGACCGGATGTCCGGCGGCGCCGCAGTGACTCGACTTTCGGATCGCTGCCGCGGCGACGCCCTGGCGCGGCGTGGCCACACGCAGTTCCGCTTCGGCGAGCTCGATCGCCGGAAAGGCAAAACCGTAGCCTGCGTCAATTGCGATCAGGCCGGGACGCGGACGCTCGGCGAGCGGCTTGAACGTGCCGTCGATTTTGTGAGCTTTGGCCTGTGCCGCGTACATCGGCACGCGCGACAGGCCGTGGCCCTTCAGGCCGTCACATTCGGCGGCGACCAGCGCGCGGGCGACGCTGCGGGCCACATCGATGTTGGTGCGGCAGCGCGTTAGCGTCCGCACCACCAGTCCTTCCGCCTGCACCACGGTCAGCGTTGGCATGGCATCAACAACCTCAGAGGCATGCCGCTTCCGAAGGGCGGGGCATCCGGTAAACTCAAAAAATCGCTTGTCACGTCTACGGGCATTACTGTCGCCCGCACCTTCGCTGGCGATCACCACGATGTGTGGAACAGCAGGGAAATTCCTACTTTATCTATAGGACTGGGCTGGCGGACGAGTCGAGCGCCCCTGTATGATTTCGCGTCGGGCGGCTCGGCTGGAGTATCGCGAAGGCGTTCGTGAAGCACCGCCTGTCGCCCTTGTGTTTTGGTCTCTCCATTCGGGCAGGCGCATATGGCTCCTCCACCGCTCGACTACATGGCCGTGCCTGAAGCCTTCAGGTTGCCGGCCCACGCCAACTTCGGCGGCACGTCAGGCGTGGCTTTCAATTCCAAGGGGCACATCTTCGTCATCCACCGCGGTCCGATGCCGCTGATGGAGTTCGATCCGGATGGCAACTTCATCCGCGGTTTTGGCGACGGTTTGTTCGACCGCCCGCACGGACTGCGCATCGATTCAAACGACAACATCTGGGCGACCGACGTTGCCGCTCACGTCATCTACAAGTTCAACCCGTCCGGCCGTATCGAGATGGTGCTGGGCGTGAAGGGCCGGCCCGGGGAGTGGCATGACTACGGGCACCTGCGGCTGTTCAACGAGCCGAACGAAGCGGTGATAGGACCGAGCGGCGATCTGTTTGTGCTGCAGGGGCACGGCAAAGGCGAGTCGCTGGTGCTGAAGTTCGATGGCGGCGGCAACTTCATCAAGACGTGGGGCGGGAAGGGCACTGGCCCTGGCCAGTTCGATCTGCCGCACTCGCTGGTGTTCGACGCCAAGGGATTGCTCTACATCGCCGACCGCAACAATGCGCGCATCCAGGTTTTTGGCGCCGACGGCAATTACATCCGCGAGTCGAAACATCCCGGCACGCCATGCGGGCTGTTCATGGCGCCCGATCAGACGATCTGGCTGGCGCACGGACACACCGGGCAGGTGATGACGCTCGATCTCAACGGCAATGTGCTGGGGACGATGACTGGCGCGGGTCAAGGCAAGACCCTCGGCAAGTACGGCGAGGCGCATTACATCGCGATCAGCCCGCGCGGCGAGGTGTTTGTCGCGGATACGCTGAACTGGCGGATTCAGAAGTACGTGCAACGCTAGTCGAGGCAGAAACCCTTCTTGCGTACGAACGCGCCGAAATCCGGCCGCTGCGGCACGCCGTATTGCCGGGCCTTGTCTTCCGACCAGCCGTAGAACGGCACCTCGCCCCAGCGAGCCGGATCGCGCGGCTTGTACGGGTGGACCGCGGCGCGGCGGCGGTCGTAGGCGTCGATGCGCTCCGCGAGGTTGCCTTCGTCGTAGCGTCCCTCATGCACAGTGCTTGAGAGGGAAAGCCGAGGGCTGATGTGGCCCGCCTCCGATGGCCAGCCGACGCACATGCCTGCGACCGGTATCACTCGTTGCGGCAGCTTCAGCATCTCGCTCACCTTGGCCGAGTGATCGCGGATGACACTGATCGGGCAGGTGCCAAGTCCCACGGTGTCTGCCGCGGCGGTGAACGTGGCCAGGACGATTCCGGCGTCGACCGCGGCGTTGAAGAACTGATCGAGATGATCGTTCGGGAACGGCTTGCCGCGCATCTTGGATATTTCCGGTAGCCGGCGGCCGCTCGCCAGAAATACCAGAAATGCCGGCGCGGTGCGGATGAACGGCTGGTCCGGAATGAGGCCGCCGATGGCGGCTTGGTCCGCTTTGTTCACGATCACAATGTCGGCCTGCTGCAGATCGCTTTTGCTCGGCGCCGACAGGGCGCAGGCGCAGAGCAGGCGAAGCAACGCGGTATCGACCGGCTTGTCGGTGTAGCGCCGGTGTACGCGCCGACCGGCGAGCCGCGCCAGTTGGTCGAGACCGGTCAGCGTGTCATCGACCCCGAAGGTTTCGCCGAATCGTGCTTCGAGTGCGTCGGCTGCGGCTTTTCCTGATTGCGGATTTGACATGCGGCGGGTCCGTTGCTTGGAATGCGGGCTGCTTGGAGTTGATGTTATTGTCTTGAACTCGGCAAGACACCACCGCCCTCCTCATAACTGGCTCGACACGTCGCCATGATACGGCTCATTGAGATTGCGCGCGATGCTGTCTGACCTGACGGTACAAACGATCGGCTTGGTCGTGCTCGGTGGCTTTCTCGGCGGCATCGCGTCCGGTGCGGCCGGCTTCGCCTACGGCGTGGTCGCGACCTCAATCTGGCTGCACGCCATTTCGCCGGTTCAGGCGGCGTTGCTGGTCGTGTCCGGCGGGCTGGTCATCCAGATCGGTCTGGTCTGGACCATGCGCCGGACGCTTGAGTTCGGACGGCTCTGGCCGTTCCTCATCGGCGGTGCTGTCGGCATCCCGCTTGGCGTGTTGCTGGTCGTCGAGACCAATCCGCGCGGTATCCAGATCGGCCTCGCTATTTTCATGGTGTCTTATGGCGTCTATGCGCTGATTGGTCCGCGCCTGCCGCAGGTCACCTGGGGCGGGCGGCCCGCCGACGCGGCGGTTGGATTCCTGGGCGGATTGCTCGGCGGCGTTGCGGGACTGTCGGGAATATTTCCGGCGTTGTGGACGCAACTCCGTGGTTGGAGCAAGGAGGCGTCCCGCGGCGTCTATCAGCCGTTCATCGTTCTTGCGCATATGCTGACGATTCTCCTGATCGGTGCGGTCGCACTCGACCGTGAAAGCGCGGTGCTATTCCTCGTCGCCATACCGGCGATCCTGCTGGGCTCCTGGACCGGCTGGCAGATCTACGGCCGCCTCAACGAGCGCCGCTTTCAGCAGATGCTGTCGCTGCTGCTGATCGCTTCCGGTTTGATGCTGATCTTCTAGCGATTGCGGACCGCTGCTTGGGTGGACAGGAAACGCCCGTCCTGCGATGAATAAAGCCGCCGCTGCCGCCGGCGCCGTACGTGGAGTGTTGCCATGTCCCGTCCCATGATTCCCAGCGAGCGAGTCGACTTCTCGGCTGTCGTCGATCGGCCGCCGCTGAAGCTGCCGAACGATGCGCGTATCGTGTTCTGGACTATCGTCAACTACGAGGTGTGGGACATTTCGCGGCCGATGGCGCGGCAAGTCCTTCCGGCGCCGACCGGGCAGGTGCTGCTGCCGGACGTGCCGCACTGGAGCTGGCACGAATACGGAATGCGCGTCGGCGCTTGGCGCTTCTACGAGCTGTTCAAGCGGCTCGGCATCAAGCCGACGCTCGCCGCCAACGCCCGCATCTGCGAGGACTACCCGCGCGTTGCCGAGCAGGCCAAGAATGACGGCTGGGAATTCATGGGCCACGCCTATGACCAGTTGCCGATCCACAAGAGCGACAATCAAGAGGCGATGATCAACCGCTCGATGGAGGTGCTCGAAAAGTTCACCGGCAAGCGGCCGGTCGGCTGGCTCGGGCCGGGCCTCACGCAGACACTCGACACGCCCGAGTTGCTCGCCAAGGCCGGTGTGCAGTACATCGGCGACTGGGTCTATGACGACGAGCCGACGGTGATCAAGACCACCGAAGGGCCGTTGGTCACGTTGCCTTATACGGTGGAATTGAACGACATCACGATGATGATCGTGCAGCATCACGAGAGCGACTATCTGCTCAAGCGCGCGATCGATCAGTTCGACCGGCTCTATGCCGAGGGCAAGGACCGCTGCAAGATCATGTCGCTTGCGATCCATCCCTACATCAGCGGACAGCCGCACCGGATCAAGTACCTCGAGGCGATCTACGACCACGTCCGCAAGTTCGACGGCGTGCTGCACTGGAACGGCGCGCAAATCCTCGACTGGTACAAGTCGGTCGCCAACGTGAACTTCTCTCCGCGTCATGGCCGGGCTTGACCCGGCCACCTATCTTCTTCGCAAGAAACAAATGAGAGATTAGCGAGAGAGAAGCAGAGCAACTGGAAATCATGGCCCAAGAATCCATTCGCCTCGGCAAAGCCGAGCTGTCGGCGTTCGTCAGCGCGATTTTCGCCGCCGTCGGTCTCAAGAAAGAACACGCCGACGAATGGGCCAAGATGCTTGTCTGGGCGAACCTGCGCGGCACGGACTCGCACGGCATCATCCGCATTCCGCGCTACATCGATTTGATCAAGGCGAGGTCGATCAACCCCGCGCCCAACATCCGCATCGAACGCAAGAGCGGCGCGGCGGTGGTGCTGGAGGCCGACCGCGCCCCTTCGGCCGTGGCGATGACGATGGCGATGGCCGAGGCGATGGATTGCGCACGCACCGTGCATGTAGGCATGTGCGCCGCGCGTCATGTCACGCACACCGGGGCGATCGGCTACTTCGCCGTGCAGGCTGCGGAGGCGGGATTCGTCGGCATTGCCATGAGCGCGTCGGGGCCGATGATGGCCTATCCTGGCACCAGCGTGCCGGCGGTGTCGTCGAACCCGATTGCCTTCGCGGTTCCCCGCCGAAACGGCCGGCCTTACCTGCTCGATTTCTCGACCGGCGTTGTCGCCAACGGCAAGGTCATGGGCGCGGCGGATCGCGGCGAGAAAATTCCGGTCGGGTGGGGCCTCGACAAGGACGGCAAGGACACCACCGATCCGAAGGCGGTCAAGACGCTGCTGCCGCTCGGCGGTGCCAAGGGCGCGGGGCTTTCGTTCATGATCGAGTGCATGAGCAGCCTGCTGCTCGGCCAGCCGCGTCTGGCGCCGGATTTGGAAAACTGGGCGATCGGCGATGACCCGTTTCTGAACGGCACCGTGATCGCCATTGACATCGCCGGCTTCGGCGACCCCGACCGTTTCGCCGCCGAGGCCGAACGGCTGGGCACGGCCATCGCGGGCCTCGCCCGCGCCGAAGGTGTGAAAAAGATCATGCTGCCCGGCGAGCGAGGCGACACGATCCGCGCTGAGCGCGAGGCCAACGGCATTCCCATCGCCAAAGGTACATGGCAACGTATCGCCAAGGCCGCGCAGGCGGTTGGCGTGACGCCGCCCGCGTAGGCGGCGCCGGGGGGGCGGGGCGAATGAAGCGCGGAATATGGCGTTGCGGTGTTCTATTCCTGGCAACGCTGTTCGCGTTGGCCACCCCGGCCCGCGCCGAGTGGCCGGACAAGCCGATTCGCATCATCGTCAGCTTCGCGGCCGGCGGCGCGGCTGACATCTGGGCGCGGATCATCGCTGACCATCTGTCGTCAGCGCTCAAACAAAGCGTGGTCGTTGAAAATCGCGGCGGTGGCGGCGGCGTTGTCGCAGCCACCCAGGTCGCGCGCGCCGAGCCCGACGGCTACACGATCCTGATGGGCGGTCTCGCCTCGCAAATCCTGGCCCCGGTCATCGCCGGCAATGCCGGCTTCGACGCGTTGCGCGACTTCAGCCACATCGCCTATGTCGGCGGGCCGCCGATCGTTCTGGTGGTTCCGCCGGCGAGTGAGTTGCGCTCGTTCGGCGATCTGATCGCCGCCGCCAAGGCCGACAAGCTATCCGGATACGCCTCGTCCGGCGTCGGTACCGTCGGCCATATGGTGGTCGAGTCTATTGCCAGGCGTCACGACCTGAAGCTCACGCACATACCCTACAACACGGCGGCCTTCGCCGACATTATAGCGGGGCGCGTGCCGATGGGCTCGTTCACCTGGGGCGCGGCGCTGGGGCAGGTTCAGGGCGGCACCTTGCGCGCGCTCGCGGTGACCACCGAGGCGCGGCGGCCCGAGGCGCCGACCGTGCCGACCCTCAAGGAACTGGGCTACGATCTTGCCGCCAGCACATGGTTCTCGTTCTCCGGCCCGAAAGGGCTCCCGAAAGAGATCGTGCAGCGGCTCAATCAGGAAACGATCCGCATTCTGGAATTGCCTGAGGTCAAGAAACGAGTCATTCAGGATGCCTTCGACCCCAAGCCGTTGTCCCCGGAGCAGGTCGGAGCGTTCTTTGAAGCCGAGATCGCGCGCTGGACTCCGGTCGCGCAAGCCGCAATGAAGAAGCAATAGCAAGGCAGTTTCCCAATGGCAGCACGCAAAAGCTCCGGTGCCGGCAACGGCGCCAATGTCCGGCTCGCCGCCGATATCGGCGGGACCTTCACCGATATCGCGGTGTTCAACGACAAGACCGGGCGGTTGACCTTCGGCAAGGCTCTATCCACGCCGAATCGGCTGGTCGACGGCATCAGCAGCGGCGTCGAGAAGGCCGGCAGCGACTATGGCTCGGCAAACCTGTTTCTGCATGGCTCGACAGTGGCCATCAACACCATGCTGGAGCGCACCGGGGCGAAGACCGCGCTTGTGACGACTGAAGGCTTTCGCGACGTCTACGAGATCGGCCGCATCAACCGGCCCGACGCCTACAATCTCTATTTCCAGAAGCACAAGCCGCTGATCGAGCGTGCGCTGTGCTTCGAGGTCAAGGAGCGCATGCGTGCCGATGGCGAAGTCTTCATCCCGCTCGACGAAGAGGGGCTCGCCGCGCTGAGCGACAAGCTGGATGCGCTCGGCATCGAAGCGACCGCGATCATGTTCATCAATTGCTACGCCAACGGCGCTCATGAAGCGCGGGCGAAGGAGCTGTTGAGCAAGCGTCATCCGGGAATGTTCGTCTCGGCGTCGCACGAGTTGTCGCAGGAGTACCGCGAGTTCGAGCGCGTCTCAACCGTCGCCGCCAACGCCTATATCGGGCCGAAGGTGCGCCGCTACATCGGCGAGATCGACGCCCACATCCGCAAGGCAGGATTCCAGGGCTCGTTCCTGATCGTGCAATCGACCGGCGGCCTCTACGAGAACGAGCAGGCGCAGACGCAGTGCGTTCGCATGCTGGAGTCGGGCCCGGCGGCGGGTGTGATCGGCACCCAGGCGCTCTGCCATACGCTTGGCATCAAGAACGCCATCGCCTTCGACATGGGCGGCACCACGGCCAAGGCGGGCGTCATCTACAAGGGCGAAGCGCTCACCACAGGCGCGGCGCTGATCGGCGGCTACGACAAGGCGCTGCCGGTGCAGATCGCCATGATGGACATCTTCGAGGTCGGCACCGGCGGCGGCTCGATTGCGCGGAACGACGACGGCATTCTGCGCGTGGGTCCGCAAAGCGCCGGCGCGCAGCCGGGACCGGCCTGCTACGGCCTCGGCGGTGAGGAGCCGACCGTGACCGACGCCAACCTGGCGCTCGGCCGGCTCGGCGCCGACCGCTTTCTCGGCGGCGAGATGAAACTTGACGTCAAGGCCGCCGAACGCGCGCTGGCCAAGGTGGGCAAGCCGCTCGGCATGAGCGCGACACAGGCCGCCGACGGTATCCTGCGCATCGCCGCCACAGCGATGTCCTACGCCGTGAAGGGCGTGACCACCGAGCGCGGCCTCGACGCCGGCGATTTCGCCATGGTGGCCTACGGCGGGGCGGGTCCGTTGCATGCGGTGTCGGTGGCCCGCGAAATCGGCATCCGCAACGTCATCATCCCATTCGCGCCGGGCGTGTTCTCGGCGTTCGGCATGCTGTTCTCGGATCTGCGCTACGATTACGTGCGCACGCATCTGATGTCGCTGGCGGACGCGCCTTTCGACGACATCGAGGCGGTGTTCCAGGATCTGGAAAAGCAGGGCCGCGAAGCCATCGCATCGACTTCGGTCACTCCGCACAAGATCACCGTGAAGCGCGCGCTCGACATGCGCTATGTCGGCCAGGAGCATCCGGTCACGGTCGAACTGCCGATGAGCGTGTTCCAGAAGCAGGACCGCAAGGCGATCAAGCGGCATTTCGACGATGATCACTTGCAACGGTACGGCACCTCGGCGCCGAACGAGCGCTCGGAGATCGTCAGTCTCCGTGTCACCGTTACGGGATTGATGAAAAAGCCGCCGCAGGAGAAGATCAAGAAGGGCAGCGCCACGCCGCCGAAGTCGGCGTTCAGCGGCAAGCGGCCGGTTTCCTTCGGCGGAAAATTCCGCGATTCTTCGACCTACAAGCGGGCGGAACTCCTTGCCGGCAACAAGATCAACGGACCTGCGCTGATCGAGGAGCATGCTTCGACCACGGTTCTGCTGCCGGGTGACCGCATGACGGTCGATGCCTGGGGCAATCTGGTGATCAAAGTCGCAGGGGCGAAATAATCATGGCCAAAAAGATCAAAGCGAAGACACAAATCAAGACGAAGCCGGCCGCCCGCCGCAAGCTCGACCCCGTCGTTGTCGAGATCGTGCGCAACGGCGTCCTCGCGGTGACTGAGGAAATGAAGACCAACCTCATGCGCACCGCCTACAACATGATCATCTACGAAGCGCTGGACTTCACCACCGGCCTGTTCACCCCGGCGGGCGAGACCGTCTCGATCGGCATCGGCCTGCCGACCTTCATCCGCGGCATGGCGGAAACCGTTAAGGCGAAGATCAAGCATTTCGGCGGCATCAAGAACATGCACCCCGGTGACATCTATGTCACCAATGACTCGTACACGACCGGTAGCCACCTCAATCACTTCACCTTCACGCTGCCGATCTTCCACAAGGGCAAGCTCGCGGGCTTCTCGTGCTGCATGGCGCACTGGCTCGACGTCGGCGGCGTGCTCGGTGCGATGACCACGGACATCTATTCAGAGGGCATCCAGGTGCCGATCCTGAAGTATCAGGACCGCGGCAAGATCAATCAGGATTTGCTAGACATCATCCGCATGAACGTTCGCCTGCCGGAGCGCGGCATGGGCGATCTGCGCGCGCAGGTGACGGCGGTGAAGACCGGCGAGCGGCGCTTCCTCGAATTGCTCGAGCGCTACGGCCACGACGATGTGATGAACTCCATCGCGGAGATCATGGATCGGGCGGAGGCTGCTGCGCGCGCGCGCACGCTGACCATTCCCGATGGCGTGTACGAGGCGGAGTCGTGGCTCGACGACGACGGCGTCGACATCGGCAAGCGCATCCCGGTTCGCGTCAAGGTCACGGTCAAGGGCGAGGAGATGACCGTCGATCTGACCGACGTGGCCAAGCAGGTGCGCGGCTTCTACAACTCCGGCATGTCGACCGGGTACGGCTGCGCCCAGGTCGCCTACAAGTGCATCACGTCGCCGACCGACTACCCGATCAACGACGGCGCGTTCCGCGGTCTCAAGGTGATCATCCCGCCGGGCCGCATCGTCAGTGCGACGCGGCCGGCGCCGATGCGGCTGTGGATGTGCTTCCCGATGACCATCATCGACACGATCTTCAAGGCGCTTCAGCAAGCGGTGCCGGAACGCACCATCGCCGGCCATCACGCCGATCTGGTCGCGCCGAGTTTCCACGGCTTGAACCCCAAGAATTCGGAATTCTTCATCGGCACGTTCGGCCCGCTCGGTGGCGGCTGGGGCGCAAAGAAGACCGAGGACGGCGTGTCGGCGACCGTTTGTCTGAACGACGGTGACACCCACAACGGTCCGAACGAGCAGGCCGAGGCGAAGTATCCGATCATGATCGAGCGCTTCGAACTGATCCCGGATTCCGGCGGCGCCGGCCGGTATCGCGGCGGGCTGGGCATCGCTCGAACTGTGCGCGCACTCAATCCGATGACCGTCAACAGCCAGAGCGACCGTTCGAAGTGCCCGCCGTGGGGTCTCGACGGGGGCAGCGACGCGACCGGAAACAACATCGCGTTCCGGCTGAACGGCGCGTGGAAGACCGATTTTCCCAACGCCAAGGTGCTGGTGGCGCAACTCAAGACCGACGACGCCTGGCGCATCAGTTCCGGTGGCGGCGGTGGTTACGGTGTGGCGTTCGAGCGCCCGGCCGAGGACGTTCGCGAGGACGTGCGGCAGGGCTACGTGACGGTGGATTCAGCCGCGGCAAAATACGGCGTGGTGGTCGATCCGGAAACCTTCGTCGTCGATCAGGCGGCGACGGATGCTCTGCGAGCGGTCAAATAGACGGGAGACGACGATGGCGGATGTGGTGCAAACCAACCCTTCAACAATGGCGCCTCCGGGCGGCCACTACAGCCATGCCGTTTCGGCGAATGGATTTGTCTTCGTGTCCGGCGAGTTGCCGATCGCGCCGGACGGCACCAAGCTCGCCGATGCGCCATTCGAGAAGCAGGCGCAGCAGGTGCTCGACAACGTCGCGTTCGCGCTGCAAGGGGCGGGCAGTTCGGTTGAAAAGCTCGTTCAGGTGCGCGTCTACGTCACCGACATCGGCGACTGGCCGGCCTTCAACGCGCTATATGCGAGATGGACCGGGGGCGCGCGGCCGGCCCGCTGTGTCGTGCCGGTGCCGCAATTGCACTACGGCTTCAAGATCGAGGTCGAGGCCGTCGCCGTCAAATAGCCGGGCCGGACTTCTTTTTGCGGTTCAGCGGCGCGGTGTAATTCATCGCGCCGGCTCCGCAGCAGGGGCAGTTCATCGCCACTAGGATCGCCTGCTTGCCCTCTTCGTCGAGGTCGGACTTGTCCAGCACCTCTTCGATTTGCCGCTGGAACAGGTTGTGCAGCGGCAGGTCGTTGCCGAAGAAAATCTGCTGCTCGGGTTCTTTGGCCATCCCTACAGTTTAAGCAATCTCACGGCGTTGTTGTAGGCGATATCGGCCTTGATCTTTGGATCGAGCTTTTCGCCGTCCAGCCAATGTCCGGCCTCTTCCGTGCGCTCGAACGGATAGTCGGCCGAGAACATGATGCGCTCGTGGCCAAGCGCCGCGATGGCGCAATTGAGAGGCTCCGCCGAGCACATGCCCGAGGTGGTGATCTCGATGTTGGTCTTGATGTAGTGCGACACCGGGTTCTTCAGGCCGACGTTGTAGAAGTCCGGGCCGGTGCGGCTGTCGAAGCGCCATAGCAGGAAGGGCAGCGTTTCGCCCATGTGGCCGAGGCCCAGCCGCGCCTTCGGGAAGCGGTCGAACACGCCGCCGAACACCAGCCGAAGCGCGTGCGAGCCGGTTTCGAACGTCCATTCCCAGGTGGCCCGGCGCAAACCCGGATGCCCCTGCAGCACCGGCGCGACCGACACCGGGTCGGTCGGATGGATATAGATCAGGGTGCCGAGCGCCTCGGCGCGCTCCCAGAACGGCGAAAGGGACGGGTGGTCGAGATACTGGCCATTGGTATGGCCGTTGATCATCGCGCCGCAGAACTTCAAGTCCTTGACGCAGCGCTCCAGCTCATCGGCGGCGGCCTTGGCGTTCTGCATCGGCAGATGGGCGAAGCCTGAATAGCGGTCGGGCCGCTTCTGGATTTCTTTGGCCAGGAAATCGTTGCCGGATTTGGCGTTGCGGATCGCGGTGGCGACATCCTTTTCGGCTTGCACGCCGGGGCCGGCGAGTCCGAGGACGGCGCGTTCGATGCCGGCGGCATCCATGCTGGCCAGCCGCGCCTCGCCGAAATCGGTGCAGAGATTCAAAAGCTTGTCGCGTTTGGCGGCCGGCATTTCGGCCACCGTCGGATTCCAGTATTCGATGAACCCCGGGCAGAGAAAGTGTTCTTCGAGCGCAATTTTTTTGACCAAGTGTCCCTCCCGTCGCGGCGGCGCCAGTGCGCTGCAGCATCTTTTCTGCTTCGTGCTGTACCGGATATTGGGCTACCGTGTACCGTCATGCAAGGCGACCGCGGTCGCGATTTGGTTGTGCCGATGAGTTCTCCCACCGACAAAAGCCAGGTTCAAGTGATCGCCCGCGCGGCGCAGATTTTGCGCGCGCTGGAGGGCGAGGGCGATGGGTTGAGTCTCGGCCAGATCGCGCTGCGGGTGAATCTGGCGCGTTCCACGGTGCAACGGATCGTTGCTTCGCTCGCCGCCGAAAAGCTCGTGGTCGCGGCATCACCCACCGGGCGGGTCCGGCTCGGGCCGACGCTGTTGCGGCTCGCGGCGTCGGTGCAAAGCGATTTTGCCACGATGGCGCGGCCGTTTATCGCGCAGTTGTCCGATGAGTTGCGGGAGACCGTCGACCTCGCCTCGGTCCGCAAGGATCATCTGGTGTTCATCGATCAGGTGATCGGCTCGCACCGGCTTCGCACCGTGTCGGCGGTCGGCGAGACCTTCCCGCTTCACTGCACGGCGAACGGCAAAGCCTATCTCAGCCAGCTTAACGAAACTCAGATCGAACAGCTGATCGGCAAGGCTTACGAGGCGCGCACGCCGCGCACCCTGACCAAGCTCAGCGAACTGATGGCGGAATTGCGGGCGGTGCGCCGCGCCGGCGTCGCCTATGACCGCGAGGAGCACACGCTCGGCGTCTGCGCGGTCGGCGTTGCGCTGCAGGATCCGCTCGGCAACGCGGTGGCGTTGTCGGTTCCGGTGCCGAGCCAGCGTTTTCGCGCGCAGCAATCGCTGATCGCGCAGCGGCTGATCGCCTGCAAACAAGCCATGCAGGCCAACTGGCGCGCCATGGCGGCGTGACGAATTTCGGCCCGCCGTGATAGCGGCGGAATGGTGCGGCAATCAATGGCGCTTAGGCGTCGCAAGGGAGGATGAGCTTGACGAAAAAAATCCGCGGCGTGATGTTCGAGGAAAACCTGAAGAACCAGATGGGTCTGGAGTTCTACAACCTGTCCCATCGGTTCGGTTATCAGTCCCCGAACTGGCCCTATTTCGAAGACGTCAAGATCGAACGCATCCATTACATGGCGAAGTCGGGCGTGCTGTCGCAGCGCATCACGACATCGATGCACAACACCACCCACATCGACGCGCCGGCCCATGTCGTCCAGGGCACGCCGTTCATCGACGAGGTGCCGCTGCCGCACTTCTTCGGCTCGGGCATCGTGGTGTCGATCCCGAAGAAGATGTGGGAGCCGATCACCTATGACGATCTCGAGAAGGCCGCCGGCAAGGTCGTCCGCCCGCGCGACGTCGTGATCGTCAACACCGGCTGGCACCACCAGTACGAGGACAGCGAAGACTATTTCTGCAAGTGCCCGGGCTTTGTGAAGTCCGCCGGCGATTGGTTCGTCGAGAAGAAGGTCAAGGTGGTCGGTCACGACACCCAGGCCAACGATCACCCGCTGGCCACCGCGATCGGTCCGCACCGCAATGGCCCGCTGCATCCGCATCTCGCTGCGGAATACAAGGAATGGTCAGGCGGCCGCGACTGGAAGGACGATCATCCGGAGTGGGAGCCAGTTCATCGCAAGCTGTTCACCAACGGCATCCTCGGCATCGAGAACGTCGGCGGCGATCTCGACAAGGTCACCGGGCGGCGCTGCACGTTCGCGTTCTTTCCGTGGAATTGGGATCGCGGCGACGGCTGCATCATCCGCCTTGTCGCCATCATTGACCCGAAGGGCAGCTACCGGATCGAAAAGGGAGCAAAATTCAAATGATCGTAAAGAAATTATCCGAGGCGCGGGAGTACGTCGCGCCGAACCATCGCGCCTGCTCGACCCTGCGCCTGTTCGGCGCGGAGGCGGGCGGTTCCAAGGCGCTGGTCGCCGGGGTGTCGCACTTTCTCCCCGGCGGCGGCGCGGGCCCGGACGCATCGCCGCCCGAGAAGGTCTATTACGTGCTGGCCGGCGAACTGACGGTGATCGTCGGCGGCAAGGAGACCGTGCTGCGCAAGAACGACAGCTGCTACATCGGCCCGAACGAGAGCCGCGAGATCGTCAACCGCGGCAACGAGGTCTGCACCATCTTCGTTGCGGTCGCCGCGCCGCCGGCGTGATGGTGAAAGTACGACGATAGCGGCCGTCATGGTCGGGCTTGTCCCGGCCATTCACGTCTTGCTTGGCGTCAGAATAAGTCGTGGATGCCCGGCACAAGGCCGGGCATGAGGTGGTGAGGTCAACGTCCAGATTGTGAGTCAGAACATGTCCGAAGATTTCCTGAAAGACCCGCTCTCGCTGTTCAGCGTCAAAGGCAAGACCGCCGTTGTCACCGGCGCGACCGGCGCATTCGGTGCGCTGGCCGCGAAGGTGCTTTCCGGCGCCGGCGCCAACGTCGTGATCTGCGCCAACAATGCCACCGGCCTGAAGAAGATCGCGGCCGAGTGCGAGGCGCTCGGCGGCAAGGTGCATATCGTAGCCAAGCGGCCGAACTCGGAAGAGAACTGTGCCACCATCGTCAACGCGGCGACGGACCGGTTCAAGAGCCTCGACATTCTTGTGGTCGCATCCGGCCAGAACAAGGTCGCCAAAATCGTCGACCAGAAGGCCGAGGATTTCCTCGATGTGATGGACGCTAACGTCACCCAATCGTGGCTGATGGCGCGCGCGGCCTCGCGGCAGATGATCAAGCAGGGCAAGGGCGGCAAGATCGTGCTGATGTCGTCGGCGCGTGGGTTGCTCGGCCATCCGGCGGGATATACGGCGTATTGCGCCTCCAAGTCGGCGATCGACGGCATCACCAAGGCGCTGGGCTGCGAACTCGGCGCGACCGGTATCACCGTCAACGCGCTTGGGCCCACCGTCTTCCGCTCGCCGCTGACCGAATGGATGTTTGCCGACGACGAGCGCGGAAAGACCGTGCGTGCCGGGTTCCTGACGCGCGTGCCGAAGGGCCGCCTCGGCGAGCCGGAAGACCTCGCGGGTCCGCTCTTGTTCCTGTCGTCGAAGGCGTCGGACTTCTACACGGGGCACATCCTTTATGCCGACGGCGGCTACACGGCGGGTTGATCCATGACCGGCAAGGCGCGCATCGCCATCATCGGCTCGGGTCTGATGGGTCACGGCATTGCGCAGGTGTTCGCGCTGGCCGGCCACGACGTCACCATCACGGATTCGCACACACCCAACCTCGATACCGTCAAGCAGCGGATCGCCACCAACCTGCGCGATCTGGGTGACGACGAGAAGGCCGTGGAGCGCGTGCGTCCGGTCGCCGATATGGCGGCGTGCGTGCGAGACGCCGACTTCGTCGTCGAAGCTGTGCTGGAGGATATGCCGCTCAAGCAGAAGATATTCGGCGAGATCGAAAAGCACGTTCGATCCGACACGATCCTCGCCAGCAACACATCGGTGATGCCGATCACCGAAATCATGAAAGGGCTGCGCGACCGTTCGCGCGCGCTCGGCACCCATTGGTGGAATCCGCCGTTCCTGGTGCCGCTGGTCGAAGTGATCGGCACCGAATGGACCTCGCAGGCGGCCATCGACTTCACCATGAAGCTGCACGCCGACGCGGGGAAAATGCCCGCCCATGTCAAGAAGGACGTGCCGGGCTTCATCGGCAACCGGTTGCAGCATGCGCTCTGGCGGGAGGCTGTTTCGCTCGTCGAGAACGGCATTTGCGACGCGGAGACCGTGGACAAGGTGATCAAGGCTGCGTTCGGCCGGCGGATAGCCGTGCTCGGGCCGCTTGAGAATGCCGATCTAGTCGGCACCGACCTGACTCTGGCGATTCACAAGACGGTGTTGCCTGCCATCGATCACAGGCCGGGGCCGTCGCCCTATCTGGAGCGGCTCGTTGCCGAGGGCAAACTTGGCTTCAAGAGTGGCGAGGGTTTCCGCAAGTGGAGCCCGGGCGAACAGGCGGCGTTGCGGGCCAAGGTTCTGCAACACCTGAAAAAAGCGCGAGAGAACGATAAGTAGGAATGCTCGGCTGTCCCTCAGAACGAGGGCGGAAAATAAGGGAGGCTCAAATGAAACAGCAATTGAACCGCCGTGCACTGATCAAGACCGGCGCAGCGGCCATCGCCATGCCGGCGCTGCTCAATGCCAACTCGGCAAGCGCGCAAGCGAAAGTCATCAAGATCGGCCATGTCAGCCCGCGCACCGGGCCGCTCGCCGGCTTCGGCGAGGCCGACACATTCATCCTCGAACAGGTGCGCGCCATTCTTGGCAAGGGCCTGGAGAGCGGCGGCAAGACCTACAAGGTCGAGATCGTTTCCAAGGATAGCCAGTCGAGCGGCAGCCGCGCCGCCGAGGTCGCGTCCGAACTGATCCTGTCCGACAAGGTCGATTTGCTGGTGACCTCCGGCACGCCCGACACCACCAATCCCGTGTCCGACCAGGCCGAGGTTAACGAGACGCCATGCCTCGCCACCAATTGTCCGTGGCAGCCGTACTTCTTTGGCCGCAAGGGCGATCCGGCCAAGGGCTTCAACTGGACCTATCTGTTCTTCTGGGGCCTGGAGGATGTTATCGCGGCGTTTCTCGCGCTGTGGGACGGCGCGCCGACCAACAAGGTCGTCGGCGGCCTGTTCCCGAACGACGCCGACGGCAACGCCTGGGGCGACAAGGAGCGCGGCCTGCCGCCGGCGCTCGCCGCCGCCGGATACAAGCTGCTCGATCCCGGCCGCTATCAGGTGATGAACAACGACTTCTCCTCGCAGATCGCGGCCTTCAAGGCGGCGGGTGCGGAGATCGTCACCGGCAACATGATCCCGCCGGACTTCGCCACGTTCTGGTCCCAGGCCGCGCAACAGGGCTTCAAGCCGAAGATCGTCACCATCGGCAAGGCGCTGCTGTTCCCGTCGGTGATCAATTCGCTCGGTGCGCGCGGCAACGGCTTGAGCTCCGAAGTGTGGTGGACGCCGGACCATCCGTTCAAGTCGGGCCTCACGGGGCAAAGCTGCAAGCAACTCGCCGATGCCTACACCGAAGCCACCAAGCGGCCGTGGTCGCAGCCGATCGGCTTCCAGCACGCGCTGTTCGAGGTGGCGATCGATATCCTCAAGCGGGCCAAGTCGATCGAAGCGAAGCCGATCCTGGATGCGATGGTGTCGACCAACTACCAGTCGATCGTCGGCCCCGTGCAATGGACCGGCAAGCCGGTGAAGAACGTCACCAAGACGCCGCTGGTCGCCGGGCAATGGCAGCGAAAGGGCGACAAGTTCGAGCTGGTCATCACCGCTAACCGGCCCGCGCCGAACATTCCGACCGGCGGTAAGCTGGAGTTGTTGAGCTAGCATCTGCGCAGGGCGTCATGGCCGGGCTTGACCCGGCCATCCACGTCTTGCTTCGTATGCAAGGCGTAAGGCGTGGGTGCCGGCACAAGGCCGGGCATGACAGGGTTTTGGAACCGATGTCCGCCATCCTCACCCTCGAGAAAATCTCCAAGCGCTTCGGCGCGATTGTGGTCGCCGATGACATCGACCTGACGCTGTTGCGCGGAGAGGCGCTCGGCATCATCGGGCCGAACGGCGCCGGCAAGACAACGCTGTTCGGCATCGTCACCGGCACGGTTCCACCCGACGGCGGCCGCGTCGTGTTCAAAGGCCATGACATCACCCGCATGAAGCCCGAGCACCGCTGCCGCATGGGCTTGGCGCGCTCGTTCCAGATTCCGCAGCCGTTCGACGGCATGACCGTGTTTGAGAATCTCGTGGTGGCGGCGGCCTTCGGCGGCGGGCGAAGCGAGCGCGACGTATATGCGGGCTGCGCCGGCTTGCTGGAGCGCTGCGGGCTTGCCGACAAGGCCAACCGCCGCGCCGGCAGTCTCACGCTGCTCGACCGCAAGCGCCTGGAGCTGGCTCGGGCGCTGGCCACCGGTCCGCGTGTGCTGCTCCTCGACGAAGTCGCGGGCGGTCTGGTCGAGCACGAGACGGCGGCGCTGGTCGATCTCATCAATGATGTGCGCGCGACCGGGGTGACGATCGTATGGATCGAGCACGTCGTTCATGCGCTGATCGCCGTGGTCGATCGCCTGGTGGTGCTGCACGGCGGCGCATTGATCGCCGAGGGCGAGCCGGCCGAGGTGCTGCGCCGCCCGCAGGTCAATGAAATCTACATGGGCATCGAGGAGCGGAGGATGGGCGCCGATGCCTGACCCGATTCTGGAGCTGCGTGATCTCGACGCTCACTACGGCGACTTCCAGGCGCTGTTCGGTGTTTCGATGCGGGTCGCCGAGGGCGAAGTGGTCGCGGTGATCGGTGCCAACGGCGCGGGCAAATCGACGCTGCTCAAATGCATCGCCGGCGCCATGCCGGTGCGCCACAACGCCATCCAGCTCTACGGCGTTTCGATTGGCGGTGATCCCGCCCACGATGTGGTGTCGCGCGGCATCGCCTTGGTGCCGGAAGGGCGGCGGTTGTTTCCCTCGCTCAGCGTCGAGGAAAATCTCCTGATCGGCGGCCAGCTCGGCCGCAAGGGGCCGTGGAATCTCAAGCGCGTTTATGAGCTGTTTCCGGTGCTGGAGGAGCGCCGTCATCAACCTGCACCTTCGTTGTCTGGCGGCCAGCAGCAGATGGTCGCCATCGGCCGCGCGCTGATGGCGAACCCGCGGCTGCTTCTATGCGACGAGATTAGCCTCGGGCTTGCGCCGATCGTGATTCGCGACATTTACGCGCGCATTCCGGCGATCGTCGCCGAGGGTCTGTCGCTCATCATCGTCGAGCAGGATGTCGTGCAGGCGCTGAAAACCGCGCGTTATGTGTATTGCCTGCAGGAGGGCCGCGTCGCGCTGCAAGGCGAAGCGAAGGCGCTGACCCGCGAGAAAATCTCCGCGGCGTATTTCGGGGTCTGATATGGAATGGCTCAACACCATCCTGCAAGGCATCCTGCTCGGCGGACTCTACGCCATGTTCGCCGCTGGTTTGTCGTTGATCTTCGGCGTGATGCGGCTGGTCAATATCGCGCACGGTGATCTGATCGTGCTGGCGGCCTACGTCGCGCTGGTGGCGACACAGACGCTCGGCATCAATCCGATCGTTTCGCTGATCGTCGTCGTGCCGGTGATGGCGGCCATCGGTTATGTGCTGCAGCGCGGACTGCTCAACCGCACGCTCGGCGACGACCTGCTACCGCCGCTGCTGGTGACATTCGGGCTGTCGGTCATCATCCAGAACGGTCTGCTCGAAATCTTCACCGCCGACAGCGTCAAGCTCAACGCCGGCGCGGTCGAAATCCAGAGCATCGCGGTCGGCGGCGGGCTCGCGCTCGGCGTGCTGCCGCTCATCCAGTTCGCTCTTGCGATCGCGGTGATCGGCGGCCTGCAATGGCTGTTCTATCGTACGGCGCTGGGCCGCGCCTTCCGTGCCACCTCGGACGACCAATCGGTGGCGCAATTGATGGGGCTGAACAACGCCCATGTGTTCGGGCTGGCGATGGCGCTGTCGCTCGCCATTGTCGCGGTCGCCGGCGTGCTGCTTGCCGTGCGTGCGAACTTCGATCCGTCGATGGGACCGGCGCGGCTGATTTTCGGCTTCGAGGCGGTGATCATCGGTGGGCTTGGCAGCATGTGGGGCACGCTGGCCGGCGGTATCATCATCGGCGTCGCGCAAGCCATCGGCGCGCAAATCGATCCCGGCTGGAATCTGCTGGCCGGTCACATCGCGTTCCTGATTGTACTCGCGATCAGGCCGCAGGGTCTGTTCCCGAAGGTGCACGGATGAGCGACTTCCGCGTCCAGCATGCCAGTTGGTCGAGCCGGATCGGCACCACCATTGTCGTGCTCGCATTCGTTGCATTCGCCGCAGCGCCCTGGTGGGCGGATCGCGCCAACCTTCGGCTGCTGTCTGAGATTTTCGCCTATGTGGCGCTGGCGAGCCTGTGGAATCTTCTCGCCGGTTACGCGGGGCTCGTCTCGGTCGGTCAGCAAGCTTATGTCGGGCTTGGGGCTTATGTGCTGTTCGGCCTCGCCATGCTCGCGGGTGTGCATCCGCTGGCCGCCATTCCGCTCGCCGGGATCGCCGCTGCGATCGTCGCCTTGCCGGTCGCGGCGTTGATCTTCCGGTTGCGCGGGCACTATTTCGCCATCGGCACCTGGGTGGTGGCGGAGGTGTTTCGTCTGCTCGCCGCTCAGACCACCGCGCTCGACGGCGGCTCGGGAACGAGTCTGCCGGCGGCGGTTGTCGTCTCGATTGCGTCGAGCCGGCAGATGCGCGAATTTACGATCTACTGGATCGCCCTGGCCCAGGTAGCCGTTGTTCTCTTCGCCATCGTCTGGCTGCTGCGGTCCCGCTACGGGCTCGCGCTCACGGCCATCCGCGACAACGAGCTTGGCGCGCGTTCGAATGGCGTCGACGTCGCGCGCATCAAGTACTGCGTCTATGTCGCCGTGGCTTTCGGCACGGCGATGGTCGGCGCGCTGATATTTTTGCAGAAAATTCGTATCTCCCCGGACACCGCGTTCTCGGTCAACGACTGGACGGCGTTCGTCATATTCATCACGGTGATCGGCGGCATCGGCCGCATCGAGGGTCCGATCATCGGCACGGTGATCTTCTTCCTGTTGCGGCAGACGCTGGCCGACCTCGGCGCGATCTATCTGCTGATCCTGGGTGTGGTGGCGATCGCCGTTATGCTCAAGGCACCCAAGGGTTTATGGGGCCTGATCGCGGACCGATACGGCTGGCAGGTATTCCCGCTCGAGCGGCGCCTGGTCATAAACAAGCGATGACGGATTTGCGCTCGTTGGCCTGAATGCATATTTTGGTGGAAATCAAAGGACCGCCCCGATGACCCAGATTCGCTCGATGATCCAGCCGACGCACCGCCGCCCTGGCGAACTCGGCGTGCATTCGCTCGACCATTTCAATTTCGTCGTTCCAGACGTGGCCAAGGCCGAGACGTTTTATAGCGCGTTCGGACTTAACACCAAGGAAGAGGACGGCAGGCTTTCGCTCTACACCCACGGTCATCCGCACCGCTGGGGTGTGGTGTCGGAGGGGCCGCGCAAGAAATTCACCTACGTCTCGTTCGGCGCCTTCGAGGACGACATGCAGGGCTTCCGCGAGCGGCTGGAGCGGCTGCGTATCGACCGGCTCGATCCGCCGAAGGGTTTCGAGTCGAACGGGCTTTGGTTCCGCGATCCGGACGGCACTCTGGTCGAAATCCGCGTCGCCGAAAAAAGCTCGCCGAATGACAAAGCGATCTTCGAAATGAAGGGAGGCGACGTCGGCCGGCAGAACGCTCCGAACCGAAGCAAGGCGCACACGGTGCAGCCGCGCCGGCTTGCGCACATCCTCATCTTCGTCACCGACATTACCCGCGCCATCAATTTTTATCGCGATGTGCTGGGCCTGCGGCTGTCCGATCGCTCCGGCGATCTCGTCGCCTTCATGCATGGCATCCACGGCAGCGATCATCACATGATCGCCTTCGTGAAATCGGATGGACCTGGCCTGCATCATCTGAGCTGGGATGTCGGATCGATCAACGACATCGGCGTCGGCGCAAGTCACATGGCGGAGAAGGGCTTCAGCTATGGCTGGGGCCTTGGCCGCCATGTCCTCGGCTCCAACTACTTCCACTACGTCCGCGATCCGTGGGGCAGCTTCGCCGAGTATTCCTGCGACATCGACTACATTCCGGTCACCCAGGACTGGAAGGACGGCGACCACCCGCCGGAGGATTCATTCTACATGTGGGTACCGAACCCGCCCGAGGACTTCGCGCATAACTTTGAAGTGGTGAAGTAGCCTGCATTCGGCGAGGTCGCGCCGTTCAGGGCTCGCGTTGGCTTCGACCGCTGAAACCGGAAGGGCGTCATGGCCTACACGCTGAGCCAGTTTTGCGACGATCACCACGCGCTGCTCACCTCGGGCCGGCCGCTCGCGGAGGCGCTGCCGCTCATCGCGGACAAGCTCTCGGCCCTGCTCCGCAAACCGGAGTTTGTGACCGAAACCTTCAATGACGCCACGCCGGTCGGCCGGCGCACCCTGCACCACGACGCCACCACGGATGTCTATGTCCTGGCGCACGTCTACGACGGTCCGAAGAAGGGCTCGCCGCACAATCATGGTGCGTCGTGGGCGGCGTACGGTACCGCGCAGGGCGTTACCGCACTACAGCCTCGGCCCTGGCCAAACCCAGCCGTACGGCCCTGGCGTGTTGCATTCGACCGCGCACCCCGCCAAGGCGTGGGTGATCCGCGTGACCGGCACGGATGTCGACGCACTTCCGCGCTTCCGCTTCAAGCCCGAGCGCGACTGTATCATCGAGAAGGTGTGAGATGGGCCTGAAATTCCGTGTCGAGCTGGTGTGGGAGGATGAGACGGACAACGCCTCATCGATGTACTTGACCTCCGATGGCCGGGTGGTCCTGCAAGGCCGGGCCATCTCCCCGGCCGAGCGTGATGCCTTGGCGCTGCCCGAAGGCGGCGAAATGATCAGCGTCGACCGGAACCTGATCCGAGCGATCAAGGAAATGCTTTAGCGGTTTGACCTCAAACGGCGCCGCGCTTACTTTTGGTGCGAAGCAACCACGAGGCGCGCCTATGTTCCTCAAAAACCACTGGTACGTTGCGGCTTCTCTCTCGGAGGTCGGACACACGCCGCTCCGCCGCATCGTCATGAACGAGCCGGTGGTGTTCTACCGCACCGAGGACGGCACGCCAGTCGCGCTGGAGGATCGCTGTCCGCACCGCCGGGTGCCGCTGTCGATGGGCAAGCTCGTCGATGATGGCATTCTACAATGCCACTATCACGGGCTGCGCTTTGATCGGACCGGCGCGTGCGTTCGCGTGCCGGGCCAGGACTTAATTCCACCGGGAGCGCGGGTGAAGGCTTATCCGGTTGTCGAGCGTTACAAGTGGCTGTGGATTTGGATGGGTGACCCGGCGCTCGCCGATCCCACGAAGATCACCGACTACCACTGGCTCGACCATCCGGACTGGGGAGCAAGGTCGGACTATCTTTATGCCCAGTGCAACTGGCAACTCGTCAATGACAACCTGCTGGACCTGACGCATCTCGCATTCGTGCATGAAACCACCATCGGCAACATGGCGTTGGTTGAGCACGCCGCGGTACGCGTGCAGCGCACGCCAACCGGTGTGCAGGTGACGCGCTGGATCATCGATCAACCGGCGCCGCCGGCGTTCGTCAAGATCGGCGGCTTCACCGGCAATGTCGATCGCTGGCAGATCATCGACTACACGCCGCCGTCGTTCATCCGTCTCGATGTTGGCGCGACGCCGACCGGCACAGGTGCGCCGGAGGGCCGCCGCGTCGGCGGGATCGAAATGCGCAACCTCAACGCCATGACGCCGGAGACCGAGACCACGACGCACTATTTCTGGGGCCAGGCGCACGATTTCCAGCCGCACGATGCGGCGGTGACCGAGCGCGTGTTCCAGCAGATCAAGACCGCATTCCTGGAAGACGTCTCCGTGTTCACTGCCCAGCAGAACAACATCGGGCTCGATCCGGGAGCTGCGACGATCGACATCAATGCGGATTCCGGCGGCATTCAAGCGCGCCGCATCGTCGAGCGGCTCTATGCCGACGAACAGGCGTTGGTGAACGCGGCGCGCACCGCGGCGGAGTAGGCGTCGATATCGCCACCCGCGCGGCATGGAGGCACGGCCTATTCTTTTTTGGGTCTTCAGGAAAACGAGTGGGTGTTTTCAGCAACTTCAGAGCGCTGGGAGCATGCATGTGAGCACCTTGAGCCGCAGATATTCCTGGTCGCGTAGACCGTAGGCGCGCCGCTGGATGACGCGGATCTTGTTG
>JAPLPD010000069.1 GCA_026400395.1 Alphaproteobacteria bacterium | reverse complement strand
CCTCACAGGCCAGCTTCTGCCGCTCCGCCGCCTCGGTGCGCATGAGCCGCTCCGCCAGCACTTCAAGCTGACGCTGCTGCCTCAAGATCCTGACCCGCTCCTTGCGCTGGCGGGTCACGTCCTCCTGAACCCCGATGTAATGCGTCAGCACACCGAACTCGTCGATAATCGGCGTCAAACTCAGGTCGCTCCAAAACAGCGTCCCGTCCTTGTGGTAGTTGCGCAGGGTAACGCGTACCGGTTGCCCCGCCTCCCGCGCTGCACGGATGGTTTTAACCCCCGCCTGATTGCAATCATTTCCCTGTAGCAACCGGCAATTGCGGCCAATTAACTCCTCGCTACTGTACCCGGTCAGCAACTCGAAGGCCTTGTTCACATACAGCAATGGCTGATCCGGCTGGCGGGCATCGACGATCGTAAAGCCGTGGCGCACGTGACCCAAGCAGCGTTGCAGGACATCGATTGGGATGAGGTGGGGCATCGGTTCAGAGTTGGGCGATTCCCTCACGCAGGGCGATGCGCGTGAGATCGGCTAGCGTGCCGGCCATGAGTTTGCGATGCAGGTTGGCACGGTGCACATCGACGGTCTTCGAGCTGAGCTGGAGCGCAAAAGAGATTTGCTTCGCGGTGGAGCCCTCGGCGAGCATTTGCAGTACCTCGCGCTCGCGCGGCGTGAGCGAACCGGTCAACCCTGCCACATCCCCATCGAGTTCACCGAGCTGCGGACTGAAATAAGCCTCCCGCCGACTGGCGGCGGCGATCGCAAGCGGGAGCTGATCAAAAGCGTATTCCTTGAGCACGTAGGCGTCGGCCCCGGCCTCACGGGTGCCGCGGACGAGGTGGCGTTCGGCGTGCATCGAAATCATCACGATGCCTCGTCGATAACCGCGTTCGCGCAACTGGCGGGTGGCTTCCATGCCGTTGAGCAAGGGCAGGCCCATATCCATGAGGACTACGTCGGGTTTCTTTTCCAAAACCAGCTCGACGCCCGCACGGCCGTCGGAGGCCTCGCCGATCACGCTCATACCATCGGTGTTGCCCATCAACGCCCGCAGCGCGTCGCGGATGATTTTGTGGTCATCGATAATTATCAGCGTGGTCACAGTCACTTGGATAAACCCCCAACCCGCCGCCTCTATTCATGCAAGGGCGGAACCATGCAGTCAGCCCAAGGATAACAGCGTAACCTAAAGTCGAGCTATGCGTAGCAGTCGACCTCTCCCCTAAAGAGGAGGGTGGCCGCAAAGAGAGGCTCAAACGGCACAAAAAATGCAGTCCCTTCCCAAGGAGGAATAGCCCAACCAACGGCGATTAGACGAGCGTCGGACGGTTGACGAGCAAGCATTTGGGCGCAGGGCCGTTCATCGTGCCGCGGAAAGTGCCGCGACTTTGAAACTCCCCCGAAACTGCCGCTCGGTGAGCAGATGCACAGTCGCTCGCCGAAGTGCCGTTAATCGGGCTGTCCTATTCTTCTCCTTATCCTATATGTTCGCTGCACGCGTCGGTGGTGCGCCACCGTAGTTCGTCAAAAAGTTCAGCCGAGTCCATCACGAGGTCTGTTGCATGAAACACCGCCACCGCGCCGCGATCGTTTGTTCGCTTATCTGGTTCCTTGTCTGCGCCGCTACGATCTTCGTCGCCCCGGTCGATGCTGCCCCCATAAACGGGCTCTATATTTTCGGCGACAGTCTTTCGGATCCCGGAAACAACGCGTTCGCGATGGGATCGACGGCGTCGCCGCCATCGAGTGTCACCCTGCGGAGCGATATCACGTCCAACGCGTTCATCCCGACGTATCCGTACGCCACGTCGTACCAATACAGCAACGGCAATGT
>JAPLPD010000039.1 GCA_026400395.1 Alphaproteobacteria bacterium | reverse complement strand
GGTTTTACCACCAATCCGTCGTTGTTGAAGAAGGCCGGCGTCTCCGACTACGAGGCCTATGGTCGAGACATCGTCGCTGCTGTGCCCGACCGCCATCTATCGTTCGAGGTGTTCTCCGACGAGATTCCGGAAATGGTGGCGCAGGGGCGCCTGATCGCGTCTTGGGGGCCGAACGTCTACGTTAAGCTACCGGTGACGACCACCCGCTCGGAGCCACTGTTCGACACGGTGCGGATGCTTTCGCACGAGGGCATCAAGATCAACATGACCGCGATCTTCACGCCGGCGCAGGTCGCGCAGGCGGTCGATGCGCTCGCTGGCGGGGCGGCGGCCTGTGTCTCGGTGTTCGCCGGGCGGCTCGCGGATTTCGGTATCGACTGTCGGCCGATCATGCAGGATGCGGTCGCGCGCGCGCGGAAAACGCCGAACGTCGAAATCATCTGGGCGTCCACCCGCGAGGTTTTCAACGTCGTGGAGGCCGACAGCATGGGCTGCCACATCATCACCGCGCCCGCCGATGTGCTTCTCAAGCTTCCGGCGCTCGGCACCCAAAGCGGTGCGCAACTGTCGCTCGGCGCGGTCAAGGCGTTCCGCGATGATGCGCTGGCGGCGGGGCTTTCGCTCAAACTCCGGGCGCCTGCTGCGGAGTAAACGCGGCGGACGCTTTACCGCGCGGGGGCGGCGGTGCGGAAGGCGCCGCCCAGCCAGAAGAATGTCAGCTTCATCGCCTCCGACATCGTCAGCAGCGCCGATGTTTGCTCGCTCCACCACGGATCGCTGAGCCGGTACTCGGGCGTGACCGCTACCAGAAACTGCGCGCGGGGCATTACGCTTTTGAAAATCATAGCGGCGCGACGCGCATGGAACGGCGATGTGACGAGCAACACCTTCACCGGACGGTCGCCGAGAAGCTGACGCAACGATTCCGCCTCGCCGACCGTGGAGATGTGTCCCTGACCGAACTCCGCCGTGGCCTGGGCCGGCACACCGAAGTGGTCGAGAATTTCCTGGCGCAGCTTGTAGGGATGCGGGGCGGCATGGCCGAGTTCGCTCTGCAATTTCTCGGCGCGCCCCGGCGGCGGGACGTGCGCGTTGCTGAGCAGCAGGATCGGCGCGTAGCCCTGCTTGTAGAGTTCGATCGCGGTGAGCAGCCGGTTGTCGTCGCCGGCCAGCGGCACAAGATAATCGGCCTTTTCGATTGGCGGCTGATATTGCAGCCATTGGCCTAGGACGACGGTCGTCAGCGCCGCGGCAATAACCGCAAGGACCGTCAGCGCGCCAATGACCTGCAGCGCAATACGAATGAATTTTAGCATTGCTACGCCTCTGCGAGGCCTAGTCGCGAAAGGATTGTCTTACCGGCCGGCCAGTGCCGCGCGAGTCGCATCAAGGCGACTGAAGCAAAGATGATCATGAACGGCTCCAGCGGCAGCCGGTAGCGCAGCGACGCCACGAACACGACGTTGACCAGGGTAAGAAAGCCGGTGAAGGCGAGAAGCGGCGCGATGCGCCAAAAATCGCGGGCACCCCATAGAGCGAGATATATCAAAGAGAGGATGAAGATTGGTACATAAGTGACAATATACAAGGCGATATAGACGGGTTTGGCGTACTGATCGAAGAAGGGCCAGAGCCGCCAGAATCGCAGGAACTTGTTCCATGCGCGTTCCAAAAAGGCCTTCGGATCTGACTTAATGTATTCGAATGCGGCTTGGAACAACGCTTGGTCGCGCTCGACAGGGTTTTTGTATTTGATGTCGAATTCTTTTGTGCTGAAATCGATATCGCGGAGGCCGCCGCCGCTCGCATTCATCGGATTGTTCCCGGCGTAGAAATTTTCGCCGCCGGCCAGATTGAGCCGTACGAAAGTACCGTAGGCTCGATAGTTGTACAGCCACCACGGTGCCATTAGCGCACAATAGACCAGCGCATAGACGGCCAGTTGCCGGACGGCCATGATGAACGGCAAACGATGGATCGCTAGCACGAAATAGACCACGAGGATCGGCGCCAACAGATCGATCGCAGGCCTGGTCAGAATCGACAGCGTTGCAAGTATCGCTGCGGCATTGAACCGGCCGCGATACCAACACAAATAAGCACCTGAGAACAACGTCATGAATAGTGGTTCAGTGAGTCCTAAAACGGCAAACGCGATAAATTGCGGATAAATGGCAACGCCTAGCGCGGCCAACACTGCGGCTGCGCCATCTGCAAACACGGCCATCACCAGTTCATAGGTGATCCAGATCAACGCGCTTGAAAGTGCGATGTCGATCAGCAGAGAAGGCCAGCGAAGCTCGCTGATACCAGCAATGAGCGGATACAGAGGCATATAGAGATAAGATCCGAGCTGTCCCGTCGTCCAAAAGGTGTGACCGATAGCTCGATAGGCGCGGGCGTCATCCCACTGCGCGCCCTGATCCGGCAGCAGCAAAGCGGCTGCGATGCGCAGGACAAGACCGATCAGAATGATGACCAGGAGTGGTTTGCGCGAAGGAACCATGGCCGTCGTCATCTCGTGGATGGCTGCTCCGGAGGGTGCCCGCCCCGCAGCTTGTAGAATAAGGCCGCGCCGTAGGCCATAGCACCTAACGTTGCAACAGCTGCGGAGATCGCAAGGATGGTCCGCATTGTATCGGCGATCTCGCCTTGAACGACATAGGAGCCGAGACTGTATCCAATCCAAGCCACCGCGATACTTGGGGGCAGGTTGAACACAAAGGTCGTCCAAGCGTAAGTGAACGTGTCGACGGCGGTGAGACCTAGGAGATAATTGAGTGGTCCGGTTGGAAAAATAGGATTGAGGCGTACGAAGGCGAGGAACAGCCAGCCCTTGGCCTCGAATTCGCGCTGGATTTCGGCGATGACGCGGTTGTCGAAGCGTCGCGCCAGCGGTTGCCCGGCCACAGAGCGTGTCAGCAGAAAGGCGATGATTGCGCCGATGGTAGCGCCACTGGTCGAATAGACGCCGCCGAGCAGCGGCCCCCAGAACAGGCCTGCCGCCAGATTGACCGGCAGCGTGGGCAGTGCGCTCAACATCGCAATGCCGTAGATCACGGCAAAGACTATCGGCGCGGCGACCGGATATTGTTCGATCAGATGCTGGATTGCGCTCGGATCTAGCCAGCCCTGCCGTCGCAGATACCAAGCGATACTGATAAACGCCGCGAGCACGGTCAAAATAATGATCCGCTTCGGGCCGATGAAACGGCGCAAGCCTGTCTTACCGAAAGAGCGGGGTAGCACCATGAGGCGTCCGTGCGGGCAGCTAGATGTTGAGCCGCTTGAATATCGGCCAGGGCAGGAACCGGATAATCGTGGTTATGCCCCACCACCACCACGGCAGATAGACTGCGCCGAGATCGCGGCCGAGATTCTTTACGATGGCGTCAGCGCCCTGTTCGGGCTTGAGGGCAGGGAACATTAGGCGCTGCCCAAAGGTCATGCGAGTTTGGATGTAGCCCAGTCGATAGAACTGAACTCGGCAGCGTGATCCCGCCATATAGTGACGCATCGCTGCGAAATAGGTCTCCAGCCCACTCTTGGCCGCCGCATAGACGCTGTTGGTGCGCCGCCCGCGGCTCGATGACACGGAACCCGCGCCGACCAGATTCCCGCCGCCCGCCTGCAGATGATCAAGACTCTCGCCGCTTACCTTGATGCTGAAGCGGATGCCGAGATCGGCGACGAGTGCCTCGATGTCCTGCGCGTCCGAGGCGATGAGATAGAGCGCGTGGCCGTCCGCCGCCAGCCGCTCGGCGATGGCGCGCCCTAGTCCCGCCGATGCGCCGACGATGACCGTGTTCATGACGCGTGCAACTCCAGCCGTCGCGACAGGTCGGAGGTAAACAGGTGGCCCGGATCGAATGTGAGCAGCTGCTGCTTGAAGGCGTCGTAGCCGGAATATTGTCGTCGCGCGACCGCGGGGCTTAACCGCGAGTCCTTCATGATCGCCGTGGCCGCGCCGAGCTCGCAGTTGATCTCATCGAGTTCGGCGAGCATGCGCAGCGCCGCAGGATCGTTGCCAATGTCGATGGTGAAACTGAACCCGGCCCCTGTGTAGTGCAACAGATGGGGCTTGCCGCGAAACGCCTTCAACGTCGTGAGCGCCACGGCGCAGCCATGCTTGCGAACGAGCGCCAGGACGCGGGGGATGAATGCCGCCACGGCGTTCTCCGGCACCAGGATCTGCATTTCGATGAACCCCGGCTTACCGAAGGCGTCAAAGTAACGCTCCTTGCCGACCGCCGGATATAGGATGGCGTCGAGTGGCACGCGCCGCGGGCCGGTCTGCCGCGTACCCATCGTGCGGTAGATGCGGTTGATTATCGGCAAGGTCAGATCGTTGAATAGACGTGGAATCCGCGACGCCGTGAGCAGGTCACGGGCGGTGATTGTCCCAAGAGCCGGTTCTGAGGCGGGATCGGCGGTGGCGGCGACGATATAACCTCGACCAGGATGGCTTCGATCGGCAAGATCAAGCCACGCATAGACCATGTCGTGGCTGGCCTTGAGTTCGGCGAGCTTGGCAAACGCCTCGGTGAGGTCGCCGACCGGGACGTGGCTCACCTGCATGGCGGCCGACGGCAGCGGGGCGAGCGCGATACGCGCCGATACAATCAAGCCGGTCAGACCGAATCCGCCTATGGTCAGGTCGAACAACCCGGTATTCTGCTCGGGCGAAAGGTCGAGCATGCCGTGTAAAGGGTGGAACAACCGCAAGCTTCGGACGTGTTCGCCGAACAAGCCTTCGCGGAACTGGTTCTTGCCGTGAACATTGCCGGCGATGCATCCGCCGATCGTGATATGCGGATGGCCGGGCTGGACTGGCAGGCAAAGGCCACGTCCTGTGAGAAATTCGAAAATCCGGCCGAGCGTGATGCCGGCTTCGACCTCGATCCAACGTTCCGCTGCGTTGAGGGCGAGGATGCGGTTGAAGCGGCCCATGCCGATGCTGGTGACGCCCTCGCCGAAGCTGGCGGCCACATAGGAGACGCCGGCGCCCCGTCCGATCAGCGGTTTGCCAGGCTTCATCGAGAGCAATTCCCGGTAGCGGTCCGGTTCGTCGTAATCGCATTCGTGAACGGTGTGTCGGTCGAGACTCGCGAAGACGCGCTTCATGACGCGCCGTCCCCGCTTTCCTTTCCGTCCGCCTCTGTAACCAAACTGAGGCCGATGATGTTGTTCATGCGACTTTGAATCTGATGATGCAAAATGAAATCGCAAACGAATCCGGTGGTGAACACGAGCACCCCGGTCATAAAGGACGTTAGCGCCAGGGCCAGCAGCGGACGGTTGAACACCGGATCGCCGATGCCGAGCCAATAGCCGATTTGCTCAAGCACCAGATAGCCGAGTACGGTCAGGCTCGGAAGAATGAAAACCAAGCTGATCTTGCCGAAGAAGTGCATCGGCCGCAGGCCATAGCGGTGCAGGAAAATCAGCGACATCAGATCGAACAGCCCTTCGTAGCGGAAGGTGCGGAACTTGGACGTGCCGAATTTGCGCGGGCTGTTCGATACCGGCGCTTCGGTGACCTTGAATCCGGCGAGATGGGCCTGCAGCGGAATGTAACGGTGGTATTGCCCGTAGAGCGCGAGCGCCGTGCCGACCTCGGCGCGATACGCCTTCATGCCGCAATTCATGTCGTGCAGCTTCAGCCCGCTCACACATTTGACTGTCGCGTTGTAGAGGCGCGAACCGATTTTCCGGGTCGAGGTGTCCTGCCGCTTAATGCGCCAACCGTTCACCATGTCGTTACCCTGATCGAGCTTTGCGAGCAGAGTAGGGATGTCTTCCGGATTGTCCTGCAGATCGCCGTCCATGGTGATGATGATGTTACCGCGCACGTGGCGGAGCCCGGCGCTCAGCGCCAGTGACTTGCCGCAGTTGCGGCGAAGAGTCGCCGTCCGCACGTTGGGGCGCTTGGCGGCGACACGACGCAGCACGTCGGGCGTCTCGTCGGTCGAGCCGTCATCGACGAAAACGATTTCATACTTGTCGGCTTCGCCGCGCGCCTCGAACACGCGCGCGACCCGGTCGCAAAGCTCTTCCACGCTCTGCGCCTCGTTGTAGATCGGGACCATGATGGAATAGGCCAGGGTCTGCCTCTGCGCGCGCTCGCCCATCAGCCCTGTCCCCCCGCCTCAGGCTTCACCTGGCAGGTGAAGGTCATCGCATCCCCTGCCGCAAAGTCCAGGGTTTTGATCACCGTCAACGGCCCGGCCGTGAGCACAAGCGGCTGGATCGCGCCGCTTTGCCCTGGCACGCGCACCAGCGCGGTCACTGCCGCCGCGGGACGATCGCCATCCGGTCCGGCAATCCGGTCGGTGATGCAAATCCGCAAGCCCAGGATTTCTACCTTTCGCTCCAGGTTGTAGCCGGTCGTCGCGCCCGAGACCGGCGCCGCCGACTGGTTGGCGGCGGTGCGGCGCTTCAGCCGCACG
>JAPLPD010000090.1 GCA_026400395.1 Alphaproteobacteria bacterium | reverse complement strand
CGCTCCACGACAATCAAATCACGCGTCACGAAAATATCGCTTGCGTTATCGTCGCGCCGCGACAATCATCTCCTCGCCGCGACCGCCAAAATGGCCATCCTGATTGTCGCGGAGTTCTCATCCAGATTGTCGCGCTACAGCCAAGCCGCTGTTCGACCATCTGATCGACGATCGCAGCGAAAGTGAACTACAAGAGGCTACACCGGAGGAACTGTGTCTCTGGCTGCAACGAGCAGCAGAGAGAGACGCGGCAGGCACCTACCCGCAAAAGGATAGAGCTCGAAGGCTGCACGACGTGGCCGGGGACGCCAGCGCAATGTGGGGCCTCAAAAACGCAAGAGCCCGCATTTGTTGGACAGGCCCTCCGCTCAGTTCCCTAGATAGGCTGTTGCCCGTCAGTAGGGCGTATTCGGGCAGGCACGCAAAACTCTTCAAGTGCGCGCGGTTGGTCCATCGATTGCCAACGTAGTTGACTTTTTAGGCACAACTCGAGACTTGCTGCCCTTGCGGTATATTGCTGTCGTGCGGTTCCGATGCACTCGCCTTTATTGGCCCCACAACCGGCGCGAGGCAATTTCAGCGCCTTCGCGGCATGCCCGCAACTTGGCCCATGTGATGTCGGGCGAAACCTGCTCGACGCCGGCGGATGTCGCAAAGCCGCAATCGCTGCCCGCGATCACCCGGGTTCGATCGCCGACGGTGGCGATCGCCTCACAGATGCGGTTTGCAACAACCTGGGGATGCTCGACGAAATTGTTGGTCGAATCGATCACTCCGGGGATCAAAACCATTTCTGGCGGCAGTGGGTTGGCTTTGATCGCAGCGTATTCGTGCTGGTGCCGCGGATTGGCAAACTCGATGCTGAGCGCGCCGACCTTAGCCTGGTAGAGCAGCGGCAGCAGCCCGCCTAGGGGAAAATCGTGGGTGTGCGGGCCTTCCCAGTTTCCCCAGCAAATGTGGAGTCTGATATTGTCGCGCGGGATGTCTGCGGTGGCGCGATTGATCGCCTCAACGTTCAGCTCCATCGCTTGGAGGAACTCCGCATCACTCTTCTTCTTGAACATTCGAGCGCGTTCGAGGCCGAAGTCAGGCGCATCGAGCTGCAGTAAGAAGCCTGCAGCTACAATGATTTCATATTCTTTCTTCAGTTCACGTGCGAGCGCAAACACGTAGGCTTCGTAGGTGTCGTAGTACTGATTGACCATCGTAGTTGCAATGATGCCGGGTGAAGCTGCGGTCATAAACGCTTCGAGCGGTTTGGCGCTTGATGTTCCCAGCGCGTCTTTGAACATGTCGCATTCTGCTTGCGCGGCCGCCGTGTTGAAGTACCTGACCTCGCCCACCGCATTCGGCGGGCTGGCGATGCGATTGCGACGGCCGCGCTTCTGGCGCAACCGCTCAGCAAAAAGCGGGAAGTCGTCGAGATCGAGCGGCGATGGTCGTGGCGCTTCACCCCCAAAGCCGTGCATCCGCGACGGTACGTACATCGAGAACCCAACGCGCGGCTGCTCGCCATCGCTCACGATATCGACCCCGGCCTCAAGCTGGGCCTTGAGTGCGCTGGCCACAGCGCTCGCACACTCTCGATGCAGCGTTTGGTCGTCGACCTTCTCGCCGGTTTCCTGGCTCAACAGGATTTCTGACAGTTTCGTTGGGCGCGGCAGGCTTCCGCAATGAGTTGTCAGGATTCGATCGTTGCTGCGCAACATGGATGATCCTTTGATTGATAAGGGGCAGCGAATGTCAGTTTTCGAGCTGGAGGTTAGCGTGCTCGATAATGTCGCGGTTGAACTTCAACTGCTCACGAAAGAACGTATCGAACTGCTCCGATGTTGAGCCAACCGACTCGATCTTGAGATCGTCATAGCGCTTGCGCACCGCTGGACTCTGGATCGCCACGTGAATCTCTTGCGTCAGCTTGTCGATGATCGCCTTGGGTGTTTTGACCGGCGCAAAAATGCCCATCCACATCGGGAACTGATATCCAGGCAGAACCTCCGACATCGCCGGCACGTTCGGCAGGAACGGCGTCCGTTCCTTGGTGGTGACGCCGAGAATCTTGACCCGGCCATCTGCGATGTTGGCGAGCTGAGGCGCAAGCCCGTCGATGATTAGGTCGATTTGGCCGCCCAGCAGTGCAGCTGACGACTGAGAGCCGCCGCGGTAGGGCACGTGGACCATTTTGACCTTGGCAAGGTCCATGAACAGTTCGACTGGCATATGCGAGTTGCCGCCGACGCCGCTCGATCCGAACGTGTACTTGCCTGGATCGGCTTTGAGCAGCGCTATGAATTCCTGAAGAGTCGTGGCTGGGATTTCCGGCCGTACCGTGAAGACCAACGGGAATTTAGTAATCAGCGAAACGGGCGCGAAATCGTTGATAGGATCGTAGGGCGGCACTTTGTGCATGTACGGCTGTGAAGCGTGCCCAGGCCCCACGAACAGAAGCGTGTAACCATCTGGCTCGGTACGGGCGACTGTCTTGGCCGCGATAGTACCTCCTCCGCCTCCTATGTTCTCGACGATGACGCGGTTGGGAAGTTGCTTGTTAAGCTGGTCAGCCAGGATGCGCGCGATGATGTCTGTGCCGCCACCGGCGGCCACGTTCACGATTAATTTAACAGGGCGTGTCGGCCAGGAATCCGCTTGCGCCTGTGCGAGTGTGGTAAAGGCCGCCGTAAGTAGGGCCGCGATGAGAAGCTTGAACCGCATGACCTGACTCCTCCCATGGATTCTGGGTGTGTTTTGGGCGCCTAAAGTCAAAGACTGCGTGCGATGATGTTGCGCTGGATTTCCGAAGAGCCGGCCCCGAGTGTGGCAAGCCGTGTTGACTATACTACCTCCTCCGGCTCGTATCATGGCCGGAACTTCGGCCTGCACGACGTGAAATGTACCGTGTAGCCGTCGCCTGACCGGTCCCGATAAACCGGTTTTCAGCTGGAAGCAGCATGCTCAAATCCGACGGATCTGCGAACCCGTCTTTTCCAAGCGATCGGCCCGGATCAAGCTGTTGATCACCGACCGCGCGGCTTCCTCGATGTTTGGGCCGGTGCGTTTGAAACCGAGCCATCGTGCAAAACGGGGAATGCTCTCGCTGCGTTCCATCCAGTTGTTGCCGTTCATGGATGCGAGGAACTGCTCCTTGAGCACATCTCGCGGATACGCAGAGATGTTGCGGCCAAGGAGCGAAATGTCGCCGTCTTCCTCCTGCAGGATTCCGCGCTTGATTGCAGCTTGAATGATGTGCTCGGTGTCGACCTGCGCCTTCGGATCTGTTGCCGCGTAGCCCATCAACTCGGCAATTCTTGTCGGCAAGGCATCCCTGCGAAGCGTTGTTTCGCGAGCGAACAGCGGCCGTATCCGTAGGATCAGGCTCGAAAGATCAGTGCCCGCCTCGTTTATGTTGCCGACATCGACGGGGTCAAAGCCATTCCCGTCCGCAGACGTGGCCGGCGCAGTCAATTCGGGCGGCAGATGTGCCGGCAGCTCCAGCTTTCCCTCGCGAATGGCATCCCAGCACTCCACACGCTTGGCCCATTCACTGGGCATCCGGTTGCCTGCGGTTCGTCGGAGAAGCTGGTCGATTGCAACGGCCCATTGCCGAACAAGATCAGAAAGTTCGGGCGAGATGTCCTGCCTGGCCCAGATGCGCTCGAGGTCGAAGGACCAACGCGCTCGCGGCCGTGCATTACCTCGATAAAACGAACGGGGAACATCCCAGGAAAAAGTCCTTCAAAACCCCAGCCTAAGTCTTTGATTTAACTACGTGTGACCTCTTTGGCGAATGTATCACGCAAGCCGACGGTGCGATTGAACACCAGATGGCCGGGCGTGGAATCCGGGTCTAGGATGAAATAGCCCTGCCGCTCGAATTGCACCGGCTCAAGCGCATTCGTGGCCTCGGCCAACGCCGGCTCGACGCGGGCGTCGCCAATAATCTCCAGCGAATGCGGATTGAGATCGTCGGTGAAGCCCTCGCCGCCGGATGGGTCGGGCTTGTTGAACAGCGGATGGTAGACGCGCACCTCGGCTGGCTTGGACTCCTTGGCCGACACCCAATGGATGGTCGCCTTGACCTTGCGGCCGTCCGGAGCGTTGCCGCCGCGGGTCGCCGGATCGTAGCTGCAGCGCAGTTCGGTGACCAGGCCCGCCGCGTCCTTCACCACCTCGCGGCAGGTGATGAAATAAGCGTAGCGCAGCCGCACTTCCATTCCGGGCGACAGCCTGAAGAATTTCTTCGGCGGATTTTCCATGAAGTCTTCGTGCTCGATATAGAGCTCGCGGCCGAATTTGATCTTGCGAGAACCCGCATCCGGATTGTCCGGATGATTGACGGCGTCGAGTTCCTCGCCCGGCCCTTCGTAGTTCTCGATCACCACCTTAAGCGGACGCAACACCGCCATCCGACGCAGGGCGGTCTTGTTTAGCGCCTCGCGTATCGAGAAATCGAGCACGTTGGCATCGACCACGCTGTTGGCCTTCGCCACGCCGATGCGCCGGACGAAATCGCGGATCGCGGCCGGCGGAACGCCGCGGCGGCGCAGCCCGGCGATCGTCGGCATGCGCGGATCGTCCCAGCCTTTGACGTGGTCGTCTCGAACGAGCGTTGTCAGAACGCGCTTCGACAAAACGGTGTACGTGATGTTCAGCCGCGCGAATTCATACTGGTGCGGTTTCGTTGGCACCGGCAGGTTTTCCAGGAACCACTCGTAGAGCGGCCGGTGATCCTCGAATTCCAGGGTGCAGATCGAGTGGGTGATGCCCTCGATGGCGTCGGACTGGCCGTGGGCGAAGTCGTAGCTCGGATAGATCGACCATTTCGTGCCGGTGCGCGGATGCGGCGCCTTGACGATCCGGTACAACGTCGGATCGCGCAGGTTGATGTTGCCGGATCCCATGTCGATCTTGGCGCGGAGCACGCGCGCGCCGTTGTCGAACTCTCCGGCCTTCATGCGGCGGAACAAGTCGAGGTTTTCATCGACCGAACGGTCGCGGAATGGGCTGTTCCGGCCTGGCTCGGTCAGCGTGCCGCGGCTGGCCCGCATCTGCTCGGGTGGCTGGTCGTCGATATAGGCTTTGCCGGACGTGATCAGAACTTCGGCCCATTCGTAGAGCCGGTCGAAATAGTCGGATGCGTGAAAGAGGTGCTTGCCCCAGTCGAAGCCGAGCCAACGGACGTCCTTTTCGATGGCGTCGATATATTCCTGCTCCTCCCGAGCCGGATTGGTGTCGTCAAATCGCAGGTGGCAGCGCCCGCCGAACTCTTCGGCGATGCCAAAGTTGAGGCAGATGGATTTGGCGTGGCCGATATGGAGGTAGCCGTTCGGCTCGGGCGGGAACCGGGTCACCACCGTGGTATGCCGCTTGACGTCGAGGTCGGCCTGGACGATGTCGCGTATGAAGTCGCGCCCGCCTTCTGCTATAGCCTGTTCCGCAATCGCCATGCTTGGCCCTGACCTGCTGACCGCCGCGCGGCCTATGTGCCAAATCCGGGCCCGCGCGCCAAGCTGGATCAGGAAGATATACGTTTCCGTTTGTGCTACTTCGTTGTGCTACATGGGGCGCGACTTTGACGCCTGCCAGTGGATTTCTGCTCGTCTGATATGACCGACGCCGTCGTTACGCGCTTCGCACCCTCGCCCACCGGATTCCTGCACATTGGCGGGGGCCGCACCGCGTTGTTCAACTGGCTTTACGCGCGCCATCGTGGCGGCAAGATGCTGTTGCGGATCGAGGACACCGACCGCGAGCGCTCCACAGAGCCGGCGATTGCCGCGATCCTCGATGGGCTCAAGTGGCTGGGCCTCGATTGGGACTGCGACACGATTTATCAGTTTTCCCGCGTCGACCGGCACCGCGAGGTGGTTGAGCAGATGCTTGCCACGGGGCACGCCTACCGCTGTTATGCCTCGCCTGAAGAATTGACCCAGATGCGCGAAAAGGCGCGCGCCGAGGGCAAGACCCGCCTCTACGACGGGCGCTGGCGGGACCGCGGTCCGGGCGACGCGCCGGCCGGCGTGAAGCCGGCCATCCGGCTGAAGGCTCCGCTCATCGGGGAGACCGTGGTCGAGGACCAGGTCCAGGGCCGGGTCACCTGGCAGAACGAGAATCTCGACGATTTCGTGCTGCTGCGCTCGGACGGCAATCCGACCTACATGCTGGCGGTGGTGGTGGACGACCATGACATGGGCGTCACCCATATCATTCGCGGTGACGATCACCTCAACAACGCCGCTCGGCAGACCCAGATTTACCAGGCGCTCGGCTGGAACCTGCCGGTGATGTCGCATATTCCGCTGATCCACGGACCGGACGGGTCCAAGCTGTCGAAACGCCACGGCGCGCTGGGTGTGGATGCCTACCGGGCCATGGGCTATCTGCCGGCGGCGATGCGCAATTATCTGGTGCGGCTCGGCTGGGCCCATGGGGACCAGGAAATCTTTTCCTCCGAAGAGATGATCGCGGCCTTCGACCTGGGCGCCATTGGCCGCTCGCCGGCGCGCTTCGACTTCGCCAAACTGGAGAGCCTCAACGGCCATTACATGCGGTCCAGCTCCGAGCACCATTTGCTAACAGCGATTGACGCGCTTTTGCCGCACCTCGCCGGCGGCGCCGAGATCGCAGCTAAATTAACGCAGCCAGTCCGTGACCAAGTCATGGCCGCGATGCCGGAACTGAAGGAGCGCGCCAAGAACCTCGTCGATCTGATCGAGGCGGCAAGCTTCATCTGGGCGGCCCGGCCCTTGGCGCTGGACGACAAGGCCGCAACGCTGCTGACGCCGGAGTCGCGCGCTTTGCTCGGCGAGGTGCTTCCCGCCCTTGAGGCGGTGGCACCTTGGACCGCGGAAGCGACCGAACAAGCCGTGCGGGGCTATGCCGAGCGTAAGGGCGCCAAGCTCGGCGCGGTGGCGCAACCGCTGCGGGCAGCCTTGACCGGCCGCAGTACCTCGCCCGGCATATTCAACGTTCTGATGGTCCTGGGACGTGAGGAAAGCTTGGCGCGGCTGCGCGATCAGGCGGCCCCATGACAGAGTGCCGGTTGCCACCTTGCAGTGCACAACTGAATGGGATACCGATTTTGACTGGGTTTCTGCGCGGTCTCCGCCCGCGCTAAGAGTAACGCCACCGTCAGTCGCGGGGCAGACGGGTTCGAGGGGACAATTCATGGATGCGAAGCCCGGCACCAATAGCAAGACTGCCAAGCTAACCATCGGCGACAAGGACTACAGCTTCCCGATCTACGGGGGAACCATCGGGCCGGATGTCATCGACATCGGCAAGCTCTACGCCCAGACCGGAATGTTTACCTACGATCCGGGCTTTACTTCGACCGGTAGCTGCGAGTCCAAGATCACCTATATCGACGGCGACGAGGGCGTCCTGCTCTATCGCGGGGTGCCGATCGAACAGCTGGCCGAGCACGGCGACTTTCTGGAAACTTGCTATCTGCTGCTCTACGGCGAAATGCCAACCCCGCAGCAGAAGTCGGACTTCGACTATCGCGTCACGCGCCACACCATGGTTCATGAGCAGATGAGCCGGTTCTTCCAAGGCTTCCGCCGCGATGCGCATCCGATGGCGGTGATGACCGGCAGCGTCGGCGCGCTTTCGGCGTTCTATCACGACTCCACCGACATCTCCGATCCCGTCCAGCGCATGATCGCTTCGATCCGGATAATCGCGAAAATGCCGACGCTGGCGGCGATGGCCTACAAGTACACCGTCGGCCAGCCATTCGTTTACCCGCAGAACAACCTCGACTACGCGACGAACTTCCTGCGGATGTGCTTCGCGGTTCCGGCTGAAGAGTACAAGCCGAACCCGGTGCTGGCGCGCGCGATGGACCGCATCTTCATCCTGCATGCCGATCACGAGCAGAACGCGTCGACCTCGACCGTCCGGCTCGCCGGCTCGACCGGCGCCAATCCGTTCGCCTGCATCGCGGCCGGCATCGCGGCACTCTGGGGACCCGCCCACGGCGGCGCCAACGAGGCGGCGCTCAAGATGATTGGCGAGATCGGCACCGTGGACCGTATCCCTGAGTTCATCAAGCGGTCGAAGGATCCGAAGGACAGCTTCCGTCTGATGGGCTTCGGTCACCGCGTCTACAAGAACTACGATCCGCGCGCCAAGATTATGCAGAAGACCGCGCACGAAGTTCTGGCCGAACTTGGTCATCGCGACGACCCGCAGTTGCAGGTTGCGATGGAACTCGAGCGCATTGCGCTGAGCGACGATTACTTCCGCGAGAAGAAGCTCTACCCGAACGTCGATTTCTATTCCGGAATCACGCTCAAGGCGATGGGCTTCCCGACCAGCATGTTCACCGTGCTGTTCGCGGTCGCGCGCGCGGTGGGCTGGATCGCCCAGTGGAAGGAAATGATCGAGGATCCGACCCAGCGAATCGGCCGTCCCCGTCAGCTCTACAACGGTTCGGCCAAGCGCGACTACATCCCGATCTCGCGGCGGAAGTAGCCTTCGCTGGATACGAATCCGGATAAGGGGCGCCCAAGGCGCCCCTTATTGTTTTGGAACGGCGGGTTTTCGGATCGCTCCGAGCACGATGTCGGCGGCGCGGGCGGCCGGCTCTCGGGTGCCGATCTCCATGATGGAATCGAGCCGGGCAAACGCCTCGACCTGCCGGCGCCGCTCCGGTGTGTCCGCGAGCAGCGGCACCAGCGCGCCGGCCAGTTGCTCCGGCGTGCAGTCGTCCTGCACGATCTCAGGCACGACATTTTCGCCGATTACAAGATTGGCGAGAATGTACGACGGCACCCGGACCAGCCGCCGGATCACGAAGGCCTCGAACTGCGAGACCTTGTAGGCAGCGACCATCGGCACCCCCGCCACGGCGAGCTCCAGCGTGGTGGTGCCCGATTTGGCAAGCGCTGCGCGGGCCGAGCGGACAGCGGCGCGCTTGTCCACCGCTTCGACGACGACGTGGGAATTGACCCGCCACTTGCTCGCCATAGCGGTTACCTGCGGAACAAGATGCGGCACGGTTGGCACCACCACGTCGATCGCCCCCGCACGGTCCTGGACAAGCGCGAGAGCCTCTCCAAACACCTCACCGAGCTTTGTCACCTCGCTGCTGCGGCTGCCCGGCATGGCCAGCACGACCGGCGGATCGGCCATGCGACGCCGTGCTTCCGCTTCGTTGGGGCGCAGTGTCGAAACCTCCTCGATCAGCGGGTGTCCCACATAGCTGCATGGCGGCCCGCCGAGGCGGCGATGGACGTCCGGCTCGAACGGCAGCAGCGCCAGCACATGATCGATATAGTGGCTCATCGCGCTGGCGCGCCCGGCCCGCCAGGCCCAGACCGATGGCGAGACGTAGTCGACGATCGGGATCGAGCGATCGAACCAGTGCACGATGCGCGCAACGCGAAGCGTGAAAGCCGGGCTGTCGATGATGACCAGCACATCCGGCCTCCGAGCCAATATGGCGCGCACCGTCTGCGCCATGTGGCTGAGGATGCGCGGCAGCCGCCGCGGTATCGCCGAAACTCCGATGATAGAGAAATCGTCAATCGAAAACTCGCTGACGAGACCGGCGGCCTCCATCGCGTGACCGCCAACGCCGGAGAATTGCATCGGCACCGACGAGCGTTCCCGCAACGCCGTCATGAGCGACGCGCCGAGACGGTCGCCCGACTCCTCAGCCGCAACCAGGAACACCTGCAATCCACCGGGCTGCGGCGAGTTCATCGCTGCGTCTCATCGGGGTCAACGCCGACAACGAATAGTTTCGCTCGATCGGCCACCGCTGCGATACGCTCCGGCTCCGCCACGATCGTCGAGCCCGCGACCACGGCAATGCCGGCGAGGCCAGCGGCGGATGCCGCCTCGACGGTCGGTGGTCCAATCGCCGGGAGATCGATCCGGTGATCCTGACCCGCCTTGGGGCTCTTGATCAGCACGCCGGTTCCGGCCGGCGAACGCACTCGTCCGTTGCGGCGAAGCTCCGCCACCCTAGCGATAGCACGGTCGGTGCCCTCTGGCCCTTCCACGGCCAAAACCTGATTTTCGGCCACCACCACGGCCTGGCCGATATCGAAAGGACTGGTCGCACGAAGCAGAGCCAGCCCGAGGGCGATATCGGCGCGATCCCGCTCATTCGGCGCATGGCCCGCGAGCAGCCCCCGCGGTACAGCCAATTCCGGGGCGATTTCGGTCGGGCCGACCAGACGGAAACCGTATTGTTCTATGATGCGGCCAATACCCGCCTGCAGGTGATCGTCACCGCCCCGGTAAAGCTGAAAAAGCTGCGGCATCATCCGCAGCACGCGGAAGTCCGGACGAATCTGCCAGAGCGAGGGCCGGGTCACCGATCCGATGAAGGCAACGTCTCGACACCCGTCCGCAATCGCAAACCGCATCATGCGGCTCAACTGGCCCGCCCAGGCCCAGTGATGCGGATAGGCGTCAACGCGCTGCGGATCTGCCCAACCGCGCAGGGCCAGCAGAACGACACGACGGCCTCGCCGCGTGGCGGCATCTGCCAGAGCAAACGGCAGGCTGCCGCCGCCGCAGACGATCGCGAGCGCGGAGTCGCCGTCCGAAGAAACCGGCGCCGGACCGCTCATGGCGCGTTGTCTGGATCGCCGGTGCCGCCTTCGATCGCTGGCGTCATCGGCGACCGCTTGCCGCCTTCGCGGATGAACGCGACGATTTTCCCGACGACCGGATCGCCGGAAAACGCAGTGCTAGCGCGCTCAACGCGCTTCGCGAATGTGTCGTCGCCGAAGAACAGCATTTGGTATGCCTCGCGGATGCGGTGCAGGTCCGCCCGTGTGTACTTACGCCGCTTCAGGCCGACCACGTTGAGCCCGACCAGGGCTGCACGTGTGCCGAACGCAAATCCAAACGGAATGATGTCTTTGCCGATGCCGCTCATGCCTCCAATCATGGCGCCTTCGCCGATCCGCACAAACTGGTGAACCGCGGAGTTGCCTCCGAGAAATACGTTGTCGCCGACCGATACATGGCCGCCGAGCACCGCGTTATTGGCGAAAATAACCTCGTTACCCACGCGGCAATCGTGGCCCACATGGGAATTAGCCATCAGAAAACAACGGTCGCCAACCGTGGTCAGTTCGCCGTGATCCTCGGTGCCGGTGCTGATCGTCACACCTTCACGAATCTGACAGTTGCGGCCCACGGTCAGTCGCGTGGCGCCGCCGCGATAGCCGGTCGATTGCGGCGGACCGCCGAGCGAAGCAAACGGATGGACCACGGTTTGTTCGCCAATAACCGTCACGCCGGTTACGTTGACATGCGACAGCAGCCAAACACCGGCGCGCAACTCCACGTCGGGACCGACCGCGCAGAACGGGCCAATCTGGACGTCGTTCGCCAATTTGGCGCCGTCAGCCACCCGCGACGATGGATCGATCTGTGGCAAGGTCAACCCTCACCGATCATGGCGCCAAGTTCGGCCTCGGCCACGATCTCGCCGCCAACCTTGGCTTCGCCGCGGTACCACCACATGTTCCGGCGCCGCTTGATGCGCGTGACGTGATACTCGAGCACGTCGCCCGGCACGACGGGCTTGCGAAACTTGGCTTTGTCTATGGTTAGAAAGTAAACCAGCTTGGGTTTGATCTGACCAGGCATTGAACGAATGCAAAGCGTCCCGGCGGTCTGCGCCATCCCTTCCAGTACGAGCACGCCAGGCATGACGGGATTGCCGGGAAAGTGACCTTGGAAGTGCGGTTCGTTGATGGTGACGTTTTTGATGCCGATGCCGAATTCATCTCCGCGAATCTGAGTGATCCGGTCAACGAGCAGGAACGGATAGCGGTGGGGTAGCGCGGCCAGAATTTCGCTTATGCCGATCGCGTCAACGGTCCCGCCGGTCATGTCGCATCTCCCCCACGGCCCGTTCAAGCCAGATGACCGCGGCAGCTCAGCCCCGCACCGCGTATTTAGAACTTCGTGCCGCCGCCGAAGCGGAACTGCTGAATTTTGTCGAAGCCTTGCTTCGCCAGCGGGAATGCATAGTCGAAACGCAGCGGACCGAAGGGTGAGTTCCAGATCAAACCTACGCCAACGGATGCGCGGATTGCGCTGGTATCGGCCGGCGAAAGGGTCTCGCCTGTCGTGGCAAAGGTGGTCGGACCTTTGTAGTTCCAGAGCGATCCCACGTCAGCGAAGACCGCGCCCTTGAGGCCTGCGTCCTTCGGCAGGAAGTAGAATGGCGCCTGCGCCTCGACACTGGCCCCCCAGTAGACGGTGCCGCCCAGCGGATCCTGTCTGGTGCCCGCGGTCAAATCGCGCGGACCGATGCCGGATGGCGCGAAGCCGCGAACAAGGTTCGGACCCATCTGGAAATGGTCGAGCATGCGCAAATCACGTCCACCCCATCCGCCAAGATGGCCCGCTTGCAGATGCAGCACGGAGATGACGTCCGAGAACACTTCATAGTATGTACGGGTATCGACGGTGGAGCGAATGAAATTCACGTCGCCGCCAACACCGGCGAAGTCCTGTTTGAATTCGGCGTAAAGACCGGCGGTCGGTGCACGGTTGTTGTCGAGCGTGTTGTACGACACCGTGTAACCGAGCATGGACACCAGAACGGTACCCGAGGCCAGTTCCTTTCGGACCGCCATCGAAGATTCGCCGTTGGCGTAACATCCCCCGCCGGCCAGCAGCGCCTCCTTGGCAGGAGTTACACCCGTGCCACCGTTAATCACCGCGTTCGGCGACAAGATACAATCGTTGAACGCCTGCGGCAGCGTGATTTTCTGCGAATAGGCGTTATACCGTGCCTGGAACGATAGTTCCTCGCTCAGCGCAAATCCGGCGCGTAATCCGCCACCAAAAGTATCGCTGTTGTAGGAGACATAGTTCGTCGCAAGGGTCTGTTTGGCGTAGAGATCGAGGCCGACCGCGAGCCGGTTACCCATGAAGAACGGCTCGGCAAACGACAATTCGAGGCCGCGCGTATACTGGCCGTATTGCACGGCGAAGCGGGCGTATTGGCCCTGCCCTAGCAGGTTGCGTTCGGCGACGCTGAGCTCGGCCATCCAGCCGCTCGCGGTCGAATAGCCGCCCGAGACCGAGAACTCTCCGGTCGGCACCTCCTCAACGTTGACGTTAAGCACCACACGGTCGGGAGCAGAGCCTGGCTCGTTGCTGATCTTGACGGTCTTGAAGTAGTTCAGGTTCTTGAGGCGCCGTTCGGCGCGATCGACGAGCGCACGATTGTAGGCGTCGCCCTCACCGACATCAAATTCACGACGGATCACATAGTCCCGCGTACGGGTGTTGCCGCGGACGTTGATCCGCTCGATGTAGACGCGCGGGCCGTCCTCCACCGTGAACGTGACACCGATGGTGTGCGTCGTCTGGTCGCGATCGCCGCGAGGACGAACGATGGCAAACGGATAGCCCCGGCGGGCCACTTCGATCGACAAATTCTCGACCGACTTTTCCACCTGCTCGGCGTTGTACACGTCGCCGGCTCCGGCCCTGACGCGCCCGTAAAGCGATTTCGGAACTACCTGCGGAATGTTCGACTGGATATCGATCTTGGAAAAGCGGTAGCGTGCCCCCTCATCCAGCGTGAAGGTAACGATGAACCCCTTCTGCGCCGGATCGTAAACGGAGACCGCCGACACCACGCGCACATCCGCGTAGCCATGTTTGAGATAGAAACGGCGGAGCAGATCGCGATCGGCCTCAATGCGATCGGGATCGTAGATATCGGCGGTCTGGAAGAACGCCATGATCCAAAGCCAAGAGGTCTGGTTGGTCTTTATTTCGTCCTGCAGGCGCTGGTCGCCGTAGGCCTTATTCCCGACGAAGATGATCTTCTTGACGCCGGTTTTGTCGCCTTCCTTGATTTCGAACACGAGATCGACGCGGTTGTTAGGAAGCTCGATGACCTTCGGATTAACACTGGCATCGAACCGTCCGTTGCGCCGGTAGATTTCGACGATGCGCTGGGTGTCCGCCTGTACGGTCGGGCGCGACAGCGTACCGCGCGTTTTCGACTGCACCTCGTTCGCTATCTGCTCGTCCTTGATCTTGGAGTTGCCTTCGAACGCCACCCGGTTGATGACCGGATTTTCCACCACGCTCACGACCACCCGGCCTCCGGGCTGCGTAATACGAACGTCCTGGAACAATCCTGTGGCGTAAAGCGCCTTGAGTGCCTGGTCGATCTTGTAGCTGTCGAGACGTTCGCCCGGATTGAGCCGGAAATAGGAGCGGATGGTCTCCGCCTCCACGCGGCGGTTGCCTTCGACAACAATACCATTCGAAGATTGCGCGGATGCATAGCCAGCCGTCGCTACCGCTCCGATGGCGGTACCAAACATGACCCCGGCCAGGACCAAGCCGACAAGGCCAAAGCCCCGAAAATGCCGCACCCACAAATTCATTCGCAACGCGCCCTTTTCGACACTTTTACCGACTGAACAGCGGTCTCGCAGAATGTACCCAGCACCATGTTTCTACAGGGTTTTTTCAAGTCTGCAACCCAGCACCTTTTTGCCGCTTTTCCGCCGAAAACGCCCTGTTCCCCGGCATCTTTCAAGACGCCCAAAGCTTGGGCAGCAACTGACTAATGTCATTAAAGACTGTAAATATCATCAACATCACGACAATCGCGAAACCGATCCGAAATCCTATCTCCTGGGCACGGGCGGACAGCGGACGTCCACGGACAGCCTCAACACCGTAGAACAAAAGGTGTCCGCCATCGAGCAGGGGCACCGGGAACAGGTTCAACAACCCGATCGAGACGGACAGCATGGCCGCGAGTTCCAGGATGGGCACGAAGCCCATGGTGGCCACCTGCCCGGATATCTGGGCGATCCGTATCGGCCCCCCGAGTTGATCGGCGCATTCGCGACCGGCGAACAGCCCGCCAATGAACACAAAAGTCCGGTCTACGATTGACCAAGTTCGCTCGGCACCGAACCGAACGGCGTCCAACGGACCGACCGGCTCTACCCTCGCGTCAGATGACATCGTCGGGCCCGTAATGCCGAGAATGCCCTGGCACAATTTGTTGCCGAATCTGCCCTTTTCGCGTGTGAACGCGGGTGTCGCGGTCAGCGTAACTGGCATGCCGCCACGATCAATCGTGAAAGCCATCGCCCGGCCACTCCATGCACTGACGATCTGCTTCATCTCCATGAAGCTTTCGATGCGGCGGCCATCGATCGCGACGACCACATCGCCGGGCTTGAAGCCCGCGGCGGCGGCCGGCGAATCGGGCTGCACCGCGCTGACCTGGGCGGAGGTTATGTGTTTGCCGTAAATCAGGAAGATCGCGGCGAAGATCACGATCGCCAAGATGAAATTCGCCATTGGTCCCGCAACGACAATCGCGGCACGGCGTCCCACAGGCTGATGAAAGAAACTGAGAGCACGCTCACTATCAGTCATCGTGGTGACAGCGGCTTCGTCCGGCACGCTCGCTGCGTTGTCATCACCAAAAAACTTCACGTAACCGCCGAGCGGTATCCATGAAAGTTTCCACCGGGTTCCGTAACGGTCGTTGAAACCGAAAACCTCGGGACCGAAACCCACAGAAAAAGTGAGCACCTTGACCCCGCACCAGCGTGCGATAAGGAAATGGCCGAGTTCGTGAAAGAACACGACGACGCTCAATCCGAAGAGAAATGGGACCACCCAGCCGGTCCAACCCGCGCCCCAGAATCCAAAACTGCTGAAAATGTCCATTTCGGACGAGTTCCCCACCATTCAACCCAAGCGCCGCTACGCCCCAGCCCGTCGTCTAAAATGACTTTGCGGCTATTTCGGGCAAGAGGTCATGCGCCAGTGATCTTGCCATATGGTCAACGGCGAGCGCCTCATCGATATCTTGAGGCTCGGCGGTGGCATTACGCCGCTCCGCGGCATCAAGCGTGGCCCCCACCAAATCGGCGATGCCGCCAAATCCGATTCGGCCTCCGATAAAAGCCGCAACAGCGACCTCGTTGGCGGCGTTGAGGACGGTAGGCGCTGCGCCGCCGGTTTCTAGCACCCGACGTCCCAAAGCCAGTGCCGGGAACCGCTCCATATCCGGGGCCTCGAACGTCAGAGAGCCGATCTTCGCCAAATCAAGCTTAGCGGCCGGACCATCGATCCGGCGCGGCCACGCCAAGCAATGCGCGATCGGAATGCGCATGTCGGGCGAACCTAGTTGCGCTATCACGGAACCGTCACGGTACTCGACCATGCCGTGGATGATGGATTGCGGGTGCACGAGCACGGCGAGCTTTTCCGGTTCAACCGCGAACAGGTGATGGGCTTCGACCAATTCCAGTACCTTGTTGAACATCGTCGCGGAATCGATGGTGATCTTCGGCCCCATGGACCAGTTCGGATGCTTCAGCGCCTGCTCGAGCTTGGCGCCCCGCATTGCCTCGCGAGACCACGTCCGGAACGGACCACCGGATGCGGTGATGACGATTCTGCTCACGTCCTCGCGCGGACCTGCGGTCAGTGCCTGGAAAATAGCGTTGTGTTCGGAGTCGACGGGCAGCACCGTCGCGCCGTAAGCAGCAGCTGCGCGCATGAATACGCCACCGGCACAGACCAGACATTCCTTGTTGGCCAGCGCGACCGTCACGCCGCGCTTCGCCGCGGCGAGCGTCGGCTTCAATCCCACCGAGCCGCTCACGGCCGCCATTACCCAATTCGCCGGCCGCTCGGCGGCTTCGATCACGGCGGCCTCCCCACTTGCTGCCTCGATACCCGAGCCTGACAGGGCGTCTTTGAGTTCGGCATAGGCTGACGGATCGGCCACCACCGCAAAGCAAGCCTTTAAATCGCGCGCAATCTGCGCGAGTTGAACCGCATTCTTGTGGGCGGTTACAGCCTCGACACGATATTGACCGTTACCGCGCTTGAGGAGATCGACCGTACTTGTGCCAACCGATCCTGTGGCTCCCAGCACTGTCACAGTGCGAATGCCGGAGGACGAGCGCGCACCACTGGGGCGAAGTTCGGGATTGGTCACTTGCATACTTCACCATACCATGAGGCCGAACGCGGGGGCATCCAGTCCACCGTGGGCAGTTCCAATTATGGTTCCCGCTGTCACCGCGGCCACGAAGCCATCGAGCCGGTCCATGAGTCCGCCGTGCCCTGGGATGAGTTGGCTAGCGTCCTTGGCGTTGAAGCGGCGCTTGAGCGCGGATTCCGCAAGATCCCCCACCTGAGACACCACTGAAAGCACGAACGCGATCACGGCGACCGCGACCAACCGCTCGATGCCGAATTGGGCAGCGACGACGACACCGCCAACAACTGCCGCCACTGTGCCACCGATGGCGCCCGACCATGTCTTGTTGGGACTGATGCTCGGCATCAACTTCGGCCCGCCAACCGCGCGCCCGACAAAATAGGCAGTGATATCCGTCAGCCAGACGATCACAAACAGGAAAAGGATCGCTGCAAAGCCGAGGTTGGCATCCTGCCGCAAAAGCACCGGCGCGATCAGCAACGCGGCTGCGTAAATTAGACCCGTGGCGCACCACAGCCGGTGTATGGCAGAAGCCAATGACGCCACACCGAGGAAGCCTAGCGCGATGATCGCAACAGCGATGCTAGGGCGGCCCAATCCCAGCAGAAGGGCAGCCCCCGCGAGCGCAACGGCACCGGTCGCCAACACAGGATTGCGATCGTCCGCGCAGACAAGCGATTCCCACTCCCAAAGGACGGCAAGCACCGCGATGGCCCAGAACGCCAGAAATGCAAATCCGCCGAAATAGGCCGCCGTGATCGCGATCGGAGCCAGCACGACCGACGACGCGATGCGCAGCATGAGATTGCTGCGTCCCGTCGGGGGCGGCGTCCCTGGCGGGCTTTCTGCGCCCGATTTCGTGCCGGTCACGGCTATGAGCCAGTCTGTGCGATCAACCCGCCGAACCGTCGCTCGCGGCGGTGATATTCAGCGACCGCGCCCTCCAGCGCAGCGCGGTCGAAATCCGGCCAATAGGTTGGTACGAACACCAACTCGCTGTAGGCAACCTGCCACAGCAGGAAATTCGACAGTCGCTGCTCGCCGCTGGTGCGAATGATCAAATCGGGATCTGGCAGATCGGGCGCATCGAGGTGTTGACCGATCAGGTCGGCGGAAAGCGCCGACGCGGGGATTTCGCCTTGCTTGATCTTGTCGAAGATACGCGCCGCCGCTCGGGCAATTTCCTGGCGTGCGCCGTAGTTGAAGGCGACCACAAGTGTAAGCCCGTCGTTGTTCTTCGTGAGTTCTTCCGCTTCGTCCAGCAGACGCCGAATGTCGGGATCGAGATCGCCACGCTCACCGATCACACGCACTTTCACGCCGTTCTGGTGCAGTTCGGCGAGATCGTTACGGATAAATCGGCGGAGCAGACCCATCAGATCACGAATCTCGGAAGCTGGCCGCGACCAATTCTCCGCGCTGAACGAAAAAATAGTTAAATACGAAATGCCCATTTCACCGGCGGCACGTACGGTCTTACGCAAAGCTTCTACGCCTCGTCGATGCCCTTCACCACGCGGCAACCCGCGCGCCGACGCCCAACGCCCGTTGCCATCCATGATGATGGCCACATGACGCGGCATGGAAAACGCCGACAATGGGCTCTGGTTCTTCGGCATGGTGAAACGGATCAGACCGTCATGATCTCCTTTTCTTTGGCAGCCAGCAATTGATCGATGTCGGCAATCGCCTGGTCGGTCGTCTTCTGGACTTCCGTGTCCATGCGCTTGTGATCGTCCTCGCTGATCTTATGATCCTTTTCCATTTTCTTCAGCGCGTCCATGCCGTCGCGGCGCACATGACGGACCGCAACCTTGGCTGCCTCGGCGTACTTGTGCGCGAGTTTGGCGAGTTCCTTGCGCCGCTCGGTGTTAAGCTCCGGGATCCGAAGGTGGATCACCTGCCCTTCGCTGGAAGGCGTCAATCCGAGATTGGCCGCCATGATCGCCTTTTCCACCGCATTCACCATGGAGCGGTCCCACACCTGAACGCTAATCATGCGCGGCTGCGGCACGCTGACGGTTGCCACTTGGTTGAGCGCCATATTCTGGCCGTAGGCTTCGACCTGAACCGGATCGAGCAAATGCGCCGATGCCCTGCCCGTCCGCAAGCCATTTAGTTCCGTTTTCAGCGAGCTCAAAGATCCGGACATCCGCCGCTTGAGCTCGTTGACGTCGTAATCGGCCATGTGCCCCTCCCGCTTGCGATTTTCGAGCACTCGACTGCATCGCAGAACATCGGCGCGCTCTCGCGCCCTAACGTGTACTAGCCGCCAACGACCGTAGCCCGGCCCTTGCCGCGAACAACCGCCTCAATGGCCCCCGGCGTCTCGATAGAAAATACGATGATAGGCATACTGTTTTCGCGGGCAAGCGCGAACGCCGTTGCATCCAGAACCTTGAGATCGCGGTCGAAGGCTTCTTTCAGTGAAATCCGGTCGTAGCGCTTGGCCTTCAGGTCCTTTTTCGGGTCCGCGCTGTAGACACCGTCCACGTTTGTGGCCTTAAGCACGGCGTCGCATTCCATCTCAGCGGCTCGCAATACCGCTGTCGTGTCTGTGGTGAAGAATGGATTGCCGGTTCCGCCGGCGAACACGACGATGCGGTTTTCTTCGAAATGGCGTAACGCACGGGCGCGCTCGTAGGTCTCGCAGACCTGAGGCATATTGAGAGCGGACATGGTACGCGCCGACGCGCCGAGCCGCTCGATCGCAGCCTCTAGCACCAGCCCATTCATCACGGTCGCCAGCATTCCCATCGAGTCGGCAGTCGGTCGCGAAAGGCTCTTACCGGACATTTTGACGCCGCGAAGGATGTTGCCACCGCCGACCACGACCCCGAGCGTGACTCCGGCCGCGCGGGCAGCAATCAAATCCTTGGCGATGCGGTCGATGGTCGGTTGATGGATGCCAAACCCTTCGGGGCCAGACAACGCTTCACCGGAAACCTTCACGATCACGCGGCGGTAGGCGGGGCGATTTTGAGCTGCCTTGGCCATTCCACTGCCTCTCTCGTCGGCCCGCCAAATTCCAGCTCGGCTGGATCAGCCGAGCGCCACATCAAATCGTCAGGATTTGACGCCAGAAGCAGCCGCAACTTCGGCGGCGAAATCTGACTCCTGCTTCTCGACGCCCTCGCCAAGCTTGTATCGCAGGAAGCCAGTGACCTTGATCGGCGCACCGACCTTGCCTTCGGCTTCCTTCATGGCCTGCGCCACGCTCTTCTTGTCGTCGTGAATGTAGGGCTGTTCGAGCAGGCAGACCTCTTTGTAATAAGTCTTCAGGCCCGACTCGACGATCTTCTCGATCATCGCGGCGGGCTTGCCCTGCGCTCTGAATTTGTCCGCGAGCACATCCTTCTCGCGCTTCACCACGGCCGGATCGAGCCCGGAGGGATCGACCGCCTGCGGATTGGTGGCAGCGACATGCATCGCGACCAGCCGGCCGAGCGCGACCAATTCGTCGGCTTTTCCGGAAGACTCCAACCCAATGAGAACCCCCATCTTGCCGGCGCCATCGATCACCGCGTTATGCACATAAGCACCGATGGCACCCTGGCCAACTGACACTCCAGCAGCCCGGCGCAGGTTCATGTTCTCGCCGATCTTGGCGATGGTTTCCGAAATATCCTCGGCGACAGTTTTGCTGCCGGTCTTGGCCGCATTGATTTTCTCGACATCAGCGCCAACGTCGAGCGCCACGTTGGCGATCATCTTGACGAGGCCCTGGAACAAATCGTTGCGAGCAACGAAGTCGGTCTCGGAGTTCACCTCCACGACGACGCCTTTCGTTCCCTTGACCGCGAGCCCGACGAGGCCTTCGGCCGCGACTCGATCCGCCTTTTTCGCGGCCTTCGACAGGCCCTTCTTGCGCAGCCAATCGACGGCCGCATCCACGTTGCCCGCAGCCTCGCCGAGGGCGGCCTTACAATCCATCATACCCGCGCCGGTCATCTCGCGCAGGTCCTTGACCATCTGTGCAGTAATTTGCGTCATCGTATGATTCCGTTGCGCGGCGGGTTCGCGGGCAAAACTCCCGCGCCCACCGACCCGACCGTCAGTTATTCAGCCGTCAATTCCTTGGCCTTGGCGACCCAGCCCTGAACGCGGCCCGGCAGTCCAACCTCTTCGCCGACATTGTGAGCAGCGTCGGCGCTGAGTTCCGCGATCTGAGTGTAATGGAATATGCCAAGGTCGTTGAGCTTCTTCTCGATCGCCGGGGAAACGCCGGTAAGCTTCTTGAGATCGTCGGCGACGCCGCGCGGGCCGGGCAGCGGCTCAAAGCCGAGACCCTTTTCCTCAAGCTTCGGCAAATCTTCGATGATCGGCTTCTCAGCGGCACCGATATCAACGCCGTGGCCGCTCTGCGAACGCGATATGCCGTCGAGCGCAGCGCGCGCGATAAGGTCGCAGTAGAGCGAAATGGCGCGGCTGGCGTCATCATTGCCGGGCACCACGTAGGTGATGCCTTCCGGATCGCAGTTGGTATCGACGATCGCCGCCACCGGCACACCAAGACGGCGCGCTTCCTTGATCGCGATGTCTTCCTTGTTCGTGTCGATCACGAACACCAGATCGGGTAATCCGCCCATGTCCTTGATGCCGCCGAGGGATCGGTCGAGCTTGTCGCGCTCGCGCTGCAGGTCGAGACGCTCCTTCTTCGTGTAGCCGGATGCCTCGTTCGAAGCGAGCATCTCTTCGAGCTTGCGAAGGCGCGCGATTGAACCGGAGATGGTCTTCCAGTTGGTCAGCGTGCCGCCGAGCCAGCGCGAGTTCACATAGTACTGCGCGCAGCGCTTGGCCGCTTCCGCGATGCCGTCCTGTGCCTGCCGCTTGGTGCCGACGAATAGGATGCGGCCGCCCTTGGCGGCCACGTCACTGACGGCCTCAAGCGCCTTGTGCATCAAGGGCACGCTCTGGGCGAGATCAATGATGTGGATGTTGTTACGGGTGCCGAAGATGTAATTACCCATCTTCGGGTTCCAGCGGTGGGCCTGATGGCCAAAGTGAACGCCAGCTTCCAAAAGCTGACGCATGCTGTAGTCGGGCAGCGCCATGGTCTTCTCCGGTTGTTCCGCCGCGGGCGTGTGGGCTTCGGCCAAGGGTCGGATTGACCCAGAACCGGGAGCCACCGGACGGCCTATATGGCCAAGCCCGCGTGTGAGGTGGGCTGCATATAGCGGCACGTCCACCAGGACGCAAGAAACAATCGAGTTTTGAGTGGATTATTGAATTTTCGCCGTTTTGGCGGGTTCACGCCCCACCGCCCTCTTCGGACGGCCGCAGTAGCGTCCCAACCAAGTCGTTTAGCGCAGGGCGCGGCAGCTCGTGGAACGGCAGCGGCCGAACCAGATCGATAGTCAGGAGGCCGAGTCGGGCGGTCAGCAGCCCATTGACCATGCCCTCGCCCAGCCGGGCGGATAGCCTCGTTGCAAGCCCGTGGCCAATCACCTGCTGGACCACACTGTCGGCGACGCCCACCCCGCCGGTCACCGCCAGATGCGACACCACTTGGCGGAGCAACCGCAGCACCCCCAACGCGCCCGGACGGCCACCGTAGAGCACGGCGAGCTGGCGTACCATGCGGAGCGCGTTGATCAGCACGAAAATCATGTCTATCGCGGCGCGCGGGCTGATGGCAGTGACCACCGAGACGCGCTTGCTGGCGGCCAACACCAGCCGCCTCGCCTCACCGTCCAGCGGGCTCATCAGTTCTCGCTCCGCAAGCCGGACCAGATCGCGGCCGTCGATGATATCGCCGCGATGATCCGCAAGGCGGGCGCGGCCACGCGCAAGCCGTGGGATCCGCTTGGTCAAAGAGAGCATGTCGGTCACCAATGCGCGGCCGCCATCTCGATCGTCACTTTCAATCACTGCCAGGGCGCGCTGGCGCAGCGCCTCGACCGTGGTGAGTCTCGCAAGTCCAAAGATCTCACGTAGAATCACCCCCATGAGCGCCAGAGCTGCGATAAATGCCAGAGCGAAGCCGAGGGCGCCGAGCCACGGTGCACGCGCGTAAAGGTCCTCTACCAAATGCGTTACAGCGAGGCCCAGCGCCATCAGCACCAGCCCCGACATCGCAGACCAGAACAGCGTGCCCCAAGGCAACCGCCGACCGGCCGGCGGCGCAACCGTCACAAGCTCGTTGGCGATATCGGTGACAACAACAGGGTTGGCCGGGGTGCGTTGCGCCTCGCCCATGTCCGCCACGACAAGGCGTGGATCGTCCACGGCGAAAACCGCGGGTTTGCGCCGTGCATCCGTCATCGCAGCCGATCCCCGATCAGGAATTGCAGCGCACGGTCGAGACGGATGTGCGGCAGCGCGGGAATGCCACCCTCCCTCTGCTCGAGCATGGGCGGCCGGAACCGGATCGAGCGAAAATCGGCGCCTTGCGCGTTTTCGTCCGGCAGATCGCCGGGGAAAAAGGCCATCTCCGTCATGCCGTCGAAACAATGGCCGGCGCCCCACTCGCCTGCCGCAACCGTGCCAACGATCGAGGGGAGCCCCCCGCCCTCACCGCGCACCAGCGCTTCGCGGGTGGCGCGAACCGCGGCGAGTGCGATCACATCGACCTCCGCGCCGGCGTTACCGGCGCGGGCAACCGCATCCTCGGTGATCAGCTTGAGGATCGCTTCCAGCCTGTCGTGGGCAGCATGATGCAGTTGATCGGCTTTGGTCGCCGCGAACAGAATGCGGTCGGCGCGCGGCGAAAACAGCGCGCCGAGCCAGCCACTCCGCCCAACCCTAAAACAATCGAGTACGGCGACCATCGCATCCTGCAGATCGCGTACCGCCTCAGGCCCCGCACCGAAGGCGCCTAGCACATCGACCAGCACGATTTGACGGTCCAGGCGCGCAAAGTGATCGCGGAAGAACGGCCGCACCACCGCATCGCGATAAGAATCGTAGCGCCGCCGCATCATCGACCAAGCCGAGCCACCGGGCGGTTCGCCTTCGGTTGGCAGTGCTAGAGGTGTAAACGTCAACGCCGGTGACCCGGCAAGGTCTCCCGGCATCAGGAACCGACCGGGCCCGATCACGCTGAGTGTCGGGTGTTCCTTGCGGCGGGCTTGAAGATGATCGGTGAATAACCGCGCGGCTTCGATCGCCGCGTATTCGTCCGCTGGCGCAAAGGGGTCGAGCGTCCCAATGCGATCGAGAAACTGCGTCGGCAAAGGCTGGCGCGTCGTCCGCCTGAGATAGGTTAGCGTCTCCGCCGACCACTGCTCGTAGCTCTTGTCGAGCAGCGGCAAATCGAGCAGCCACTCGCCCGGATAATCAACGATGTCGAGCGTCAATGTGCGCATCGCGCCGCCGCCTGTCTGATAATCGATGACGATCCGAAGCTCACTGATCTGTCTGGTCGAGTCCGGCCATTCGCGTTCGATCACAAGAGAGCGCACATGGCGCTCGTAGTCGAAACGCGGCACCGCATCGTCGGGCTGCGGCGAGAGCTTGGCGCCGGCGATTCGTCCGCTCGACAACGGCTCAAACACCGGGAATCGGCCGCCGCGCAACAAGCCATGCAGCAGCGCGGTGATGAATACAGTTTTGCCGGCGCGCGACAATCCGGTAACGCCAAGTCGGACGGTCGGGTGCAGCAGGTGCCCGCCGAATTCCGTGAACGCGCGGGTGGCCAGCCGCGCTTGTTCGAAAATCTCTGAGATGGTGGGCGTCACGGTGCGCCGAATGTGGGTCTGCCTGGCGAGCGGCGCAAGAGGCTGCCTTGTCCGTCCGATGATGGTCAGGTCACGGCAGCGGCGTCGCGCAGGCTGTCGGCGAGGGCGGCGCGGCGCATATATGCCTTAGCCGTCTCCGCGTTCTCCGCGGTGTGACGAAGTTCATCGAAGTTCGTTTGGCGCACTGCGGGGTCGCGCTCTTCCATCAACCGCTTGTTCGCGATGGTCTGAGCCTGGACATACTTCACGGCGGCGTGGCGCCGCTGGCGGCTGTAGACATCGAGCAATTCATCAGCCCCCTCCCCGTGGATGACCCGGGCAAGCTTGTCGGCCAGATTGATGCCGTCATGGATGCCGCCGTTCATGCCCATGCCGCCGATCGGATTGTTGACGTGGGCGCTGTCGCCGGCGAGCAGCACACGGCCTTTGCGGAAGGTCGCAGCGACCCGCTGATGCGCGGCGTAGACGTTGACGTATTCGACGTCGTAACGGCCGATCTTCGGAAAGAACTTCTGCAACCGCTGCTCGATCGCCTCGGGATCGAGAACGGCTTCGTCGGTCTCCTCGGCCTTGATCGGCATGATGGCGCGCCAGAGCCCCGGCGGCCGCTTGCCCTGCACCTTGAACAGATTGCACCACTCGTTCGGATCTGAGAAATAATTGCGGAACGCGACCTTGGGGTTGGCGACGCCCAGGTCGAAGCTGGTTGCGATCTTGATGAACCGCTCGGGGTAGGTGAATCCTTCAAACTCGATGTCGGCGAGCTTGCGCACTGTGCTCCGCCCGCCGTCGCAGCCGATCACATAGCTGGCCTGCACATGTTCGGTGCCGCCCGGCGAAATGAACTCGACATCGACGCCGTCCGCGGTCTCCGTCAGGCCGGTGACGGCATGGGAAAAGCGCACATCGAAATCGGAGGCGTTGGCGTATTCCGCTGCGATGGAAGCGGTCAACTTGTACTGCTCGTATTGCAGAACGAAGGGAAAACGAAATTCGTCGCGCATCTGATCGAGGTCGAATTCGGCGACGACCGAATACGACACACGATCGTGAAATCGATACGCACTGGAGACCAGCCCGAGCGGAATGATCTTTTCGGTCACGCCGAGATCGTCGAGCATTTCCAGCGTCGTAGGGTGAAGCGAAGCCGCGCGCTGGTCTTCGACCGGCGCGGGCTCCTGCTCAAACACAGTGACCGGAATACCGCGCCGGTTCAGCGCCAGCGCGCACACCATCCCGACCGGACCGGCTCCGACAATGACGACTCTTGGGTTGGGCTTTGGTGATGTCATGCCGGTCTTTCGTTCGCGTCCTATTGGGTGGCCACCGCCATGTCGTTCTTCACCGGCAGCCAGCCGTCCCTATCGGCCGCGATAGTCGCGGCCATCTCAGCCGACGTGCTGCCGAACGGTTCGAAGCCAACCTTCAGCAACTTGTCGGAGAACTCCGCGCTTTTTACGGCTGCGACGACCTCTTTGGCAATTGTGTCGATGATCTCCTGCGGCGTCTGCTTGGGCGCAAAGAGGCCGTTATGGGTGGCGACGACCGGCATCGGCAGGGTCTCGGAGATCGTCGGCACGTCAGGCAACTGGCGCGACCGCTCCTTGCTGGTGACCCCCAGCGGTCGCACTTTCCCGCCGTTGAGGTGCGGCTTGATTTCCACCGGGCTTGCCGAAGTCATTTGGACGTGACCGGCCATCATATCCGCGAAGGCCGGAGCCACGCCCCGGTAAGGCACGTGCACCATCTGCAACCCGGCGGCCTTGAGAAACAAAAGCGAAGCGGCCTGGGTCGTTGTGCCGGTTCCAGCCGACGCATACGTGTATCCGCCCGGCTTCTTTTTGACCTCGGAGATGAACTCCTCGACGTTTTTCGCCGGAAAGCCGTCGGTGATCGTGACCACGAAAGGAGTGGAGGCGACGATGCTGACCGGGGCGAAATCCTTGTCGGGATCGTAGTTAACTTTGGAGATCATGGGCGACAATGTCATCAGTGACACCGGACCGAACAGAAGCGTATAGCCGTCCGGCTTGGCCCGAGCCGCGTTCGCCGTGGCAAGAATTCCGCCCGCGCCAACCTCGTTCTGCACAATAAATGCCTGATTGAACTTGTCGTGCAGCACCTCGGCTGTTAGCCGCGCCATCACGTCGGTGAGACCGCCCGCGGCGAATGGCACGATCAGCGTCACCGGTCGCTCCGGCCACGCCGCGTCGGCCGGCGCGGTGAATAGAAATGATGCGGCGACCGCCGCACGCGCGATGATATTGAGCATAGCATGCACCTTTCATGATCGTGTCCGGCGTGGACTTGCCAGTGATCATGCAGGCGTCATGCCAACGGCCCGCCAGTCCGGCGGCCGCTTCCTTGGAACATCGCGATTGCCTATTTCAGCTTTAGGCCCGGCATGATGCCGTTCCAAACGGCGGCATCCGCGATGAATATTTTCTGGAACTCGTCGGGCGTGGTTAGCAGCGGCAGCAAACCCACATTCAACACGCGCTTCCGGAACTCCCCCGATTTACCCGAGGCCACAAGCTCGCGAGACAGCGTATCGACGACCTCGGCAGGCAGGTTCGCCGGACCAAGCAGGCCGTTGTAGGTCACCGCAGGCGGACAGTCCTTCAGCGTGTCGGTCACCGGCGGCACGCCCGGGAGATGCGGCGACGGCTTGTTGTCCACCACGGCAAGCAGCTTGACCTTGCCCGATTCCAGATACGGCTTCAGTTCAACGAGTGACGCCGCCACCATCATGATGTGCCCCGCGAGCAGATCGGTGAAGGCGGGTGCTACGCCGCGGTACGGCACATGCACCATATCGAGGCCGGCGGTCTGCAACACGACCACCGCGGCCACATGCGTCGTACTGCCGGCGCCGGCAGAGCCGAAGGTGAACTTGCCTGGGTTCGCCTTCACATGCGCGATGAATTCGGCGAGCGTGTTGCCCGGAAACGATGCGTTGACCGTGATCACGAACGGCGCCGATGCGACCGCCGAAATCGCCTTGAAGTCCTTGCGTTCGTCGAAGTTGACGGTGTGCACGTACTTCGCCGTCGTGAGTTGGAAGATCGGCGTCGACATCAACGTATAGCCATCGGGAGTTGCCTTAGCGACGCGTTCGGGCGCCGCCGTGCCGCCCGCACCGGTCTGGTTCTCGACAACGAAATTTTGCTTGAGGGTCGTCTGCAGGCGCTCGGCGGTCAGCCGGGCCACCACGTCGGCGATGCCGCCGGCGGCGAAAAGCGTGACGATTGTGACCGTTCGTTCCGGCCATGCGGCCTGCGCACTGCCCGCTGCTGCCAACGTCGTTGCGATCAGGAAACCGCGTGTAATCGCGCGAAACATCATGACGCTCCTTGTTGCTCGTCCCACGAACCGTCCTGCCGTTTCAATCGGCTTGTGCGTGCAAGGCACGCCTTGTCCGGGCCGGTTAAATCGCCGCAATAACAGCCGGGGACGCACCCGAGGTCAACGGCCGAGCCCGCGTCACAACGCTGCGGCGCGCAGGCAGAGCCCCCTCACTTAGACGAGTTGCACATCCAGCACCCCCGGCACGGCCTTGATCGCGCCGGCGATCTGCGGAGATACCTTGAAGCGCCCCGGCAGCCGGACCTCGACCTCCGCGCCGCCACCAAGCTGAAGCACCATGGACACCTCGCCGTCACCTTTGACGTCGAGGCGCTTGGCGACCGGTTCCAGCGGAGCCGGGTCGCGCAGGAACACGCGCAGTCCCTTCTGCAATTTCGAAGCGGCCTGATCGAGCGGCTCGGCCGACTGGATGCGGGCGCGGATTTCGTCACCCTGCGCCTCGGCACTCAGGAACAGCAGCACCGGTGCACCGGGCTCCAAGACGTCGCGATACAGTTGCAAACCTTCCGCGAACACGATGGCCTCGTAGTGGCCGGTCGGATCGGACAGGCCGAAAATCCCCATCTTGTTGCCGGTCTTGGTACGCCGCTCCGTGCGCGACACCACCGTCGCAGCAACGCGTCCCGCGCTGGCGCCGGACTTCACCGAGCGGGAAAACTCGGTCCACGATTGCACCTTGAGCTTTTTCAAAAGCTCCGCGTATTCGTCAAGCGGATGCCCGGACAAGAAAAATCCAATGGCGTCGTATTCACGCTGCAGTTTCTCGGCCGCAAGCCAAGGTTCGACCGCGGGGACCGCGATGGTCTCGCGGTGGGCGAGCCCGCCGAACATGTCGTTCTGTCCGACGGTCACAGCTTCGTGGGTGCGCTGCGCGGTCGAGAGCAGAGCATCGACGGCGGCGTGAGCCCGCGCCCGGTTCGGTTCGATGGTATCGAACGCGCCCGACGCGGCAAGGCTTTCGAGCACGCGCTTGTTGATCGCCTTCGGATTGATGCGACGGGCGAAGTCAGTGAGATCGGCGAATGGCTTGTCGCCGCGCGCGGCAACCATCGTGTCCACCGCTTGCCGGCCGACGCCCTTGAGCGCCGCCAGCGCGTAATAGATCGTATTGCCTTCGACCTCGAAAGCCGCGCTCGAGCGGTTGACCGACGGCGGCTCGACTTTGATGTCGAGACGCTCGGATTCGGATCGAAACTCTGACAGCTTGTCGGTGTTGCCCATGTCGAGCGTCATCGATGCCGCCATGAACTCAACCGGATAGTTCGCCTTCAGATACGCCGTCTGATAAGCGACCAGCGCGTAGGCCGCGGCGTGGCTCTTGTTGAAGCCGTATTCGGCAAAGCGCTCCAAGAGGTCGAAGATCGCATCGGCATTGGCGCGTTCGATGCCGCGGCTGGTCGAGCCATCGACGAACACCTTGCGCTGAGCCTGCATTTCCGAACGAATCTTCTTGCCCATTGCGCGACGCAGCAGGTCGGCCTGGCCGAGCGTATAGCCCGCGAGGATCTGCGCAGCCTGCATCACCTGCTCCTGGTAGACGATGACGCCGTACGTCTCCTTCAGTATCGGCTCGAGCTTGGGATGGATGTATTCCGGCTCCTCGTCGCCGTGCTTGCGCGCACAGTAGGTCGGAATATTCGCCATCGGGCCGGGCCGGTACAGCGCGACCAGCGCGATGATGTCCTCGAAACGGTCGGGCTTCATGTCGAGCAGCGCGCGGCGCATGCCCTGACTTTCCAGTTGGAAGATGCCTACCGCTTCCGCGCGCGCAAGCATATCGTAGGTCTTCTTGTCGTCGAGCGGGATAGCCGACAGATCGAGTTCGATGTTTCGCTGCTTGAGCAGCCGCACCGCGGTCTGCAGGACGGTCAGTGTCTTCAGGCCGAGGAAGTCAAACTTCACCAAGCCTGCCTGCTCGACCCATTTCATGTTGAACTGGGTCACCGGCATGTCGGACTTCGGATCGCGATACATCGGCACAAGCTCCGACAGCCGCCGGTCGCCGATCACGATGCCGGCGGCGTGGGTCGAAGCGTGGCGGTAAAGCCCTTCGAGCTTGAGCGCGATATCGAACGCACGCTTGACGATCGGATTGCCGTCGCGCTCCGCCTGCAACTTCGGCTCGCCCTCGATCGCCTTGGCCAGGGTCACCGGCGCGGCCGGATTCTGCGGCACCAGCTTGCAGAGCTTATCGACCTGTCCGTACGGCATTTCTAGCACGCGGCCGACGTCTCGGAGCACGCCCCGTGCCTGTAGCGTGCCGAAAGTGATGATCTGCGCCACCTGATCGCGACCGTAGCGCTCCTGGACATAACGGATCACCTCGTCGCGGCGATCCTGGCAGAAGTCGATGTCGAAGTCGGGCATCGACACGCGCTCCGGATTGAGGAAGCGCTCGAACAGCAGGCCGAAGCGCAACGG
>JAPLPD010000260.1 GCA_026400395.1 Alphaproteobacteria bacterium | reverse complement strand
CGCGGATGAGAGATTGTTGACCGACGTTTAAGTCCCGCCTCCTGCACCGCATATCCGTCGTACAAATGCCTCTGCCGTCGATCGGAATCGGCGGGCCAATTCGTATGCCAAAGACCCTTGTCAGCAATCATGAGAGTGGAGCAATTCGCTATTCGCCAGCGGCGGCGATGGCCGCACCGGATCGAACAGCGAGAACAGCAGCAGGCCGGCCAGAAAGCCGCCGACATGGGCCTCCCAGGCCACGCTCTGATTTTCCCCAATCAAAAACGACACCGAACCGAGCCCGAACAGCAGGTTCAGGCCGAACCAGACGCCGACGAACGTGATGACGCGCCGATTGCGCAGTGCAACAAACAGCGGTGCCGCTGGAATGCGGTCGGCGCTGTCACGGCCGCGCCGCCTCATGTCCAGCGAGCCGCCCGGCTCAAAAACGAAGCGCGCCGCCGCCCCCATCATGCCTGAAATCCCTGCCGACGCGCCGATCATCGGCGTCATCGCGCCAGCATGCGCCACCAGATAAGCGATCGCACCGGCTCCGACCGTCGCCAGGAACAACAGCAGATACCGCGCCGAGCCAAAGCGGCGCGCCACCGGGCTGGCGAACGCCAGCAGCCAGACCAGGTTGAAGCCCAGGTGGGTGACGTCGGCATGCAGCAGCGCGTAGGTGAAGAAGCTCCACAATTCGGCGCCTGGGCCTCCAGGCAGAATGCCGTCGGTCAGAACGCCCGCGTCGTAGCGGGCCGGCACGAACGCCATGCTCCACAACAGAACGCGATCGGCCTCGTCCGTAAGCAGCCAGACGCGAACCGCGTGCATCAACGCGAGCACCGCGATGACCGAGACGACGATACCCGGAACGTTGAGGATCGGTTCGCGCCGCTGATCCAATCGCTGGTCCGATCGCTGGTCCAAGAAAGCTCCTCGATGCGCATCCACCCAACAGGCGCGAGCTTGTTTCAGTAGGCGAGACCGGCCGCCCGATCAAACAAAGAAAAAGGGAGGGCTTTTGGGCCCTCCCCTTGGTCACATCCCCCACTCCCCTGGGAATTGGTGCAACGACCGTATGTCGGCACCGGCGCCGTGCCAATGGCCCTCCGCCTTTAACGCTAACGCGTGACGCCCCCTCCGCCCCGCGCGCCATCCGCCGCGGCGGCACGGGCCCTGCTCCATTCCACGCAAGCACGCTGACCAAGCGCCGCTGTGTCCCGGCCAGGGACAAGACGGTGCGCAAAAGCGGGAACAGGGGATCAAAATGAAACACCCATCCAATCGCGAACTGTTCGAGTATTGGAACGAGCGCCGCGGCGAACGCCTGGCGCCCGAGCGCGCCGACATCGAACCGTCCGCCATCCGTCATGTGCTGGGCGACACATTCGTGCTCGAGGTGACCGACAATCATCTGTTCCGCCTTGCCGGTACCCGGCTCTGCGCGTTGTTTGGCCGCGAACTGAAAGCCGAGAGCTTCACCCGGCTTTGGCAACGGTCGGGACAGACCGCGATCCGCGAACTAATCGCGGTGGTGATGGAGGAGAAGGTCGGCATTGTCGCCAGCGCCACCGGCTCGACCGCCGACGAAACGCTCGCTCCGGTGCAACTCGAACTGCTGCTGCTGCCGCTCGCCTTCCAATCGCGCGGCGAGGCGCGCGTGATCGGCGCGATGGCGCCGATGGCGGCGCCCTATTGGCTGGGCGCCAAGGCGGTGGGCCCACTCACGCTCGGCATGTTCCGCCACATCGGCTCCGGGGCCGAAGTCGCACCGCGCTTCAAGGCGGCGGCCGGGAGAATAAAGCACGGCCTGACAGTCTACGACGGTGGCCGCGCTGGATGAGAGATTAGCGTACGTTATGGGAGATCGCGAAGTTCACGCGCCGTTAACGATGCGTGAATAGGCTGAGCTGGAAATTCCAGGGCTCGGCCATGGCGCTGCTGCAACAAAAATCGCATTCGCTGCCGCACGCCGAAGAGCGCCGGCGGCACCAGCGTGTCCGCGTGAACCTGTTGGGCCGCTATATGCTGGCCGACCGCCGCGAATTTCCATGCCAGGTCGTCAACATGTCGCCCGGCGGCATGGCGGTGATCGCCCCGGTTGCCGGCCAAGTTGGCGACCGCGTCATTGCCTATGTCGATCATCTCGGTCGCCTGGAAGGCCAGATCGCGCGTCAGTTGCAGAACGGCTTTGCCATGACGATCTCGGCCACGCCGCGCAAACGCGACATGCTGGCCGCCCAGCTCACCTGGCTCGCCAACCGCAGCATCCTCAACCTCCCGGAAGACCGCCGCCACGGCCGTTTCGTACCGAGGATCGCCGGCGCACGCCTGATCATGCCGAACGGCACCAACATCGGCGTCCGGATTATCGACATCTCGCTGTCCGGCGCCGGCATCGGCACCCAGGAACGCCCCGAGATCGGTAGCCACGTTACTGTTGGCAAAATCCCCGGCCGGGTGGTTCGACATCTGGAATCCGGCTTCGCCATCGAGTTTACGCGGCTGCAGCACCCGGACTCGGTCGAAGAGAACGCGACCGCACAGTAAACGCCGGGTTTCTGTTTTGACGCGGCCGGTACGCGGTCCGGCCCGCTCCCCCGTTCCCTGCCCCCCAAGCCAGCCCTGCGCACAGCCTTAACGGCTGCCCGCCGCCTTGCCGTGCCGCGCCGCCGCGGCTGGCTTGGCATGCTTAAAGAGACAATTTTATTCAATTCAGAATAGATCGATTTTTACTCAAATTTTCGCAGCATTTAAACAGTATTCATTTCAGTATTTACTCTCGTTTGCTTCAACGTTGCTTTCGAAGATTAGCGGCGCCACAAAAGCTTTGTGCGAACTATGGCCCCAACAAGACGGGACAGGGGGTTCGCGCAATGTCGCAAAATTCGAAATTCGTTCTGGGTACCGCAGTCGCCACAGCCATGATCGCCTTGCTTGGCGGGGCGTCCGTGGAGGCTGCATCCGACAAGCCAATGTATGTTTCGGTCGGGGCCACGGCACGCGCGCCGATCGGCTATGTCGAGTTCTGCAACGAGATGCCGAAGGAATGCCTCGCCTCAAACAGCGAGCCGCGCGATGTCGTGCTGACCGCGAAGGTCTGGAAGGACCTGGTGCGCGTCAACAAGTGGGCCAACGACAGCATCGCCCCGATCACCGATATGGATCACTGGGGCGTGGTCGAGAAGTGGTCCTATCCGGATGACGGCAAGGGCGACTGCGAGGATTACGTGCTGCTCAAGCGGCGCATGCTGATGCAGGCCGGCTGGCCACGCGAGGCGCTGCTCATCACCGTGGTGCGCGACAAGAAGGGCGACGGCCACGCCGTGCTCACGGTCAAGACCGACAAGGGCGACTTTGTCCTCGACAACCAGGAGGAGCAGGTTCTGCTCTGGTCCGACACCGGCTACCGCTTCGTCAAACGGCAGTCGCAAACCAATCCGAACACTTGGGTCTCGCTGGGCGACACGCGCCCGGCGGTGGTCACCGCCACCTCGTCGCGCTGACAAAAAGGAACCACGCGTCCCCGGTCACGTCCCCACCCCTCCCCGTCCCCGACCGGGTCGCGCGCGGCCGGCTCTCCCCCAAGAGCCGGCCGCAACTTTTTCGGGGATGCTGAAACTTGGAAGAGAACGGCGTCCGAGGCGCGGGATGCCAGCCACCCCAGAGCAGCGGAAACCTAGTCGCGGTGAAACACCCATCGCGAATGCAGCATATCGATACAGGCAAAGCCGCCGACCTTCTCGACGCGCTGCGTTGTTTGAGCCACCACCCGGTAGCCCCACCAATACTCGCTGCTGCATGGGACTACGGCTCTAGCGATGGTCAGGATGCGGGCTTCATGTTCGTCGTCACTGGCGCGGGCTTGAATTGCCACCTCCATGAGAATGACGAAACCGGCGAACGCCAGACACGTAGTCGCGTAGATCGGAAATAGAAATCGGCGCACGGCCAAGCCCCCGCCCGCAGAATAGGGCATTGACCGACGTGGCGCTATCCGGACTGGACCAGGCTCGACGGACTGATCATGAGCAGCGCGCCGCCGATGAAGGCCGGGCTGCTCAATCGATCCGCTTCAGTCCCTTGGCGTATTGCTGCGACCGCTGGACATAGATGTCGGCGCCGCGTGCGATCCCTGCGACGGCCTTCTCGTCGAGGGTACGGACCGCGCGGGCGGGCGCACCGACGATCAGTGAATTGTCCGGGAAGCTCTTGCCTTCGGTGACCAATGCGCCGGCGCCGACCAGCGAATTCTTGCCGATCTTCGAGCCGTTCAGCAGGATCGCGCCCATGCCGATCAGGCTGTTCTCGCCGACCATGCAGCCGTGCAGCATGACCTTGTGGCCGATCACGCAATTCCGCCCGATCACCATGGGAAATCCCGGATCGGTGTGCAGCGTGGCGTTGTCCTGGATCTGTGACCGCTCGCCGATCTCGATCCATTCGTTATCGCCGCGCAGCACCGCGCCGAACCAGATGCTGGCGTGGCTTTTCAGCCGCACGCGGCCGATCAGCACTGCCGTCTCGGCGACCCAGTATTGGCCGTCGGCGGGAAACTCAGGCGCCTGTCCTTCGAGTTCATAGATCGGCATCGCTATGCCTCCGTGAGAGGATGAGCCTGCCATGCCACGACAATGGAGACGAGTGGCTAGGCGACCAGATGGCCGATCGCCTGGAGCGCCAGCACCACCACGGAGCCCGACATCAGGCTCCAGAAGCCGGCAACGATCGCGGCCAGTGCGGCGAAGCCGAAGTTGCGGCCGCCGACGCGACGGCCCCGCACGGTGTTGCGGACGATGATGAAGGGCGCGGCGAACACCAGGAAAGGCACCGCGGCGAGCGCCTGCTTGCGCTCCTGTTCGTGCAGCAATTTGAAGCTCGGCGGCTGCAAGGTCAGCAGCTGATAGCCGCTGGACAGCAGTCCGGCGACCGCGAAGCCGATCGCCAGCGCGAGCAGCGAACGCACGGAATCCGACCAGAACAACGCAAGCACAAGATCTTCGGGCGTCATCTTCAAAGGCCCCACAGGTACGCCGACACCCGAGTTGTTCCAGATCGGGGGGCCACCCGCCAGCGCATCGTTAATTAAGGGTTAACGGATACGGGCTCCCATAGGGGCAGGACGATTCGGACTAGGCAAGATCAGGGAACCTCAATGGCTTATGCGGGAACCATGGGGCACCGGCGAAAGCATGTGCCCAGCAGCAAGCTGGTCCGGCTTCTGGTGACCGCTCTCAGCGTCGCCGGCGCGGGGCTGGTTTGCGCTCCGGTCGCCTACATGCTGTGGCCGGCGCCGGTCGCGGTGTCGCCGGACGCGCCGTCACTGCCGATCACCATCGGCGGCATGGCCTTCAACGTCCCGCCGGCGGCCATTCGTTTCAAGGTGCAGCGCCGCCCTGGGGCCCAGCCCCGCGTCGATCTCAGCTTCGTGTGGCCCGCGCTCACGCCGCCCGACCTGAGCATCAAGCCGTCGCCGACCGACACACCGGACATCACCGACAGGCTGTTCGTCACCATCGCCGGCTCCGACATCACGCTGTCGCCAGGCGATCGCTTGAAGGTGATATATCCGCGCTACGCCGACGCCGCGCCGATCGTAGGCGGTGACGGACTGAGCTTGCAGGGCTTCCGCGACGGCTCGCCGTACCAGGGCGAGGACCTCATCCTGCAACCGGCGGCTCCGGAGCGTTTCCTGCTTCGCTGCACCCGCCAGATCGCTGCGACGCCCGCCATGTGCCTGCACGAGCGTCGGCTCGGTGGCGCCGACGTCACGGTGCGCTTCCCGCGCGCCTGGCTGGACAACTGGTCACCGGTTGCGGACGGCATCGACCGCCTGATCGCCGGCTTCCGGCCGACGCCCGTGCCGGGCTGACGCTATTCGGGGATCGGGCCGCCTTCGAGATCGACGTCGAGGATCGGCAGTTCGAAAATGTAGGTCCGCCGGCCCTTCTCGGCCTCGAGAAACAGCACGCCGAGAAATTCGTCACCGAGATAGGCTTCCACCGAGTCAGTCTTCTTTGGGCGCATCACGACACGGATGTTCTCGTTGTCGAACTTGGCGCGCAGATACGCGGTCAGCGCCGGCAGCGGCTGAAAGCTCGGATCGTTGCTGACCTGAATGACCATGCGAAAATTGAACGACCGGTCGCCGTCCTCGTCATCGACAGTCAACTCGCCGAGATCGTCTTCGCCGATGAACACCTCGGCGACATCGCCCTTCTTCGGCACCACGCGGATGCCCGGATTGCCGAACAGCTTGCTGAGATAGGCGTCGAGCTTTTTGACTTCCAGAACGTCCACGCACCATCTCCGCTTTGCTGCCGCGCGTCGTGCGCGGGCGCCCGGGATACCAAACAGCGAAACGATTATCCAGGGAACATGTGGTCCATGGTGCGTGACGGCTCCAGGCATGGGGAATCGCCCACCACCTTCGCCGGAACGCCCGCCATGGTGACGTTGTTCGGCACCGCCTGCAGCACCACCGAGCCCGCGGCAATGCGTGCGCAGCGGCCAACCTCGATATTGCCGATGATGCTGGCGCCCGCCCCGATCAGCACGCCATCGCCGATCTTGGGATGACGGTCGCCGTGATCCTTGCCGGTGCCGCCGAGCGTCACCCCGTGCAGGATCGAAACGTTATCGCCGATCCGAGCGGTCTCGCCGACGACCAGGCCGGTGGCGTGATCCAGGAAAATACCGCGGCCGACCCTGGCCGCCGGATGAACGTCGCACTGGAACACGGCGGACGAACGGCTTTGAAGGTAATAGGCGAAGTCCCTGCGGCCCTTGTTCCACAGCCAGTGCGCCAGCCTGTGGGTCTGGATGGCGTGGAAACCCTTGTAGTACAGCACCGGCTCGATGAAGCGGTCGGTGGCTGGATCGCGGTCGAACACTGCGACGATGTCGGCGCGAAACACCTCGCCCAATTGCGGCTCGTCCTGCAGCGCATCGGCATAAGCCTGCCGGATCAGTTCGGCTGAAACGTCAGCATGATCGAGCCGCTCGCTCACCCGATGCACCACCGCCGCCTCCAGCGTGCTGTGGTGCAGGATTGAAGAATAGATGAAGGTTCCGATCTGCGGCTCCACGCGGGCCACGTCTTCGGCCTCCATGCGTATCTTGGCCCAGACCGGATCGACCTTCTGGATCGACGACGGGGTCTTGTGCTGCTGCTGAGACATCAATCGCCCTTCCCGAATTCGGACCCGTATTCTACCACAACTAGGATGGCGACCTGCCCACCGCAATCTTAAAGTGAATTATTATAATTAAATGCAGGGCCTTATCTCTGTTTTCTAATGCTTGAAAGAAAGCCTTCAATGGCGTTTGCGAACTGATCGTTGCGATCGCCGGCGACCATGTGGCGGGCGCCGCTGACATCGACGTAGGTCGCATGCGGCACCAGTTCGAGGAAGTCCTTGGCGTGCTGCTCCTGCACCAACTCCGAGGAGGCTCCACGCACCAGCAAGGCCGGGATGGACACGCTCTAAGCCGCCGCGACCAGGGCGTTCTCGATTTCGGCCGCGGCTGGGCCGATCCGCCGATTGCCCTCGATCGAGCGAGGGTCCCAATGCCAGCGCCAGCGGCCATCGGCGTGCAGCCGCAGGTTCTTCTTGAGCCCCTCATCCGACGGCGGCCGCGGCCGGTGCGGCAGATAGGCGGCAACCGCGTCGGCGGCCTCCGCAACCGAGCCGAAGCCCTGCTTGGCGTGCGCCCGCATGAACCCGAGTATCTTGCCGACCCCCTCTCGATCGACCCGAGGTGTGATGTCGACCAGCACCAAAGCGGAAAAGACCCGGCCATTCGCAGACCGGGCGCCTTCGGCAAGCAGCGCCGCCATCCCGCCGAGCGACGCGCCGACCGCCACCGGACGCACGCCGCTGCGCTCGGTCAGCGTGTCGGCCAGCGCGCGGGCGTCCGCCGCGAAGTCGGCAAAGTCATAGTCGCCGTTGTCGATCCACTGGGAGTCGCCGTGGCCGCGCTGATCGACCGTGTAGGCCCTATAGCCAAGCCGGGAAATCGCCTCGGCGGTTTTCTTCCAGGCATGGCGGGTTTGTCCGCCACCATGCAGCAGCAGAACCGGCGGGCCCGCCGCACCATAAACATCGCCCACCAGCGTGTTGCCCGCGGCGCCCCGGAACGACGCCGTGGCCGGCGCAATCGCACGCATTATCCGTGGACCCGCAGGAATTCCAGGACGCCGGCTTTAAACGCTTTGTCGCCAACCGCCAACATGTGGTCGCGGCCCGGGATCGGCAGCGCCGTGGCGCACGGCATCGCCGCGGCCAGCTCGTCCGGCGACCCGGCGATCGGGTCTTTTGTGCCCACCGCGATCAGCGTCGGGCTCTGGATCGACGCGACTTGTTCGCGGGTGAGCACCTGGCGCGAGCCGCGGATGCAGGCGGCCAGGGCGCGGCGGTCGGACTTGGTCTGGTCGGCGAAGGCGCGGAACACCCGCCCCTGCGGGTCGGTGACGTCGGCCAGCGATGGCGCCTCCAGCGCCTCGGCGATGCTCTCGGGCAGACCGACGCCATCGATCAGGTGCAGGCCGAGCCCGCCGAGGATCATCGCGCGCACGCGGTCCGGGTGATCGAGCGCCAGGAAGGCGACGATGCGCGCGCCCATCGAATAGCCCATGACATCCGCCCGCTCGATCACCAGATGATCGAGCAGCGCGCGCACGTCGCCGGCCATTTTCGCGGTGTAGTAGTCGGCGTTGTCGTAAAGCTTGCTCGACCCGCCATGGCCTCGATTGTCGAGCGCGATGACCCGCCGGCCAGCGCCTGTGAGCGTGGCGAACCACCCGGGCTGGACCCAGTTCACCTCCTTGGAGGAGGCGAACCCATGCACCAATACAATCGGATCGCCCTGCCCCTCGTCGAGGAAGGCGAGTTCCACGGAAGCATGATGAAAAACCGACATGCGGCACCGATAGAGACCAAGACCGGCGAACTTTTCAAGTCCGCGTCTGGGCCATCATCGCATAACGCGCCGCCTCCCGCTCCCGCTTGCGGGCGAGATGCCTCTGCGTCGTGTGCTCGACTCCAGCCTTTGCCGAGGACACCAGACCGAACAGCGTGAAGATCGCGCCGAGTACCCAGGCCGCCAGATTGAACGAGGCGATCGACAGCAGGATGGCTCCACGGCCCAGCGTCTTCAGGATTGCCCGCGTTTTGGTGCCCTTCGTCTCGGCTAGCACGGCGATCCGCGACATCTCGCGGGGACCTTGAGCGAGTTTCAACCCGTCGAGCGCGGCCTGGGTGCCGGCCCTGGCCTGCACGCGGCCGACGTCGCTGGCGAGGCGCACAAGACCGTCCGCCTTCTCGACCTTGACCGCCTCGCGCGCCGCCCGCATCGCGACCGCCGGCTGTGTCACAGCAGCGCCCGCGCGCTTGAGCGCCGACAGGTCGATCACCTCGCGCAGCGAACGGCTGACCCACTCGGCCATCTGGCCGCTCATTCGCCCGGCCTTGCGCGCCGCCTTGACCGCCGAAAGGCCGAGCCGGGCTGGCGACGCCGCGCCGACCGTCGCGTAGGTGCCGGCGGTGACAGCTATGCCGACGCAGGCCAGGCCGAGGATCAGTTGATCGTATTTCTCGCCGCTGATGTAGCGGCTGCCCTCGCGTACGGCGTCGCGGATGTCGCCGAACACGAACAGGTCGCCGAGCGCGGTGCCGGCCAGCCCCGCCATGTCCTTCGGCTCGCCGGTGATCAGTCCGCTGGCGAAGCTGCCGGCGGCGGCCGCGGCGGAGTTGGCGTCATCGACGGCGGCCTTGACCCGCTGTCTCAATTCCTGCGGCAGCGTTGCACCCCGCTCATCGGAAAGATCGACGAAGCTCTGGGCGAGATCGGCGTCCTTGGCCTCGAGCGCAGTCTCGATTTCGGCGATGGCCACAGTGGCGTCGAAGGCGCGCTTCAGGCCCCGATCGGCGATCGCCACTGGATCATTGGCGGTTTCGAGCAGGACGTTCGCCTCGATCCCCAATGGCACGCAGAACAGTGCCGCCAGCGCGAACAAGCCCGCGGCGAGCCATGCCATGCGTGGATGGGAGCGAATCATTTCGGTCTGCCTGGGTCAATTTGCGCGCGTTCGGCGCGGCGGGGCAACGCTTTCGACTCAACGGCGTTCCGGATCGCTTGGATTTGAACGATTGCGGAAACGAATGACTAGGAAACAGGCGGTCGGGACGCTATGGTGCGCCGCGTCATCCAAACGCACATTTCGAAGCAAAATCATGACCGAACACGTCGTTCCGCACTTCAACAACGACCCGGGCGTCGCCGTGATCGAGATCGGCGCGCACGAATTCATGTGCGTCGGCGCCAAGCCTCCGTTCGACCACCCGCACGTCTTCCTCGACATGGGCGGCGACAAGGAAATCATCTGCCCGTACTGCTCTACTCTGTACCGGCACAATCCTTCGCTCGATCCTCACGCCGCACGGCCGGAGGCCTGCGCCCTGACCGAAGCGGCCTGACCGGCGCGGTGGCCACCTCCCGCAACGTCATCGTTGCAGGCGCCGGCATCGGAGGGTTGAGCGCGGCGCTGATGCTGGCGCGGGCGGGCTTCCGCGTCACCCTGCTGGACCAGGCCAAGGAGCTTGCCGAGACCGGCGCTGGCATCCAGCTTTCGCCCAACGCCACCCACATCCTGATCGCGCTCGGGCTCGGCGAGCGGCTCCGCGCCGACGCGTTCGTGCCGGAGGCGGTCGCCATCAAGACCGCGAGCGGCGGACGCCTCACGCGCATTCCACTCGGCGGCGAGGCCGAGCGTCGCTACGGCGCGCCCTACTGGGCGATCCATCGCGCCGACCTGCAGGCCGCGCTGCTGGATGCGGTGCGCGCCAGTCCCGACATCGTGCTTCGCCTCGGCACGCGGTTCGAGGATTTCGTCCTGCACTCCAACGGGCTCAGCGTGGCCTGCCGGCAGGGCGCCACTCCCGCCGACGAGCACGGCATCGCGCTGATCGGCGCCGACGGATTGTGGTCGGAGTTGCGGTCCCGGCTGGGCTATCCGGCACCGGAATTCCGCAAGCGCACCGCGTGGCGCGCTCTCGTTCCGGCTGAGGCGGTGGACCAGGAATTTCGCGCGCCGGACGTGCAACTCTGGCTCGGGCGAAGCGCGCATGTGGTGCACTATCCGGTGCGCGGCGGCGCGCTGATCAACGTGGTCGCCATCGTCAACGATCGCTGGGCGGAGCCAGGCTGGACCGCCGACGGCGCGCGCGAGGAACTGCTCGCGCATTACTCGCCGTGGAACTGGGCCGAGCCGGTGCGCGAATTCCTGGCGGTGCCGGAGCACTGGCAGAAGTGGGCGCTGTACGACCTTGCGCCGCTGCCGTCATGGGGCGAAGGCCCCGTCACCTTGCTCGGCGATGCAGCCCATCCGATGCTGCCATTCCTCGCCCAGGGCGCAGCGACTGCGATCGAGGACGCGGCGATACTTGCAGACAGCATGGCGCTGACGCCCGACGATCCATCCGCCGCGATCCGGCGCTACGAACGGGCCCGGCGCAAGCGCACCGCTCGCGTCCAACGTGCGGCCGCCAGCAACGGTCGCGTCTATCACCTCGCCGCCGGCGAGGCGTGGGCGCGCAACCTGTTTCTGCGACTCGGCGGCGGAAAGATGCTGCTGCGCCGCTACAATTGGCTCTATGATTGGCGCGCGCCGCCGCCACTAAGCGCGGCGCGTCCGGGCGCACGGCCGCAAGCCGGTGATGAGTGAGCAGAGCCGATCCGCATGTTTCCCACCACCATCGCAGGCTCCTTGCCTAAACCATCGTGGCTCGCCGAGCCCGAAAAGCTGTGGCCGCAGTGGCGGGTCGCCGGCGCCGATCTGGCGGCGGCCAAGCTCGACGCGACGCTGCTCGCGGTGAAGCTGCAGGAGGACGCCGGCATCGACATCGTCACCGACGGCGAACAGTCGCGCCAGCATTTCGTGCACGGCTTCCTCGAGTTCGTCGACGGCATCGACTTCACCAACAAAGTCGAAATGGGGATCCGCAACGACCGCTACAAAGCGATGGTGCCGACGGTGACCGGCGCCCTCAAACTCAAGGGCCGCGTGCATGGTCCGGAGGCCCGGTTCGCGCGCGCCCACACCACGCGGAAGCTGAAGATCACCATGCCCGGGCCGATGACCATCATCGACACCATCGCCGACAGGCACTACGGCGACCGCGTGCAGATGGCGTTTGCCTTCGCCGACCTGCTCAACGCCGAGGCGCTTGCGCTCGAAGCCGAAGGCGTCGACGTGATCCAGTTCGATGAGCCGGCCTTCAATGTCTACATGAAGGAGGCGTCGACCTGGGGGATCGAGGCGTTGCACCGCGCCATCGCCGGCCTGAAATGCACCACCGCCGTGCATATCTGTTACGGCTACGGCATCAAGGCCAATATCGACTGGAAGACCGCGCTCGGCATCGAGTGGCGGCAGTACGAGGACATTTTCCCGGCGCTGGCGGCGAGCAGACTCACCGAGGTGTCGGTGGAATGCATCCACTCCAAAGTGCCGCCGCACCTGCTGTCGCTGCTGAAAGGCAAGGACATCCAGATCGGCGTCATCGATGTGGCGAGCGATACGATCGAGACGCCGGAGGATATCGCCGCAACGATCGAAACCGTGCTGAAGCACGTGCCCCGCGAGCGCATCATTGCCGGTACGAACTGCGGCATGGCGCCGATGCGGCGCGACATCGCCATCGCCAAACTCGATGCCATCGGCCGCGGCGCTGCGCTGGCGCGCCAGCGTTTCAGCTAGGCTAGAAGACCGCGCGCCCGCTCGAAAGCTTGCTGTCGGCGGCGCACTGCTTGTCTTCTTTGGCTCGCGCCAGTTGCTTAAGGTCGTCGCGCGCCTGGGCATACTCGGTGCGGTAGGCAACCGCCGAGATCACCGCCCCACCCGGCTCCTGCGACGCCCGCGCCATCAACTGTTCGAGTTCCGTATGACGAGCCCGCGAGGCTTGAATGTTGCTGTCGATTTGCGCGCACGAGTACATATTGAACTTGCCCGGCGAACTGAAAAACAGGCCGGCGGTCTGATCGGAGGTCATGCCGCAAGCGGCAAGCCCGGCGCTTAAAAGCACCGCCACGGCAACCCGGCAGGGCGCAGCGCCGCGTAGAAGCCGGAGACCGGAAGCACCGGATAGGCTGCGCAGGGTCAAAAATCCTTGTCAAAAGGGGCGCAAATCGCAGGAAGACTTGCCGAACTGAGAACTTGCCGAACTGAGAACTTGCCGAACTGAGAACTTGCCGAACTGAGAACTTGCCGAACTGAGAACTTGCCGGCTCAAAACTTGCCGACTCCCATGCCGGCATCGCATCGCTGTATTGTACAAAAGTAAAAAATCCAGGCCGAAATCGGGCCTATCATAGGCCGCCTGCAAAAAACGCCCGGGAGGATATCGATGAACCCCATGCCCGATGCCCAGCTTTGCCACATTGGCCTCAATGCGTTCGACCTCGAGAAGATGGTCGACTTCTACTCCCGGGTGTTCGGGCTGGTGGTGACCGACCGCGGCCATTCCAAGCGCGGTTTCGACATCGCGTTCCTGAGCCGCAATCCGATCTAGCATCACCAGATCGCCATCGCCTCGGGCCGTCCGAAGGACGCGGTTCACACCACCGTCAACCAGATATCGTTTCGGGTGTCCGGTCTGGAAGACCTGCGCCGGTACTACCCATGGCTGGTGAAGGAGGGCGTAAAGAAGCTCGATCCGCGCAACCACGGGAATGCCTGGAGTATTTATTTCTCAGACCCCGAGGGCAATCGAGTCGAACTCTATTGCTCGTCGCCGTGGCATGTGAGTCAGCCTTTCGGCGAGCCGCTCGACCTGACCGAGCCCGCGCAGGCGATCCACGACAAGACCGAGGCGATGGTCAAGCAGGACCCGACCTGTCAGCCGATGGACGCTTGGGTCGCGCAGATGAAAAAGAAGATGAGCGCGCAGACCCTTCCGGTCTAGTGCGCCATCAGCACCGGCAACTCGGCCTTCGCCAGAATGTGGCTGGTAGTGCCGCCGAAGATCATCTGCCGCAGCCGGCTTTGGGTGAATGCGCCCTTCACCAGAAGGTCGCAGCCCTCCGCCTTGGCCGCACGCAGGATCGCCTCGCCGGTGTTGCGTCCTTCCAGCGCCACGGTCATCGCCTTGGCCGGGACGCCGTTGTGCTGCAGATATTTGAGCAACTGTTGCGCCGTGGGCCCGGGCACCGACTGCCCGCCGGTCACGGTGAGCACCGTCACGCGCTGCGCCTGAATCAGCAGCGGCATGGCGAACGCCGTCGCACGCGACTGCTCTGTGCTGCAGTTCCAGTGCACCATGATGTTGGTGCCGATATCCTTGGGCGGAACCGGCGGCGACAACAGGATCGGCCGGCCGCTTTCGAACAGACCGGATTCAATCGCCCGGTTGTGCAGGCCGATTGTGTTGGCGTCGGGCCGGCTCAACACGGTGATGTCGAACACGCGGCCGTAGCTGCCGACGAAGCTCTCGCCCTCGGGAGCGTCATCGAGCCAGCCGCAGGACAACCCGCCTCCCGGACCGGCCGATCGCGGAACGCCATGATCCTGCATGAACGCGTCAAACACGCGGCGCGCCTGCGCGGCCTCTTCCTGGCTTTCCTGCCGGTACGATTCAAGCGGGATGGAGCCTGCCGGATCGACCGCGACGAACTCGCTAATGCCGAAGCGTAACGGAAAGCCTTCGATGTAGCTGCCGTGCTTGCGCGCCAGCAGCAACGCGGTCTCCAGCACCGCGTTCATTCCTTCATGCGGCTCCATCGGAACCAGAATAGACTTCATGCTCATGGCCCGCTCCCATGATTTAAGATTATTGGCCGGCGGCATCCCCTTCCGCCCGCAGTCACTTCAAGCAAACCACGCTTCGCAAGCAAACCACGCGTCAAACCTGTTCTGGTGCCGACGGCCGGACTCGAACCGGCACGGGGCTTTCGCCCCTACGGATTTTAAGTCTTTAAATCCGCCTTTTCATAGCCTCCATAGCGACCCCGACACCCTAAAATACTTGTAAAACTGGCACCTATTGATACATAGCTGACCACACTAGCGCCCCCTCCGAGTGAGGCTAGAGCGAGGCTAGAGCGAGGCTAACATGCAGCTAACCGAGCTTGGCATTCGCACCCTCAAACCCCCGAAAAAGGGGCAGAAACTCTATCGAGACACTACCCTAGCGGGCTTCGGTTGTCGCGTCTCCCAGGGAGGCACAAAAACCTTTGTGTTGGTGCGCGGCAAAGAACGGCAGTTTATCACCCTGGGCCGCTACCCGATCATTACCCTTGCCCAGGCCCGCGCCGAAGCCAAACGCTTATTGGCTGAGTTTACCCTGGGGCGTGGCCGGCCGAAATCGCTCACCTACGACCAGGCGGTAGAGCTCTTCCTTGCCGACAAGGCCAACGCCAAACGCGAGCGCACCGTCTCCGGCTACAAACGGCTGCTAGCACGGCTCACGTTCAAATCCCTCCTGACCGATATCAACCCGCACGAAGCCTCCCGCAACCTTGACCGCATTACCGCGCCCAGCGAGCGCAGCCACACCCTGGTGGCCGCTAAAGTCTTTTGGAATTGGTGCATCAAACGCAAGTACACCACCGACAACCCTTTTACAGGACTCTCCAAGCCTCCCTATTTGCCCCGCAACCGCGTGCTGACCGACGATGAGCTGCGGCTCCTATGGCTCGCCACCGAGGAGAATACGAACTTTAACCGCATGGTGCGACTGTGCCTCTTAACGCTCCAACGGCGCGGCGAAATTGAACATCTGACGCCCGCTAATATCACGGGCGACATCTGCACCTTGCAGCCTAGCGTTACCAAAAATGGCCGCAAGCATACCTTCCCGCTCGGCCCGATGGCACTCGCACTCATCAAGCAAGGCACCAACTCCTACAACAACTGGGGCGATGCTAAAGCCGAACTCGACAAGCGCATTGCCAAATTAGGGACCGTTGCGCCCTTTACTATCCACGACCTACGGCGCACGGGTGCCACCAAAATGGCGGGCGACTTAAAGGTACCGCCCCACGTCGTGGAGCGCCTACTCAACAACATTACCGGCAGCCTCTCGGCTATCGCACTCGTCTACAATCAGGCGGCTTATTTGGACGAGATGAAAGCCGCTATTCTGGCATGGGAAAATAAGTTACAATCCCTCTGCTCGCGGGCATAACCCGAGGGCGTTCAGAACGCTCTCCTGCTTAAGGAGAGTGTGATGAACTTCTTATCGAAGAAGCAGGTGCGTGCCAAAATTACGCTGTCACCGACTCAAATTGGGAGGCTGGAGAGCGAAGGCAAATTTCCGAAACGCATGCGTTTATGGATTGGCCGTTACTCACGAGTTGCCTGGATTGAGAGCGAGGTGGAGGCATGTGGTCTGCCCCCTGAGAAGTGGTCCTCCCTGAAGTATGGCTTATGGCCTGATGGAGGACTGAAGGATGCCAAGGAAGAGACATACGGCTGAAGAGATCGTCACGAAGCTGCGGCAGGTTGACGTGCTGATCTCGCAGGGTCGACCTGTCGCAGAAGCGGTTCGGACGATAGGTG
>JAPLPD010000205.1 GCA_026400395.1 Alphaproteobacteria bacterium | reverse complement strand
CTTCCGGCGCAAGGCGACGCTCGCCGAATACGGCTTCCGCCTTCCGTCGTGCATGGACAACCGGCCGCTGCGCTTCGAGGAATGGGACGCGATGCGGCCGCAGACCGTCGCGGTTTCCGCCACGCCGAGCGCCTGGGAACTGAACGAATCCGGCGGCGTGTTCGCCGAGCAGGTGATCCGCCCGACCGGGCTGATCGATCCGCCGGTCGATGTGCGCCCGGCACGCACCCAGGTCGACGATCTGGTCGGCGAGGTGCGCGATACCGCCCGCCAGGGCTATCGCTCGCTGGTCACGGTGCTGACCAAGCGCATGGCCGAGGACCTTACCGAGTACCTGCATGAGCAGGGCATCCGCGTTCGCTACATGCACTCCGACATCGACACGATGGAGCGCATCGAGATCATCCGCGACCTGCGGCTCGGCGCATTCGACGCGCTGGTCGGCATCAATCTGTTGCGCGAGGGCCTCGACATTCCGGAGTGCGCGCTGGTCGCCATCCTCGATGCCGACAAGGAAGGTTTCCTGCGCAGCGAGACGTCGCTGATCCAGACCATCGGCCGCGCCGCCCGAAACATCGAAGGCCGGGTCATCCTCTACGCCGACCATATCACCGGCTCGATGCAGCGCGCGATGGAAGAGACCGACCGCCGCCGCGAGAAGCAGACCGCCTACAACACCGCCAACGGCATCACGCCCGAGAGCGTCAAGAAATCCATCGGCGACATCATGGCGAGCGCCTACGAGCGCGACCACGTGCTGGTCTCGACCGGCGCCGGCGACGGCGGCGACTTCGAGGAGGCCGCCACCATCGGTCACAACTTCGGAGCCGTGCTGGCGGACATGGAGGCGAAGATGCGCGCCGCCGCCGCCGACCTCGACTTCGAGGAAGCGGCGCGGCTGCGCGACGAACTCAAGCGCCTGCGCGCCACCGAACTGGCGATCGTCGACGATCCGACTGCCAAATTCGTGAAGCTGCCCGCCAAGGGCAAGGACGTGTCGCGCCCGCACAAGCCGCTCTTGGATGAAATGGGCATCGCCACCTATCACGAGGTTGCGCCGCACCGTCCCGGCGCGAAGGGTGGCAAGCGCGAAACTCCACGCAAACCCACGCTCGATGAAATGGGTCCGGGCACTGAGAGCAAGCCTTACCGGCCCGGCGCGGCAGCCTCACCGCGCTCGACGACGGGAAAGCCTGGCATGCATGGTGGCTGGAAGCCTCGGCCGCGCTGAGCCTTAACAGGGCAGAAATACGCCGGCCCGGCTGGCGATCCCAGCGGCTTTGTTTATGGTCCGTCCCAAGAAACAACAGCACGACGCTGACACGGGGACAAACGCGCCATGAGCGACAAAGCGACTCGTACCGTACGCCGCGTGGTCACCGGCCACGACGCGCAGGGCAAGGCCATCGTGGTCGCCGACGGCCCGGCGCCAATGCGCCATGTGAATCCCAACAATCCGGAACGGGTTTCGACCGACATCTGGCGCACCACCGAGACCCCCGCGAGGATCATGGCGGAACCCGGCGAGACGACACTCGGACCGCGCCGCCAGCTTCCAGACAAAGGCGGCACCGTCATCCGCATCAACCACTTTCCGCCCGAGACCGCGTCGGTGCGGACAATGACGCAGGACGACGCCAAGCGCGCGTTCGCCGCACTCGGCAACGAGGCCGCCTCGACCTACAAGCCGGGCGGCCGGCATCCGATGATGCACCGAACCGAATCCATCGACTACGCGATCATCCTGTTCGGCGAGATGACCATGCTGCTCGACGACACCGAGGTGGTGCTGCGCGGCGGCGATGTGCTCGTTCAATGCGGCACCAATCACGCGTGGAGCAACCGTTCCAATGCGCCGGCCGCCATCGCATTCATCCTGGTCGATGGCGAATTCGATCCGGCGCTGGCCGAGTCGCTCGCTCGTTTCTCCGCCGCGTAACACCACGAAGGTCGACCATGCACGCGATCCCGACAATCCTGCGCGCCGCCCTGATCCTGTGCCTCGGCATCGGCGCGGCCACCGCCGACGACAGCTATCCGTCGAAGCCGATCCGCCTGATCGTGCCCTACTCCGCCGGCGGCGCCTCCGACGTGATGGCGCGCTACTTCGCGCAGAAGCTGGGCGAGAAGCTGAACCAGGCGGTCATCGTCGATAATCAGGCCGCCGCGGCGGGCGCGGTCGCCTACGCCGCCAGCGCGCGCTCCGCGCCGGACGGCTACACGCTGCTCTATGGCACTTCGTCACTCGCGCTGAACGCGATCCTGCGCAAGAACGCATCTTACGATCCGGTCCGCGACTTCGTGCCGATCTCGCCGCTGGTCAACGTGCAAAATCTGCTGGTCGTGCCGGTGTCGTCGCCAGCGGCCTCCGTGATGGAGTTGGTTGCCCTCGCCAAACAAAAGCCCGGCGAGTTGAACTATGTCTCGCTCGGACGCGGCTCGACGCCCCACCTCTCGATGGAGCTGTTCAGCGCCGCCGCCGGCGTGAGGATGGAGCCGATCGTCTACAAACTGACGCCGCAGGCTTACACCGACCTGATCGAGGCGCGGGTGCAGGCATGGCTGGCATCGATGCCGAGCGCCATCACCTTCGTGCGTTCCGGTAAGCTGCGCGCGCTCGCGGTTGCCGGCGCCAAGCGCTCGCCCGCTGCGCCGGACATTCCGACGCTGAAGGAGGCCGGCGTGCCGGCCGACACCATCTTCTGGCAGGGCCTGTTTGCGCCGGCTGGAACGCCGGACGCCATCGTCAACCGGCTGAACCAGGTGAGCAACGAGATCGCCGCAAGCGCCGAAGCGAAGGCCTGGTACGTCAACCTTGGCGCGGAGCTTGAAGGCGGCACACCGCAGCAACTCGCCGACAGCGTGCGCGACGATACCGAAAAGTGGCGCGCGATCGCCAAGCAGATCAATCTGCAACCGGAATAACAGCACCCGGACATCCCGATGCAGCGCCGGCCGCCATTTCTAATTGGGCTGATCATCATCGGCCTCATCCTGGCGTTTGGCGGCGTCCGTCAATGGACATCCGCGCCTGTCGGGCCGCCGGCGCGCACCGGCGATGTCATTACCGGGCGCGCGCGCGTGGTCGATGGCGACTCACTCGAAGTCTCCGGGCACCGCATCCGGCTGTTTGGCGTCGATGCGCCGGAGAGCCGCCAGGATTGCCGCGACGCGCAAGGCCGGAGCTACGCCTGCGGCCGCGAGGCGCGCGACAGCCTCGCCGCGGCGATCGGCGGCCAGAGCGTGTCGTGCACGCCGGTCGGCCAGAGCTACGACCGCGATGTCTCGGTCTGCACTGCGAACGGCCGCGATCTCAGCGAGGCGATGGTGCGCACCGGCCACGCGCTGGAATTGCGCCAGCACAGCCGCGGCCGCTACTCCGACGCCGAGCGCGAGGCGCGCAACGCGCGGCGCGGATTATGGGCCGGCGATTTCGAGCGCCCGTCGCAATGGCGGCAACAGCATCCGCGCTAGCGGATGCGCCTCAAGAGAGAAGTGCATCCGCGCTAAAGCGGATTACTTCGCGGGCGGCGCGACCTGGGCGATTTGCCCGCTGCGTTTCAACGCATCGGCGACGAAACCGGACGCCTTCATCTCCTCAACGAAGGTCTTGAGATAAGCCGCGCCGGCCCTGCCCGCCGCGCCGTCCTTCTTCGGCATGCCCATCGCCTGATTGATCTGCTGGAACGCACCCTTCATCACCCGCATCTCCGGATGCGCCTTGGCGAAATCCTCCAGCGGCTGCCGCACGCCAGCGGCGGCATCGAGCTTGTCCTCGATGAACATCTCGATCATCGCCTTGCCGCCGCCGACCTTGGCGCGAACGATGCTGGCGTTGGTCCGCGTCAGATACAGGTCGTAGGCCGAACCGAGCCCTACCACGATTTTGATACCGGACTTGTCGACATCATCGACTTCCTTCAGCGGCGAATCCTGACGCACCATGTAGGTGCCGTCGATCACTACATATGGCGCGGTGAACTCGATCTCGGCGGCGCGCACCGGTTCGATCGCGATGAAGCCGACATCCCACGCGCCCGCCTTCGCACCCTCGAACACCTTGCCGGCCGCCTCGTAGGTCACGAACTCCACCGGCACGCCGAGACGCTTGCCGAGCGCGGTGGCGAGATCGGGCGTGATGCCCTTCGGCTCGTTCGCCGGCTCCTTCTGCGCCAGCACGCCATTGCCGAAGTTGATCGCGGCGCGGAGCTTGCCGGTCGGCGCGAGGTCCTTGAGGACATCCGGCGATACCGCGCCCTGCGCGGAAACCGAAAGCGTCGCTGCGAGCAGCATGGCGGCGGCGAAGACGAGCGTGCGCATGAAATCCTCCCGATGTGCGGGCGGCTGTCGCCGCCTCGTTGCTTGATGCAAGGGAACGCGATCGCCGCGTTTGGCGCAAGCCCGGTCGCGCCTCACGCCGCGCCTCGTTCAATTGGGGAAAACATTTCAACACCTGTGTTCGCAATGTGTCGCGGATGTAACCGCGGTGTGAACATGTCGCGATGACGCGCATTCGACGAACGATCGTGCGCGGATGGCGCTGCAATCGACACAAAATAATTTCCGCATGTTCGCAGCGCATGAACGGCATCCTGCATCAACGCTCGCGCGTGCAAACGAATCGCGCTACACGATGGACAACATGAAAAAAATCGAACCGGAAACGCCTGGACTCAACCTCCTATGGAGTTGCTGACCATGGCCACCCACGCACTGCCTTCGTTGCCCATTCGTGACGGCGTCACATCCGGCGACCATGTTCCGCGCCACGTTGAGACGCAAACGCCGATGCTGCGCCGGCTCTACGACGCCATCCTGCAATCGCAGATGCGCCGCGCCCAGCGTGACATCGAACGTGTGCTCGGCACTCGCGCGATAACCGGCATCCAGCCGCTCGAGCAACGCTGAACCGAAACCTTTGCCGCCGCGGCGAAGGCAAGCCACCACCAACCTCGCAAGAAAAAAGGAACCACCCCATGCTTCCGATGATGATCTATCTTCTGCAGGCCGTCCGCCGCGCTTTGAACAAGAGCAGCCGCGGAATGCTCATGCTCGCCGACGTGTTTCAGGAGGCGATGCAGGATTGGCGCGAAGCCAAGCGGAAGTATCCGTTCGCCGAATAGCGATCCCGGCGGCGCGGCGGTCGGCCGCGCCGCCCTTGCCTGCGCCCCCCGAACGGGCGCGGACAACGCCCAAAAAGATGCTAAGAAGACGCCATCATTGATTCATACAGGCGTCTGACATGTCGAAAGAAGCGATGCGCGCCGAAGCCGACCGGCTGGTCCGGGAGGCCATGGAACGCAAGGCCGTCACCGTGAAGCAGGGTGCGACCCGGATCGAGACCAAGTGCGGAAAATGCGGCGCGCCCAATCGCGTCTCCGCCGAGCCGGGGCAGACCCGCGTCGCATTCGCGTGCAAGGAATGCGGACACAAGCAAAAGACGCTGTGACCCGCGCCTGAGGCTGAGCAGCCACCCGCCGCCGAACTGGAATGTGGCCGGAAATGCCGTTACGCTCCCGCCCGCAATCACAGGGATGGAAGCATCATGAACGGCCGCGCATTCAAACTGGGTACCTTCTCTAAAGCGGGCGGCAAGCCGTTCGCCGCCATCTTGCTGGACGACACCGCCGTCGATCTGGCGGGCGCCGCCGCGGCCTCCGGCCGCAAGCTGAGCAGCACCGCGAGCCTGCAGGACCTGCTGGAAGACTGGGACGCCAACTTCGCCTCGCTGCAGGAGATCGCGGCCTTCCTCGACAAGGAAAAGCCCGCCGCCGCCGCCGTATCGAGCCTTACGGCTTTGCCGCCGATCGGCCGCCCCGGCAAGATGTTCTACGCCGCGCAGAACTTCCAGGAGCATGTCGACGAGATGCTCCGCTCCGGCATGACGCCGAAGGAAGGCCCGAAGTTCACCGGCGACAAGTCCACCTCCAAGCCCTACCTGTTCCTCAAGGCATCGAGCACGCTCGCGGGCGCCAACGACGACATCGAGATTCCGCGCGAGCTGAAGCGGATCGACTGGGAGGCCGAGATCGCCTGCGCCATTTCCAAGCCCGGCAAGCACATCAAGGGCGAGCGCGCGCTCGACCACATCGCCGGCTGGATGACCACCAACGACGTCTCCGCACGCGACCTGCAGATCCGCGCCGATCGGCCGGGCCTGCGCTCGGACTGGCTGAACGGCAAGAGCCACGACAAGTTCGCGCCGATGGGGCCCTATCTTGTGCCGAAGGCGTTCATCAAGGACCACATGAAGCTGTTCATCCGCCTGACCGTGAACGGCGCGGTCAAGCAGAACGGCAACACCTCGCAGTTCATCTTCACGCCCGAGGAGCAAATCGAATACGCCTCCGGCATCCTCAGCCTGCAGAGCGGCGACATCTTCGTCTGCGGCACCTGCGGCGGCGTCGGCCAGGGCACCAACACGTTCCTCAACGTCGGCGACGTGATGGAGACCGAGGTTGAGGGCCTGGGCAAGATGACCAACAAGTTCGTCGCGGAAAAAGGCTGACGTCCGCGCGCGGGGCATGCCGCCGCGTGGCGAAAGCTACGCGGCGGGCTTCGCCTGGCGGTCCGGGGTCAACTCCAGCGTATCGACCAGCAGCTTGCCGCCGACCAGCGGCTTGCCGGCCTTGTAGTTGGCGTTCGCCAGCGCCTCGATGGCCAGCATGTGATCGTTCCAGGCGCCGAGCCAGTCGCCACCCTTGCCGTCCGCCGCCGCGCGGTCGCACAGGGCTTCATAGGTGACCCGGCAGACCACGCGGTTGGTGCCGGCGTCGTCGACCATGACGAAGGTCACCCCGGCGTGGTCGTGCGGCTCGCAAACGTCGGACTCGCGTCGAAGCGACATGCCGATCTCTCCATGTTCGCAGAAAGATCAATCACCGCGGCGCCCGGCCCACATTGATCCAACGCAAGGGCCGCGCCGTAATGCCTTTTTATCGTGAGGATTGACGCGCCCTCATGCCCTGGGACGGACCGAAAACAGACCTCGGGTATTGTCCGGGGGCGCAAAGGTCGGCAAGGTCGGGCACGTCTGGAACTCAAAGGTGCGACGATGGCGGATTCGAAGCTTCACATCGCGGTGGTCGGCGGCGGCATCGGCGGCCTGTTCGCGGCCAACGCGCTGATCGCCAACGGGCTGCGGGTCTCGGTGTACGAACAGGCCCCGGCCCTCGGCGAGGTCGGCGCCGGCGTCTACATCACGCCGAACGCCGTGCGCCAGCTCGAGCGCGTGGGCCTCGGCCCCGCGGTCGAGAAATGGGGCGCCCGCGTCGGCCCGCACTCGCACTACTTCCGCCACGACGGCACGCCGATCGCCCCGGTCCAGGTCACCGACCTGCACGGCTGGAACGCCGTCTATGGCATGCACCGCGCCGATCTGGTCGATTTCCTCGCCGCCAATCTGCCGAAGGAGATCATCCATTGCGGCCACCGCGCGGTGGGCTTCGAGCAGCGCGGCGACAAGGCCGTCATCAAGTTCGCCAACGGCGACACCGCCGAGGCCGATGTGGTGGTCGCCGCCGACGGCATCCACTCCGAGCTTCGGCCGTTCGTGTTTCCGCCGTCGAAGCCGGTGTTCCACGGCACCATTTCCTATCGCGGGCTGGTGCCGCGCGAGCGCCTGCCCGACTGGCCGATGGACCGCTGGCAGATGTGGGCCGGCCCCTCGAAGCACTTTCTGGTGTTCCCGGTGCGCCACGGCACCATGGTCAACTACGTGGGCTTTGTGCCGACCGATGAGGAGATGAAGGAATCCTGGTCCGCGCCGGGCAACCCCGATGTGCTGCGCGCCGAATTCCAAGGCTGGGACCCGCGCATCGGCCAGGTGCTGGCGCAGGTCGATAAGTGCTTCCGCTGGGCGCTGTACGACCGCGAGCCGCTGCCGACCTGGACCAAGGGCCGGCTCACCCTGCTCGGCGATTCCGCGCATCCGATGCTGCCGCATCTCGGCCAGGGCGCCAACCAGTCGATCGAGGACGGCATGGCGCTGGCGACGATCCTGTCCAAGGTGGACAACGCGGCGGTGCCGGCGGCGCTGCTGGCCTATGAGCGGCTGCGCCGCGAGCGCGTCGCCGATGTGCAGCGCGGCGCGCGGCAGAACGGGCTGCGGGTGGATTCCGCCTACGCCGATCTCAAGCAGCGCGACGCGGAGTTGGCCGCGCACGCGGACTTCCGCAAGCATTTGTATGCGTATGATGTGGTGAAGACGGCGGAGATTGAGGCGAAGGCGCTGGGGTGAAGCAATGTTGCTAAGCAGGCCAATCGAGCGTCGGCTTATCTTCTCTCGGGAATAGACTTGGGATCGAGTTTTTTGGAAAGGGCTGCGCTATCGCTAGATTTATCGCGCTGAAAGTATTTTTAAGAAGAAGCATCCATGCATTCACCAAAATTTCCGCTGAAGGCGAAAAGCCTTAAGGCCGTAGTGAATGTTTCACGTCTGAAATCGACCTGGAAAAGTAAAGTTCGCGAAGATATGCGTCGCCAGGCGATACCCGATCCTTCAGAGAATCTAGATTTTCACACGCGGCTCGACGCGATTTGCACCACCATCGAAGCTGAGGTGCTTTCGGCGTCATATATCCCAGATACGCCGACTCGCTTTCTCGCGGAAAAATCGAAAGGTCTATGTCGGCAACTGGTAATCCCATCAGTTAAAGACGCTCTTATTTTGCAAACGCTATCCGATGCGCTTTGGGCGGAAATCAAATTGAAGGCACCCACCAAAAAATCATTCTATTCTCCGGGCGATCATCAATTCTCGAAAATGATAAAGGGACATACGTCAGAATATGGACCTATCAATGCTTGGCTTGCATTTCAGGAAACAATTTTTGGTTTTGCAAAAAGCAAAAAATATATTGTTGTCACTGACATAGCGAATTACTACGATTCAATCTCATACGATCATTTGAGGAATATACTCGCTGATCTTTCGCCTGCGCGGGAGCATGCGCTCGATCTTCTAATCTACACACTTTCGTGGATGCTTCGGCAGCCTGACTATATGCCGCGGGTGCCCGTCGGATTGCCGCAGTCGAATTTGGACGCTCCGCGTCTTCTTGCGCATTCATTTCTTGTTGAGGCTCATCAGGAAAACGAGTGGGTGAATCTGATGGGGAATGCGGCCTGAAGGCCTATGGATACTGGGTTTTCGGGGTTTCGTAAGGCGGTT
>JAPLPD010000280.1 GCA_026400395.1 Alphaproteobacteria bacterium | reverse complement strand
CGCCAGACGCGGCCCTACGGGCGCACGCCGCCGCTGCTGGGGCGCCTCCGGTCGGGCTCCGCCCTCCCTTCGTCACCCCAGCAGCGGCGCATTCTCATCCTGATTGTCGCGGGATTCTCACCTTGATTGTCGCGCCGCACAGTGTGATCTGGTAGGATTCCTTGTGATCGGGCGTGCCGGTCGATGGCCGCACCTGGCTCATGTATTCCCAGCCCGAGTTCGTGCCCTTGAGCTGCGGATACTGACCCTTGGTGTCGTGCGACAGAGCAAAGAAGCGCTCGGTCATCGTGAACGCTTCATCGACCTGCTCCTGCGGAATGCCGTGATTGACGAGCTGGAAAAAGCCGATCTCCGATGCGGCCGCCCAGAGTTGGTCGGCGATTTCGGCCTTGCGCGCCTCGAAGCGGCTGAGGTCAATGCGCTGCACCTCGCGGGCCTTGGTCCCGCCGATGCCGCCGAAAGTCTTTTCCAGATTGAGTTCGGCCAGTCCGTAATTTCCATTCGCTGCCATGATTGTCTCCATCAATGTTTGCGGCGCGAGCCGCCGTTGCGACGGACAAGAACCGTGGCCTTGGGCGCGGCTGGGTTGCGGTCGGATGTGAGAGAGTGAGCGCAACAAGCCGGCTTCAGAACGACGGATCGATCTTGCCGAGCAATGTCCCGAGCCTAGGGCCCTGACCGCTTCTACTCATCCTCAATATAGCGTGTGAAACCGGTGGGCCGAAGCGCAAGAAATTGGCACTGTGCCAAAGAACTGAACAATTTTAAGACAGAACTTGCGAGAGGACTTGCGATGGCGATCACGATCTACGGCATCAAGAATTGCGACACCATGAAGAAGGCCCGCGCCTGGCTCGATCAGCACGGTGTCGCCTTCGAGTTCCACGATTACAAGGCGGCGGGCATCGAGCGCGAGAGGCTGGAGCGCTGGAGCAAGAAGGCGGGCTGGGAAACGCTGCTCAATCGCGCCGGCACCACGTTCAAGAAATTGCCGGACAAGGACAAGTTGGGCCTCACCGAGGCCAAGGCGATCGCGCTGATGCTCGGTCAGCCCTCGATGATCAAGCGGCCGGTGCTTGACCTGGGCGGGGGCAAGCTTGTGGTCGGCTTCAAGCCGGAACTGTACGAGGCGTCTGTGGCGCGCTGACGCGGAGCGCGCCGCGTCACAACCAGTTGATGTCATGCTATTGGGCGATGGCCCACGGCGTCAGTCCGCTAAACTGCGTACGATTTGCAATGGATGCGACATAGGCAATGATGCCGATTGATTCGTTCACAGTGCTTCTGTTCGGCTTGCTCATTAAGCTGTTGCTCGGTCTGTTGTTCGTCGTCTTTTGGATTAAGACGCGGAGTTCGGCTTGGTTCGCGTGGTGGGCGGCGTCGCTGCTGCTCGGCGGCGTTACGTCCGTTCTGTTCATGCTGCGGCTGGCCACCGCCTCGGAGAACTTCCTTACCATCGGCATCGGCAACGCGTGCCTGATCGCCGCGCTGGCCTGCTGCTGGCAGGGGGCGCGGGTGTTCGAGCGCCGCCGGCCGATATGGGCGGTCGTCGTGCTGGCGCCTGCGTTGTGGGTCGCGGCCGGCACCATGACAGCCGTCCTGGAGAGCCTGCCTTATCGCATCGTGCTGTCGTCCGGACTCGCGGCGCCGCTGCTCGCGCTGTCGGCCTTCGAGTTCTGGCGCGGCCGGGCGGAGCGGTTGCCGTCGCGCTGGCCGATCATCGTGATCTGCGGCTCGTTTGCGACATTCCTGGCGATCCGCATTCCGCTGATGAACAGCCTGCCGTTTCCGTTCGGCGCGCTGCCGATGGAACCCGGCTGGCTCGGCGCGTTCAACCTGCTGATGTTCGCGCATACGCTGCTGCTGACTGTGCTGATCGTGGCGATGTCCAAGGAGCGGCTTGAACTCGACCAGCGCACCGAGGCGGAGACAGATCCGTTGACCGGGGCGCTCAACCGGCGCGCTTTCATGGGGCGCGGCGAGCGGCTGCTGCAGCGCCACGCCTATGAGCGCGAGCCGTTGTGCCTGCTGTTCCTCGACCTCGATCACTTCAAGCTTCTCAACGACCGCTTCGGTCATTCCGGCGGCGACGACGTGCTGACCAGTTTCGTCGGGCTGGTCATCGCCTGTATCCGGCCGACCGACTTTCTGTTCCGCATCGGCGGCGAGGAGTTCTGCTGCCTGCTGCCGTACACCAGCACCGACCAGGCGCATCGGGTGGCCGAACGCATCCGCTTTCAGTTCGAGATGTCCACGGTGGACGTGGCCGGGACGCCGGTGAAGGCGACCGCGAGCCTGGGCGTCGCTTCGAACGAAGCCTTCGGCTACGAACTCGATACGCTGATGCGGCAGGCCGACTCGGCGGTCTATGCCGCCAAGCGCGCCGGCCGCAATCGCATCGTGGTGGCGGCGGGACGCGACTCAGATATGGATTCAGCTGTGATATTGCCGCTGCGGGCGGCGGGGTCCTGATATCGATATGCTGCAATCGCTGCACAAAGCCCTGCGAAGGGTGGGACGCATGGACCGTGAGACTGTCGGCGCCTATGACGCCGGCGCCGCGCAATTCGCCAAGGATTGGCATGCGCAGCCGGCGCCGGTCGATCTGCATGCCCTGGTCAAGCGGTTCTTCCATCCGAACGGCCGCACCGCCGACGTCGGTTGCGGCAGCGGACGGGAGGTGTCTTTCCTGGCCGCCGCCGGGTACGACGTAACCGGCTACGACGCCTCCGACGCACTGCTTGAGCAGGCGCGGTTTCGCTATCCGCGGCTCAAATTCGCGATCGGCGTGCTGCCGGATCTGGCCGGCGTCCCGGACGGGTCATTCGACAACGTGCTGTGCGAGACGGTGATCATGCATCTGCGGCGTCCGCAGATTCTCGACGCGGTTCGCCGTCTGCTCGCCATCCTACGGCCGGATGGAATTCTGTACCTGAGCTGGCGCGTCACCGACGGCGCCGACCAGCGCGACAGCCATGGACGGCTCTACGCGGCCTTCGAGAGCGCGCTGATCCGCGAGGGGCTCGACGGCGCCGCGGTGCTCATGCTCGACGACGAGCCGATCAGCGCTTCGTCGGGCAAGAAAATCCACCGGATCGTGGCGCGCAAGTTCGCCCGATAACCCTTCCCGACGCGCCGCGACAACGCTAGGAATAGCGAGGTCCGCGGACGCGGGCGTGTCGGGAGCATCGTCATGGAAATCACTCTTTCGGGCCGGTCCGCCATCGTCACCGGCGGCAGCAAAGGCATCGGCCTAGCGGTCGCCATGCGCTTTTCCCAGTCCGGCGCCGACGTCGCCATTTTCGCGCGCGGCAAAGAGACGATCGACGAGGCTGTCGCTACGCTCAAGAAGACCGCCAAGGGCCGCGTCATCGGCGTGCAGGCCGACGTCGGCGTCGCCGCCGACATCGCGCGGGGCTACGACGAGGTGATGAAGGCGTTCGGCAAGGTCGACATCATCGTCAACAACGCCGGCACTTCTCGCGCCATGCCGTTCGAAAAGGTGACCGACGAAATCCTGATGGGCGACATCGAGCAGAAGCTGTTCGCCGCCGTCCGTCTGATCCGCCACGTCGCGCCGCAGATGAAAGAGCGGCGCTGGGGGCGCATCATCAACGTGCTCAACATTGGCGCCAAGGCGCCCCGGCCCAACAGCATGCCGACTTCGGTTTCACGCGCCGCCGGTATGGCGATGACCAAGGCGCTGTCGGCGGAGTTTGCGCCGCACAACGTGCTGGTGAACGCGATGCTGGTCGGCTTCATCGAGGCGGATCAGCATGTGCAGGCTGCCAAGAAGGCGAATGTAACGCTCGCCGACTACTACAAGGCGCGCGAGAAGGACATTCCGCTCGGCCGTGCCGGCAAGGCTGAAGAGTTCGCCAATCTCGCCTGTTTCCTGGCCTCGGAGCAGGGCGGTTACATCACCGGCACCGCGACCAATGTGGATGGCGGCCGTTCCCCTGTGGTTTGATCGGCGGTTGCCGGGCTGCGGCCAACGCCGAAAATAATCGATCCCCGATATTGCGTCGCGCTTACGCCGAAAGGTCGATGCGGCGTTGCGGCGCGGCGGGCACGACGCACGTGCTGGCCGACCAGCCGAGCCGGCAAGCCCAATCACGCGCCGCGGCCGAACCCTGCAGCGCCGCGCCCAGCGCGCCGATCACCACGAACGCGCCGACGAAGCACGCGCCGGCGATCTGCCGCCGCGACATGGACAGGCGGTGGTGGGTCTCCACCGGCTTGCCGTCCCAATAGAGCCGACCGTCATGGTCGATCGAGAGCCTGCTCAGATCGGTCATATCGACGGGATGGCGGTTGCGGCCTTGCGGCTTCGGCTCCGGTGGCAATTCCGGTTCGGGGGCGTCCAACGGTTCCGGCGGCAGCAGATTGAAAACGTTGTCTTCGGCTTCGCCCCGTGGGGTATCGGTATGCGAATCGAACTCCGTCTCCGGCGATGGAGCGGTATCGGTCCGGCGTTTGCGCGCGGCGATGATCGTCGAAAATAGACTCATCGTGCGCCATGTTCTTCCGCTGCGAGCGGAAGTCAAAGCGCGCGATAGCCGCATGCGCGGCCTCCGGTGGACAAGTGTGCGAAGCGTTCGGCGTGTTACGCGGGGATGTCGGTGCGCACCGGCGACCGGGGCGGGGGCGCCGGACAGCCGCTCTGGAAGGTGCCGGTCTTGCAGCCCCAGTCGCGCGCGGCGACGTAGCCATAGGTGGCCATGCTGAACGCGCCAATGGCGATCAGGACCACCACGGCAACGGCGCCGATGGTCTGCCAGCGAGACAGCGTGAGCTGAGTGTTTTCGCTGGATCGGATCACCTGCGGCTGCAGCGGAACCGCGGCCGCCATGGCGTTCGCCACGGCCGCTGCGCCCTGAGCGCGGGCCACATCGAGATTGAGGGCGGCAAGTTCGGCACTGCGGTCCGCCGGTTCGGCGAGATGGCCTTCGATCGTTGCTCAGGCGGTCAAGCTCCGACGCGGTCAGCGTGCGGAGCTTCTTCGGCCATTCCGATGGGCGTCCGCCTTGCGGCGGCACAATGCCAGACTCGTCCACGCTCACCTCGGGATAAGGATCCGTGCTCATTGCCCGTTACTCCACACGCTACCAACACAAACCGCTGACGAACACCCGTCAGTTGACCTTGATATTCGCGGCCTTGATGACCGGCGCCCAACGGCCGATCTCGCTGTCGATGCGCGTCCGGAAATCCGCCGGACTGCTGCCGACCGGCTCCATCAGCTGCGCCGAAAGCTTCTCGCGAACCGCGTCGGTTCCGATTGCTTCTACCACCTCGCGCTGAATCTTCGCAACGATACCTTCCGGCGTGTGCGCTGGCGCGATCATGCCCATCCAGGCGTCGGCATCGACGTCGATTCCGGCCTCTTTCAGGGTCGGAATCTGCGGCAAATAGGGCGAGCGCTTTGCGGTCGATAAGGCGAGGATTTTGACCCCGCCGGAGGCCACATGAGGCGTGACCGAGATCGCAGGCAGGCAGCCCATTTGCACGTCGCCACGGATGATCGCGGTCATCGCCGCGGGCGATGCGGCGTAGGGGATGTGCACCATCTGGGTTCCGGCGGCGAGGGCGATCGCCTCCATGGCGAGGTGCGACAGCGAGCCGTTGCCGATCGAGCCGTAGTTGAATTTGCCTGGATCGCGCTTCAACAGCGCAATCAGGTCCTTAACGTCGTTAACCATAACCGCCGAATTGACGGTCAGAGCGCTCGGCTGCGTCACCAACTGGGTGATCGGGGCGATGTCGGTCTTGGGGTCGTAGGGCAGCTTCGAGAACAGCAGGGTATTGATGGCGAGCGGCCCGCCGATGCTCACACCGATGGTGGTCCCGTCGGGCGCGGCCTTGGCGACGGCATCGGTGCCGATGTTGCCGCTGGCGCCGGGCTTGTTGTCGATGGTGAAGGGTTGACCGAACTTCTTCTGCAGATGGTCGGCAATCAACCGCGCCACCACGTCGGGCGTCGAACCTGGACCGAACGGCACGACGATCTTCACCGGCCGGGTCGGCCAGTCCTGCGCCGATGCGGGCAGGGGATCGAACAAAGCGGCGAATAAGAGTGCGAACAGCGCGGCGATGGCTCTCATTTCGTTTCTCGTCAGGCGTATCGGTTCAAATTGGCTTCTGCGCGGCCGGCCCGCGGCGCGCATGGGAGCGTTTACCACGCGCCCACCGGACTTGCGCGCCGTGCTATGATGACCTACTGCGACCCGCGTTCCGCGTACACGAGTTCGATCATGTCGGTTCAAGAGCAGATCAAGCGCATCACCGCTCCGGATATCCGCGCCCGCAAGGGCGGCGAGCCGATCGTGTCGCTGACCGCCTACCACGCGCACACCGCGCGCCTCGTCGATAAATATTGCGACGCGATCCTGGTCGGAGACTCGCTCGGCATGGTGATGCACGGGCTGGAAACCACCGTGCCGGTTACGCTCGAAATGATGATCCTGCAGGGCCACGCGGTGATGCGCGGCTCGAGCCGGGCGCTGGTCGTGGTCGATATGCCATTCGGATCTTACGAGGCGTCGAAGGAGCAGGCGTTCATGAACGCGGCGCGCGTCATGAAGGAAACCGGCTGCGGCGCCATCAAGGTCGAAGGCGGCCGGCGGCTCGCCGAGACCATTGCGTTCCTCACCGAGCGCGGCGTGCCGGTGATGGGCCATGTCGGTTTGACGCCGCAGGCGATCAACACCATCGGATCGTTTCGCGCCCAGGGCCGCGAGGAGAAGGACTGGGGGCCGATCGAGGACGACGCCAAATCGGTCGCCGACGCGGGCGCGTTTTCGCTGGTGATCGAGGCGGTGGCCGAGCCGCTGGCTCGCCGCATCACCGAACAGGTGCCGATCCCGACCATCGGCATCGGCGCGAGCGCCGCCTGCGACGGTCAGATTCTGGTGCTGGAGGACATGCTGGGGCTGTCGCCGCGGGTGCCCAAGTTCGTGCGCCGCTACGGCGATATCGGGCCGGGTATCGAGGCCGCTGTGCAGGGATATGCCGACGACGTCCGAAAGCGCGCGTTTCCCGGACCCGATGAAGTCTACGGCATGAAAAAGAAGTGATTGGCGGGGCGGCGGCTGGCTGTTAACGGTCGTGCCGCTATGACGCGGTCTCGGATGCCAGCTTGGGCTTTGCCTTGTCACCGCCACATCAATAATTTACTCGCCTGCGCAGGGTCTTAGCCGACAAAAGGCCGCCAGGGCCAAAGGGAACGCTCCGTGTCCGATATCTTCAGCGAAGTCGACGAGGAACTACGCCGCGAACAGCTCCGCAAGCTGTGGGAGGGGTATGGCGTTTACCTGATCGCCGCCTGCGTTCTGTTGGTGGCCGCGGTCGGCGGCTGGCGAACCTACGAGTGGTTCGAGGCGAAGAAGGCCGCCGAGTCGGGCTCAGCGTTTCAGGCCGCCGCGGCGCTTGCCGCCGAGGGCAAGAACAAGGAGGCCGAGGAGGCGTTCGCCAAGCTCGCCTCGACCGGCACCACCAGCTATCGCACGCTCGCCAAATTCCGCGAGGCGGCCGAGCTTGCGCGCCGCGATACCAAGGCCGCCGTCGCGATCTATGACTCTCTCGCCGCCGACGCGAGCGCCGGGCGCGTGTTGCAGGATATGGCCGCGCTGCGCGCCGGCACCATCCTGGTCGATACCGCGCCATACAGCGAAATCGCGCAGCGGCTGGAGCCGTTGACGGCGTCCGACCGGACATTCCGCCACAGCGCCCGCGGTTCGCTGGCGCTGGCGGCCTGGCGCGCCAAGGACATCGCCGCGATGCGGCGCTGGTCCGACATGGTGCTCGCCGACACCGAAACGCCGACCGGGACTCGCGGCCAGATTCAGATGCTGCTGGCTCTTTCGGACGCCGATAAGAAGAGCTGAGCGGGATGCGCCACAGCCGTACCCTTCTGGCCGCTGCGCTGCTCGTATTCGGGCTCACGACGTCCGGCTGCTCGACGTTCGATCCGACCGAATGGTTCAGCACCAAGAAGCCGCTGCCGGGTGACCGCAAGGCGGTCTTCCCGGAGGGCGTCCCGGGGGTGCCGCAGGGCGTGCCGGCAGAGTTGGTGGAAGGCTACCGGGAGCCTGTGCCCGAGCCGTTGCCGATTCCGGAACAGAAGGCCAAGCCCAAGCCAAGGCCCGCCCCGGCTGTGAAGCCGGTTGCGGCGAAACCGCCGGCGCAGCCCCGCGCCGCGGCGGCACCGCCCGCCGCCCCGCCGGCTCAGGGCGGCCAATCCGCGTGGCCCGAAGCGCCGCCGGCGCCGGGCCGGCCGGCGCCCGCCCAGTCCGGATCGGTGTTCCCCGATCCGCCGAAGCGCTAGGCCCGCCGCCGGGTTTGATCATTCGGCTTGTTTTGCCTGCCTAAAGCTGTGCATCCAATAGCCATGACCTTCACCATTGCCATTGTTGGGCGGCCGAACGTCGGCAAGTCCACGCTGTTCAACCGCCTCGTCGGCAAGCGCCTTGCGCTGGTCGATGACATGCCCGGCGTCACCCGCGACCGGCGGGAGGGGCCCGCCCGCCTCGGCGATCTCGACTTCACCGTCATCGACACCGCCGGACTGGAGGAAGCCAGCGCCGAGAGCCTTCCGGGCCGGATGCTGGCGCAGACGAAACTGGCGATCGAGCAGGCCGACGCCGTGTTCTTCGTGCTCGATGCCAAGACCGGACCGGTGCCCGACGATCGCGTGTTTGCCGATCTGGTGCGGCGAGCCAACAAGCCGGTGATCGTTGTGGCGAACAAGGCCGAGGGCAAGGGCAGCGGGGCGAGGGTTCTGGAAGCCTACGAACTCGGCCTCGGCGATCCGGTCGGCATTTCGGCCGAGCACGGCGAGGGGCTGGTCGATCTGTTCGAAGCGGTGCGCGAAGCCCTGCCGGATGTGACAGGCAAGCCGGTCGAGGTTGTTGAAGACCCCAACGCCGCGCGCCACATCCGCGTCGCGATGGTCGGCCGGCCGAACTCGGGCAAGTCCACGCTGGTGAATCGGCTGCTTGGCGAGGACCGCCTGGTCACCGGACCCGAAGCCGGTCTCACCCGCGACACGATCGCGGTCGATCTCACCTGGAAGGGGCGGGAATTCCGGCTGCACGACACAGCCGGCTTGCGGCGTCCTCCGCGCATCCAGGAGAAACTCGAAAAACTTTCGGTCGCCGACACCATCAACGCCATCCGTTTCGCCGAGGTCGTGGTGCTGCTGATGGACGCAGAACGTCTGTTCGAGGAGCAGGACCTGCGCATCGCCGATCTGGTCGAGCGCGAGGGGCGGGCGCTGGTGATCGCCATCTCCAAATGGGATCTGCACGAGAAAAAAGCCGGCGGCATCACCAAGCTGCACGAGCAGGCCGACGAGCGGCTGCCGCAGGTCAAAGGCGTGCCGGTGGTCGGCGTGTCCGGCCTGACCGGCGACGGCCTCGACCGGCTGATGGAGGCGATCGTCGACGTCCACGAGGTCTGGAACAAGCGCGTATCGACCAACCAGCTCAACAAGTGGCTCGAAGAGGCGACCGCGGCGCATCCGCCGCCAGCGGTGTCTGGGCGGCGCATCCGGCTGAATTATGTGACGCAGCCCAAGGCGCGTCCGCCGACCTGCGTGCTGTTCTGCGCGCGCGCCGACAAGGTGCCGCCCGCGTATCAGCGCTATATGGTCAACTCGTTGCGCGAGACCTTCGACCTGCCGGGAACGCCGATCCGCCTGACCTTGCGGGAGAAGGAAAATCCCTTTGAGGGACGCAAGCGCAAGCGGCAGTGACGGGATTAACCGATTAACCCGTTAACCCGTTAACCCGCAAATCCGCACATCGGGCCTGCGAGCGGCTACTTTCAGCCATTCTCGCAGCCAGCATGTGGGGTCGATCGTGGTCGGCAATATCATTCTGAAGTTCGTCGCGGCCGGTGCGGTGCTTGGGTTGGCCTTTGTCAGCCCGGTTGCCGCGGCGCCGCTCAACGATGAGTGCGTCGATTGCACGCCGGCGCCATCGCGCTACGACACCGAAGAGGTCATCAAGAAGATCCAGAGCGCCAACCGCTTGCAGGAAAGCCAGGATCAGGCCGCTCCAGCCGAGCAGCCGGTTGCGGAAGAAAAACGTCCGCGCCGCGCGCGCAGCACCGATTGCACCGATTGCCCGCCGCCGCGGAAGTACGATGATCGGAAGGTGGTGAAGAAGGTACGCAACGTCGATCATTCCCGCGTCATCAACACCGTGACGGTGGTCCCGGCAGGCCGGCGGGTCACGGAAACCAATCGTCTGGTGATCGAGGAGGACGAGACGCGCAACACCGGCGTGGTCCAGCACAACCACACGATCGTTGAAAAGGAAACGCGCTATGTGCATCGCGTTCCGATCGTGACCACGGTCAATTTTGTCACCCGTCAGTATCGCGTGGTGGAAATGCCCGACACCGTTTCGGTGCCTGTGACGACGCCGGTAAGCCGTTGCCGCGACCGCTGGCACGGCCGTCATGGTTCGTGCGGCCCGCTGCTGCGGGTTCGCGGCTAACTCTCGGCAGTCAAAGGCTAGGCCGGCGGCCGGAACGCATTGAGCCGGCCGGCGCGGTAGTCGTAGATCTTTCCGGTTTCCGCAAAGCTTGGCAGACACATCGGTACGATCGTCTCTGCGACCGCCTCGGCGGTCGGTAGCGTCATCGGGTCTTCGCCCGGCGCCACCGCCGCGCGCATTCGCGTCCGCGTCGGTCCCGGTGCGAACAGATTGACCTTGATCGGCGTCGTCAGCGTCTCGTTGGCGTAGGTGCGCGCCATCGCCTCGAGCGCGCCCTTGGTGGTGGAGTACAGGCCCCGGTAGGCGCGCGGGTTGGACGCGGCGCCGGATGTGAGGAACACAACGCGGCCTGCGTCGGAGCGCAGCAGCAGCGCGTGCATGGTGCGGATCAGATGCCAGTTGGCGGTGACGTTGACCGCCATCACCTCGTCCCACTCCTTCGGCTGGAAATGGTCCAGCGGTGAGTTGGACCCGCCGAGCGCGGCGTTGCCGATTAGGATGTCGAGCTTGCCGTAGCGATCGTTTAGGGCGGCGGCCAGGCGGACAATTCCGTCGGTGTCGCGCATCTCCAGCGGCACCAGAGTGGCGGTGCCGCCGACTGCCTTGATGGCGTCGTCGAGTTCTTCCAGCCCCCCCGGGGTGCGCGCGGTGGCGACCACATGGGCGCCTTCTCGGGCGAGAGCGATCGCCAGGGAATACCCGATGCCGCGGGAGGCGCCGGTTATCAGCGCGATGCGGGAGGCGAGGGATTTGGTCATGCCAAGTGTCACACTCTTGATGGTTTCAAGCTGTTGATCGTCCTCAGAAATGGCCGGGTCAAGTCGGGGATCAGGTGACAACGCGCCAGGGTCGGCGAAGCTGGGGCTTCGGAGCGATCTGGCCTTTGTGACTATAGTCTCAAAGGCTCGGGCGAAGGGGGGCTATCCGCACCCGCAAATGCAGGAACGGCGGGGTTCTCGCCGTCCGATTAGTGTGGACTGTTGCCATATCGTTACAGCCCCTTGGAAATCACTCGTGGTAGACTTCGGCTCGTTCCTCAGTAATGTGGCGGGGGTTCAAGATGAAGGCGTTTGTTGTCGCGGGTGTTGCGTTCTTTGCGAGCGTTGCCACCGCAATGTCTGAGGATATGGCGGTCAAATCTCAGTATTCCGCGGCGCCGTACAATTGGACCGGTTGTTACATCGGCGCCCAGGTGGGCTACGCCGCCCAGCGCGACTCGGCCAGTGAGGCCAACGCAGCAAGCATTCGCGTCGCAACCACTCCGGTGAACGCCGCCAATCCGGACGGCATCAAGGTCGGTGGGTTCGTCGGCTGCAACTATCAGTTCGCCGGTCCTTGGGTCATCGGTATCGAGGGCGATGGCGAATGGGCGGACATCAGCGGCTCGACCCTATTCAATGACGCGGTTGGGAGCTTCTATGACTCGCGCACGCGGGCCCAGGGCTCGGCGCGCGTCCGTTTGGGTTACGCGATCGATCGGGTGTTCTTCTATGGCACCGGCGGCGGCGCGGCGGCCGACATCCGCCACACCTACACGACGCTGCCGGGAGGTCTGGCAACCTTGCCAGGCGGCGGCACCTCGACCCTGTCGGACGTTGGCATTGGCCTGACCGCCGGTCTCGGCGTCGAATATGCCTTCGCGGGCAACTGGCTGGCTCGCCTGGAATACCGCTACGCCGACTTCGATGAGATCAAGCATCTGCCGGCGTCGCGCCCGACGCTGACCGATCGCCACCACGTCACCGAGAATGCGGTGCGGCTCGGCCTCGGCGTGAAGTTCAGCGGCCAATAGCGCACGGCTCCACGCGCTGTCGCCAACAGGCAAAACAAAACCCCGGCTCGAAAGCCGGGGTTTTTTAATGCGCGATCTCGTTCCGGCGTCAGATGCTTCGCTCAGCCCGCCTCCGCCAGCAGCGACAGCTGGCGCGGCTGGCTCTGCTGCCCGGTATGGTCGGTGAGGCCGGTCGGATATTCGCCGGTGAAGCAGTGATCGGTGAACTGCGGACGCAGCGGATCGCGGCTCTCGAAGCCCATCGCCTTGTAGATGCCTTCGACCGAAAGGAAGGCCAGCGAATCCGCGCCGATGAAGGTCCGCATCTCTTCGAGCGAGTGGGTGGCGGCGAGCAGCTTGTCGCGCTCCGGCGTGTCGATGCCGTAATAGTCCGGGTGCGTGATCGGCGGCGAGGAGATTCGGAAGTGCACCTCCTTGGCGCCGGCGTCGCGCATCATCTGCACGATCTTGAGCGAGGTGGTGCCGCGCACGATGGAGTCGTCCACCAGCACGATGCGCTTGCCCGCTACCACCGCGCGGTTGGCGCTGTGCTTCAAGCGAACGCCGAGTTGCCTGATCTGCTGGGTCGGTTCGATGAAGGTGCGCCCGACGTAGTGGTTGCGGATGATCCCCATCTCGTAGGGGATGCCGGCGGCCTGCGAATAGCCCATCGCGGCGGGCACGCCGGAGTCCGGCACCGGCACGATCACGTCGGCGATGGCCGGCGATTCCTTGGCAAGCTGCGCGCCCATGGCCTTGCGCACGTCATAGACGGCGCGTCCGCCGATCACGGAGTCGGGCCGCGCGAAATAGATGTACTCGAAGATGCACGGCCGTGGCGCCATCGGCGGGAACGGCTTGTGCGAATGCATTCCCTCTTCGTCGAACACCAGCACCTCGCCGTTCTCGACGTCGCGCACGTAGGTCGCGCCGATGATATCGAGCGCGCAGGTTTCCGACGCGAGCACCGGATGACCGTCGAGGCGGCCGAGAACCAGCGGGCGAATTCCGAGCGGGTCGCGCGCGCCGACCATCTTCTTGTTGGTCATGCCGACGAAGGCGTAGGCGCCTTCGAGTTGGCGCAGTCCTTCGATGAACCGGTCGATGAAGCGGTTGCGCTTGGCGCGCGCCACCAGATGCAGGATCACCTCGGTGTCGGTGGTCGATTGCATCATCGCGCCCTCAGCCACGAGTTGGCGGCGGAGCGAGAGGCCGTTGGTCAGATTGCCGTTATGGCCTATGGCGAAGCCGCCTCCTTCCAACTCGGCGAACAGCGGCTGAACGTTGCGCAGGATCGTCTCGCCTGTGGTGGAGTAGCGGACATGGCCGACCGCGGTGGTGCCGGGCAGGCGGTCGATCACCTCGCGGCGGGAGAAGTTGTCGCCGACCAGTCCCATGCGGCGCTCGGAGTGGAACCGCTTGCCGTCGAAGGAGACGATGCCGGCGGCCTCCTGGCCGCGGTGCTGCAGCGCGTGCAGGCCGAGCGCGGTGATGGCGGCGGCATCGGGGTGCCCGAAGATGCCGAACACCCCGCATTCCTCGCGAAGCCGGTCGGCATTCGGATCGAACGTCTCGATGTCAGTTGTCATCGCCTGATCCCTCTGCTCATCGCTGCTTGGTGGCATCGATCAACTGACGCATGTCGGTGAGGTCGGCCCGCGGGTAGCCGGCGCGCGCGCCGACCGAGCCGGTGACCTCCGGCGAGGTGATATCGGAACGCTGGCCGGGCGCGGCATCCGGGGTGTCCTCGTCCTTCGGGCGCTTCTTGAACCACTGAGACAGGTAGTTATCCATGTCCTGCGGCAACAGAGCCTGCAGCCAATCGCCGGTCTTGTTGAGGACTTCGAGCGATTTTGCGTTTTTGACGCCGTCGGGCTGCTTGCTGGCGGGAACCAGCCAGGCAAAGAACAGGAACGCGACCACTACGATGATGAGGCCGCGGCCGAGGCCGAACAGGAAGCCCAGCGTGCGATCGAGCGCGCCGATCCGGCTGTCCAGTATCATGTCGGAAATACGCACCGTGATGATCGAGACGATCAGCAACGTGATCAGGAAGACGCCGCCGATCACCGCGCCGGTCGCTACGATGTCGCTGGAGATGTTGGCTTTAGCGAAGGGCAGAAGCCTGGGATACAGCAATAGCGTCGCCAGAGCGGCCGCGCCCCAGGCGGTGATCGACAGGATCTCGCGCATGAAGCCGCGGATCATGGCGAGCAGGCCGGAGATCAGCATTACGCCAAGCAAAATAATGTCGAGCCACGTAATGGGCATGGATCGCTCAGCTCGGATTTGCTGGTCGGAGGATGATCGGGCGAATCGGGATCGGTCTGTCTCCCACACTCACTGCCCGGACCGGTGTCGGCAAGGGCCTCTAACCCTCGGCCCAATGGTTTAATTTTGTGTCGTTTTCCGGCGGCCGACGAGGGCTTGATATAGCGGCCCGGTGCGGTCCCGTCACTCGTCTTCTGCGGCTTGTGGACGCCGTTTTTTCGGGGATTTCTCGCCGCGCGCTGCAATGTCGGAGACGAGGCTGACGAGGGAGCCGACCGGGTTGAGGGCAAGCGCGGAACTGGCGGCGTCCGCCCCCGTTTCGGGGACCACGGCGCGGGCAAACCCGAGCTTTTGCGCCTCCTTCAAACGTGCCGGCGCTTGCGCCACGGGGCGCACAGCGCCTGACAGCGACACCTCGCCGAAATAGACGGCATCGGCGGGCAATGGCGCATTGGCAAGCGACGAAACCAGCGCGGCGGCGGCGGCGAGATCGGCCGCCGGCTCGACGATGCGCAAACCGCCGGCCACGTTGAGGTAGACGTCGTGCCCGCCAAGATTGACGCCGCAATGGGCTTGCAGGACAGCTAGAACCATCGATAGCCGGCTTGAATCCCAGCCGACCACGGCGCGGCGCGGAGTGCCAAGCGAACTCGGTGCAACCAGCGCCTGAATTTCCACCAGCACCGGCCGGGTTCCCTCGATGCCGGCGAACACTGCGGTACCGGGCGAGCCGAGATCGCGCTCGGAGAGGAACAGTTCAGACGGGTTGGCGACCTCGCGAAGTCCCAGACCCGTCATCTCGAACACCCCGATCTCGTCGGTCGGGCCGAAGCGGTTCTTCACGGCGCGCAGAATGCGGAACTGGTGCGGCCCGTCGCCCTCGAACGAGAGCACCGCGTCGACCATGTGTTCGACCACGCGGGGGCCGGCGATCTGGCCGTCCTTGGTGACGTGACCGACCAGGATGACGGCGGCGCCGGACTTCTTGGCGTAGCGAATGAGCGTCTGGGCCGACCCGCGCACCTGCGTCACCGTACCCGGGGCGGAGTCGATGCCATCGGTCCACATGGTCTGGATCGAGTCGATGATCACTAGACGCGGCGTCGGGCCCTCGGAAAGTGTGGCAACGATGTCCTCGACGGAGGTTTCGGCGGCAAGCTCGACTTTGGCGTCGCCGAGGCCGAGCCGTTCGGCCCGGAGCCGCACCTGGGCCACCGCCTCCTCGCCGGAAATATAAACGGCGCGGTGACCAAGACGGGCCAGCGCCGCTGCGCCCTGGATCAGCAAGGTCGATTTGCCGATGCCGGGGTCGCCCGCGATCAGCAGCACCGAGCCGCGCACGAAGCCGCCGCCGGTGACGCGATCAAGCTCCGGCAGGCCGGACGGCAGGCGCGGGGCCTCGTGATTTTCGCCGATCAGCGGCTCAAGCTTGAAACTGCGGCCCTTGCGGGAGGCACGGCCGGGGCCGGCCGGCCGGCCGGCGACACCGCCCAGGCCGTCGCCTTCCTCGACCATCGAGTTCCACTCGCCGCAGGCCTCGCACTTGCCCTGCCAGCGCGCCGATGCGCCGCCGCAGTGCTGGCAAACGTAGGTCATGTTGCGGCGTGACATTGCGAATCCCGCGATTTGAGCCAGCAAGACGCTATCCATCGCAGGAGAACATTTCAAGAACATTAATGGCTGAAGTCAGCCCTTCCACACCCGGTGGTACCGGGGGCCAAGCCCAGTCAGCACTTCATAGGAAATGGTGCCGGCCTGGGCGGCGACATCCTCGAGCGTCATACCGTCGCCGATCAGCGTGACCATCTGGTCGCGGCGAACTGCGCTGACCGGCAGGTCGGTGACGTCCAGTGCCAGCAGGTCCATCGAGATGCGTCCGACCATGCGACAGCGCTTGCCGGCAACGTTGACCTCGCGGGGCTTGGCGCCCTCGGTGATGGCGGCGGCGCGGGAGATGCCGTCGGCGTAGCCCGCGGCGATCACGGCGATGCGGCTTTCGCGCTTGGCGGTCCAGGTGGAGCCGTAGCCAACCGCCGCGCCCTTGCCGAGATTGCGGACCTGGAGGATGTGAGCCTTGAGTTCGATGACCGGCTGCATCGGATTGGGTTTGCCGGGGATCGGGTTGCCGCCGTAGAGCGCGATGCCCGGTCGCACCAGGTCGCAGTGGGCCGATGCGTCGAGAAAAATTCCGGACGAGTTGGCGAGCGAACTGCCGATGCCGCGAAACAGCGAGCGGACCTCCCGGAACTGGCGAATCTGCTGATCGTTCAGCGGATGCGCCGGCCGGTCGGCGCCGGCGAAGTGGCTCATCAGCAGTGCGACGTGGTGACTCTCCGAACGGATGTGAGCGGCGATCGCCGCCGCCTCCTCGATGGTGAGACCTAGCCGGTTCATGCCGGTATCGACATGCAACGCGGCGCTGCCCGCATAGCCCGAGGTCGCGACGAAATGGTCCCACTCGGCGAGTTCGACCAGGCTGTTGATCACCGGGCGCGCGTAAGTCTCGACGAAGCCCGCTCCAGCCGCCGACGAGAAGCCGTTGAGCACGTAGATCACCGCCTCGCGCGCGATGGCGCGCACGCGCCGCGCCTCGGACAGATGCGCGACGAAGAAGGTCTGGCAGCCGGCACGCGACAGTGTGGCGGTGACCTGATCGATGCCGCAACCGTAGGCGTCGGCCTTGACCACGGCGGCGCATTCGGCCGGCGTCACCCGCCCGCGCAGCAGTTTGTAGTTGGCGGCGACCGCGCCGAGATCGATGGTCAGAATTCCGCCGGCCTCATGGGGCGACGGGCCGCCGGTCGTGGCGGCGGATTCCGGCGGCAGGGAGGGTTGGGGAGCACGGGCCATGGGCGGGTATATGGACGGGCCGGAAGCGCGCGTAAAGCGGCGCCCCGGCTTTACGGCCGCATCAGCCCCGCCGCCTTCAGTGCTTTGGCGATGACCGTGCCGATCTCGAAGGGAGAGGACGGTGGACGCCGCGTGTTTGCGGCTCGGTTCGGACTTTGATCGAAGTCCTTGTCCAGGATTGTGCCCTTCAGGCCAGGGGCGGGGAACGCCTCCGACGGTTGGGCTCGCTGCGATTCACGGGGATGGGCGACGGCCAGATTGAAGAATTTGGCGATGTGATAGGACGACGAAATTCCAACCTGCAGCAGGAACGGTCCGGCCTCGCCGCAGGCTCCCACCGCCTCGCTGGTTGCGAGCGGCGTACCGTGCGCCATGTTCGCGATCGTGTAGGACTCGATCTGTTCGGCGCCGTTGCCGTCGGTCCAGACTTCGCGGGGATGGCCATCGACGTTGACGCGACGGGATGGCGCGATGGCAAGACCGTGCACGTCGGTCCACTGCTTGATGATCTCGTCCGCGTTCGGCGGAATGACGGTCGTATCCACGCTGCCATGCCAGACCGAGACGCGAGGCCAAGGGCCGGCATGCGGTGACGCTTTCCGCACCAGATCGCCCCATTCCCGCGCCGGGCGGGCGGGGCTTTGAAACATGCTTTCGAACGCCTGCTGTACATTGGTGGCCGCGCCGAACGGCAAGCCAGCAATGATCGCGCCGCCCGCGAACACCTCCGGGTAGCAGGCCAGCATGACTGACGTCATCGCTCCGCCCGCCGACAGGCCGGTGATGAAGATGCGCCGCCGGTCGATCCGTTGATCAACCGCGATCGTCTCGATCATCTGGCGGATCGACAGGGCTTCTCCGCGATCCCGCTGGCTGTCCTCGGGCTGGAACCAGTTGAAGCAGTTGTTGGGATTGTTGGACCGTTGCTGTTCGGGCAAGAGCAGGGCGAAGCCATAGCGGTCGGCGATCGTCGACCAGCCGGCGCCAAGATCGTAGCCTTCGGCGGTCTGGGTGCAGCCATGCAGCACCACCACAAGAGCGGCCTCTGAGGGAAGATTTTCCGGCAGATAGGTCAGCATTCGCAGATTGCCGGGATTGGATCCGAAGTCCCGGACCTCCCGCAGGTGCGGGGGAACGGGCTGGAGCGTGGCGGTGGCCAGGCCGGCTTTCATGGCCGGGCCATTCCGGCGGGCGCTCTGGACCAATTTGTCCAGTCGCACCAGATTACCGGTGTTCAGGTTGGCCATCACGTCGCGCAAATTGATCACGGCATCTCCTGTGGCGATTTTCTCACGGCGAAATACGCCGAAACAACGACCAACCCGCCATATGGTTGCTGCAGCGCACAAATGATAGCGCGGCGTGTTTGGAACCCATAGGGGTGCCGGCACCGGCCAAGGAATTCAGCCAAGGTATTCAGTGCAAATTCAGTGCGGGTGCCGTGTGCCCTTTATTTGACGGCGAACCACTTGTCGTGAATTTTTTGATAGGTGCCGTCCTCGCGCAGCGCGAGCAGCGCGTTGTTGACGCGCTTGCGCAGCGGATTGTTGGGCTGGAACACGATCCCGTAATCCTCCTTGCGGAACGGCGTGCCGATCAGGTGGACCTGCCCCTTGCCGGTATTGGCGGCGTAGTAGAGCAGCACCGGCGAGTCGAACACCACCGCATCGACCTGCTTGTCGATCAGTGCCGTGTAGGCGTCGTCGATGCGCGACACCTCCTCGACCTGGGCCCGCAATTCGCGAAGCGCGGCGGCGGCGGTGCTGCCGCGCGTCGTCGCGACGTGTTTGCCCTGGAGGTCGTCCGGTCCGTTGATGCCGCCCTGTATCTGCTGGACCGTCAGTGTCGCGGCGAGCTGCGCGGTGTAGAAGGCGACGAACACCACGCCGGTGAACATCCACAGGATCGCGATCACCCGCGCCAGCCAATGCCGCGGCATCTGCTCGCCCTGGGTCGCGAGGGTGCTGGAGGCCCAGAACAGCGCATAGAAGATGCCGGGTATGTAGTTCGGCGTCGGGATGATGCCGGAAGGATGATGACGCTCCAGCAGCCAGACCAGATGCGCCGGCACCAGGACCAGCAGGAACGCTATTCCGAGCCACACCAGGATCGTCGGCGAGAACAGCAGACTGAGTAAATCCCACAGCGGGTTGGCGTCGCCGTCCTTGGCCTTGCCCCGCACCATGATTTGCAGACCGGCGTTGAGCATCGGCTGCGAGAAATCGAACTCGGCTTCGCGCGCGGCTGTGATCGAAATCGCGGCGATGCCCACCTCGGCATTTCCGGTTCGCACCTGATCGAGCAGCGAGCGAACGTCGGGGGCGGTCTGATAGCTGGTCTTGAGGTTGAGCTTTTCGGAAATCGCATTCCACAGGTCGATGCTGAAGCCGGTGAGCGTGTCGCCCTGCTGCACCACCATTGGCGGCAGCACGCGGGTGGCGACCTTGATCTCCTGCGGGGCGGTCTGCGCGCCGGCGGGCGGCGTCAATCCGGCGAACAAGATCCAAAGCAGGACCGCGCGCCCGAATACCTTAAACATTAACGCCCTCTTGATCTTGGCCGCCGACCCGACTCGGCCACGATGATCTTCGATGCCTGCGACTGCAATGCGACGCCGGCGCGACCTATTCGCCGAGTCGCTCCGGCATGTGATCGGCCGGGCTGAGATCGCCGAACCGCGTGACGGCCGCGTCGAACTGCAATTGCACGGTGCCGGTTGGGCCGTGGCGCTGCTTGCCGATGATCACCTCGGCCTTGCCGTGCACCATCGCCATGTCGGTCTGCCACTTGAGGTGCTCTTCGCTGCCCGGGCGAGGCTCCTTGTTGCTCAAATAATATTCCTCGCGGTACACGAACATCACCACGTCGGCGTCCTGTTCGATCGAGCCGGACTCGCGAAGATCGGAAAGTTGCGGGCGCTTGTCGTCACGATTCTCGACTTGCCGCGAGAGCTGCGACAGTGCCACGATCGGCACGTTCAGCTCTTTCGCCAAGGCTTTCAGTCCGGTTGTGATCTCGGTCACCTCCTGCACGCGGCTTTCGTTGGCCTTGCGCTGGGAGCCCGACAGCAACTGGATGTAGTCGATCACCAGAACGTCGAGACCCTTCTGCCGCTTGAGGCGGCGCGCGCGCGCGGCAAGCTGCGCGATCGCAAGGCCGCCGGTCTCGTCCACATAGAACGGCAAGTTTTCGAGTTCGATCGACACGTCCTTGATGGTTTCGAAATCGGCTTCGGTGATGCCGCCGCGCCGGATGTGGCTCGACGGAATCCCGGTCCGCTCGGCGATGATGCGCGTGGCAAGTTGTTCGGCCGACATTTCCAGCGAGAAGAACGCGACGATCCCGCCGTTCACGGTCTGGTAGCGCCCGTCGGGCTGCAACTCGTTTCGATAGGCTTTGGCGATGTTGTAGGCGATGTTGGTGGCGAGCGCGGTCTTGCCCATGCCGGGGCGCCCGGCGACGATGATCAGATCCGACGACTGCAGGCCGCCCATTTTCGAGTCGAGGTCTTTCAAGCCGGTGGCCAGCCCGGACAGTTTGCCGTCGCGCTGGAACGCATTGGCCGCCATATCGACGGCGGTCTTCAGTGCATCCTTGAAAATCTGGAAGCCTTTGCCGAAGCGGCCCGTCTCGGCGATCTCATAGAGCTTGCGCTCGGCATCCTCGATCTGTTCGCGCGGCGCGAAATCGACGGGCGCGTCGAACGCCACGTTCACCATGTCTTCGCCGATGGCGATCAGGTCCCGCCGCACCGACAGATCGCTGATCGTGCGGGCATAGTCCGTCGCATTGATGACGGTGGTCGCTTCGGCGGCGAGCCGCGCGAGATACTGGCTGGCGTTGAGCCCGCCGATGTTGGTGTCGGTCGGCAGGAATGTCTTGAGCGTGATCGGCGTGGCGAGCTTGCCGGCCCGGATCAATTCCGAGACCAAGCCATAGAGGCGTTGATGGGTCGGATCGAAGAAATGCTCCGGCTTCAGAAAATCCGAAACCCGGTAGTACGCGTCATTGTTGACGAGGATGGCGCCGAGCAGTGCTTGCTCCGCTTCGATGTTGTTGGGCGCAATGCGAGGTTCCGGAGCGGCTGGTTCCGGCAATTTGCGGACGTTCGAATCGAGTGGTGCCATGAGGAGCGATCGGAGAAGCCGGGTGTGTCGAAGATTAGGAGCGGTCGCACTGAAGTTTTCTTGTTTTGAGCGAACTCAGACGGTCACACCACTACATGGGGCACTCTCGCGCGGGACTGGCTTGGCGCGTGTTCGGTTGCGATGAACCGCGCGGACGCATGGCTTAGCACCGGCATCTCGGTGGTGGGGGGCGGGGGGCTGCTTACCCCCGTTATCACCATCGCTGAATTTCCTGGGGACGGTCGGGCGCATGGCTTGGTGTCGTGCTTGCCGAAAATGCCAAACCGGCGGCCTTTGCGAACGACCGGCGGATCGGCCCCAGGTGCCGCGGCCTTTTGCCTCAAAATTAGCGGTTTCCGGGCCCTTGCCGGTGCGCCCTCGCAACGGCCTCACTTTCGCGCGAATATGGGTTAAACACCGGATTCGGTTTCGTCCTTGCGCCGCTGGCGCAGCCCTGCTGATCGACCCGCGCGCTGGCGCGTGGGATGGAGGTCCTCGTTGTTGAAAATGAAGCGTCGGATTCTGCCACGATCCTGGTGCTGCGCGCTCGCGCTCCTCCTCGGTCTAGGGGCACAGCAGGCGTTGGCGCAGGATGGCCCGCAGGGCACCTCGCGCGGCGAGAACTTCAGCGCCAAGCCGCCGGCTCAGCTCTTTGCCTCCGATTGCACCGGAGCCGGTTGCCACAAGAGCCCGCAGGGGCTCGGAAAGAGCGTTGGCATAGGCGGCCTCGCGGGCTTTCTGCGCGAGCACTACACCAACAGCCGTGAGAGCGCGGCGGCGCTCGCCAACTATCTCTCCAAGATACCGGCCGGCCCGGAGCCGAAGGAAGCGCGCACGCCGCGCTCCGGTGGCAAGCCCGCGACGGCCTCCGCGCCCGGCAGTCCTGGATGGTTTGATGGCGGATCGAGCGAAAGTAAGCCTGCATCGACCGAGACGCGGCCGCAGCGCCAGCCGCCGGCTGGCCAGAACGCGGCTGTGCCCAATGCGGCGACGCCAGGCCCGACCGGACGGGCTTCTCGCGCCACAGTGAAGCCGGACGAAGATCTGCCAGCGGCCGCCGCGCCGAGCCCCACAGCCGATCCGTCCGATGCGAAGCCCTCGGACGCCGCTGCGAAGCCATCGGCGGAACCAGGTGCCAAACCTGCGGACTCGGCAGCCAAGCCGGCAGAGGATAAGCCGGTTCCGCCATCGCGGGCCCAGCGTGTGCGTCAGCCGGCCACGGCGACCGCAGCGGCGCCATCGCCGCCGCACGTACCCGAGGCCGCACCGGCATCCGCTCCGGTGCCTGCTTCGCCACCGGCTCCGCCAGCGCCGAAGCAGTTCGACATCTTCGACTGAGCGGCGCCGCCGTCAGCCTTTCGCCGGAGCCTCGGCGGCGGCTTCGTCTTCGGACTTGGCCACGGCGCCGGGCTCGAAGATGGCTTCCGCCGCCGCTTTGACTGCTTCGGCTTCGTCCTCGTCGTCACCACCCTCGCGGCGAACGGTGACGATCTCGCCGCGTGCCAGCCGCTCCGCCTCGTCGGCGCTGCGCGCGACGTTCACGGTGACATGGACCTCGACCTCGGGATGCAAGTGGACCGGCACCTTGTGCTGGCCGATGGTCTTGATCGGCACGTTAAGCGCGATCTGACTGCGGCCGACCTCAAAGCCGTTTTCGGTCAGCAGTTCGGCGATATCGCGCGGCGACACCGAGCCATAGAGCTGACCGGTTTCCGAGGCCTGGCGGATGACCGGGAAGGCCTTGCCGTCGAGCTTGGTGCCGATCTTGTCGGCCGCGGCCTTGGTCTCGACGTTCTTGGCCTGCAGATCGACCTTCATGCCTTCAAATCGGGACTTGTTGGCCTCGGTGGCACGCAACGCCTTGCCCTTCGGCAACAGGAAGTTCCGCGCAAAGCCGTCCTTGACGCGCACCACTTCGCCCATCTGGCCAAGCTTGGCGACGCGTTCGAACAAAATCACTTCCATTGTCGTTCTCCAGTTTTCAGGTTTGCTGATGAGGTGGGCCGCCCCGCCGGGCGGTGCGGCCGATGTCGTGGGGCGGCTGATCGCGGAGGCGTTTTCCGAACGGCTCGGCGCGCGGCACATCGTCGAGAACCGCGCCGGTGCGGGCGGCACCATCGCCGCCGAAGCCGCGGCGCGCGCAGCACCCGATGGCGCCACGCTGTTCATCGGCATCGTCTCCACCCAGGTGCTGGTGCCGCTGATCCGCCGCGTACCCTATGACGCCGAGCGGGACTTCGCGCCGGTCGGGATGATCAGCCAGGCGCCGATGGTGCTGCTGGTGAACCCCGCACTGCCCGTGCGCACGCCGCGCGAACTGGTGGACTACGCGCGCACGCGGCAGGGCGGGGTGAATGTTTCCAATGGCGGCGTGGCGACACTGCCACATCTGCTGCACGAGATGTTCGCGCGCCGCAGCGGGCTTGCCGGCACCGCGGTGCCCTATTCGGGCAGTGC